>JALDYL010000345.1:0-4071 GCA_032153965.1 Achromobacter sp. | reverse complement strand
TGGTCGTTTTTGACTGGGATGGCACCCTGATGGATTCCACGCACAGCATCGTGGCGGCCATCCAGGGCGCTTGCCGCGACCTGGAACTGGCGGTGCCTTCGGCGTCCGACGCCAGCTGGGTGATAGGTCTGTCCCTGGAGAGCGCCCTGCGCCGCGCGGTGCCGGAACTGACGCAGGCGATGCTGCCGCGCTTCCTGGAGCGCTACCGCACGCACTACCTGCTGCGCGACCCGGAATTGCGCCTGTTCGAGGGCGTGCAGGAACTGTTGGGCGAATTGGCGGGGCAGAACGTGCGCCTGGCCGTCGCCACCGGCAAGAGCCGTGTGGGCCTGACCCGCGCGCTGGCGGCGACCGGCCTGGGGCCGCTGTTCGACGCCACCCGCACCGCCGACGAAACCTTCAGCAAGCCGCATCCGGCGATGCTGCACGAACTGATGCAGGAACTGGATGTGGATCCGGACCGCGTGGTGATGGTTGGCGACACGTCCCACGACTTGCAGATGGCGATCAATGCCGGCGTGCACGGACTGGGCGTGACCTATGGCGCCCATACCCTGAAGGAACTGGAAGGCTGTTCGCCCCAGGCGGTGCTCGACAGCGTGCCGAAGCTGCGCGAGTGGCTGCTGCCGCGCGTCTGACCATCCGGGTCCCGGGATACTCCGGGTGCACGTGCGGCGGGTGCGGAACACCTGTCGCGCCTGCTGGTCTATAGGAAATACCCGCAAGCGTCGGCCGCCGCGGAATATCATGGGGCCGCGCACCGTCCATGGCTTGCGCAGGGCGCGTCCGTGATCCTGCGGGCGCCACACCGGAGACCATGATGTTGATACGCAAGCCCGACGATATTCTTCCGTCAGAGATCACCTCCGAGACCGTCTGGCGCTCGCGCCGCGAACTGATGTTGCGCGCCGGGATGGCCGCTGCGGCTGCGGGCTTGCCGGGGTGGACCATGCGCAGCGCGCACGCCCAGGAGGCCGGCGCCCTGCCGGGCAAGGCCAACGCGGCCTTGAGCGTCATGGACAAGCAGACCTCGCTGGCCGACGTCACGTCCTACAACAATTACTACGAGTTCGGCCTGGACAAGGGCGATCCCGCCGCCAATGCGGGCAAGTTGCAGACCCGTCCCTGGAGCGTGAGCGTCGAGGGCGAAGTCGGCAAGCCCCGCACTTTCTCCATCGAAGAGCTGCTCAAGCTGGCGCCGATGGAAGAGCGCGTCTACCGGCTGCGCTGCGTCGAGGGCTGGTCCATGGTGATTCCCTGGGTGGGCTATTCGCTGTCGGCGTTGCTCAAGCAGGTCGAGCCCACGGGCAACGCCAAGTACGTGGAATTCGTGACCGCCGTGCAGCGCGAGAACATGCCGGGCGTGCGCGCCGCGGTCCTGGAGTGGCCTTATGTGGAAGGGCTGCGCATCGACGAGGCCATGAATCCCCTGGCCATGCTGGTGTTCGGCGTCTACGGCCGCGTGCTGCCGAACCAGAACGGCGCGCCGCTCAGGCTGGCGGTGCCCTGGAAGTACGGCTTCAAGTCCGCCAAGTCCCTGGTGAAGATCCGCCTGGTTGAAAAGTCGCCCGTGTCGTCCTGGATCAAGGCCGCGCCGCAGGAGTACGGCTTTTACGCCAATGTGAATCCTGACGTGCCCCATCCGCGCTGGAGCCAGGCCACGGAGCGCCGCATCGGCGAGGACGGGCTGTTCTCGCCCAAGCGCAAGACCTTGATGTTCAACGGTTATGCCGAACAGGTGGCGTCGCTCTATCAGGGCATGGACCTGAAGGCGAACTACTGAGGCGGCTCCATGCCCGACGGCACCCCGCAGGCGGCTCCGGCTGCGCCGCCGCGCAAGACCCAGCTTTCCGCCAAGGCGGTGGGGCGTTTCAAGCCGTTCCTGTTCCTGCTGGGGTTGGCGCCTTTTGCGCGCTGGATCTGGCTGGGCGTGAACAATGGGCTGACGGCGAATCCCGTCGAGTTCCTGACCCGCTCATCGGGCACATGGACCTTGGTCTGCCTGCTGGTGACGCTGGCCATCACGCCGCTGCGCCGCCTGACAGGCCAGCCCGCCCTGGTACGTCTGCGCCGCATGTGCGGGCTGTTCGCATTTTTCTATGGTTCCATGCACTTCATGGCCTGGGTCTGGTGGGATCGCGGCTTCGATCCCTTGGGCATGCTGCGCGACATCGGCGAGCGCCCTTTCATCACCGCGGGATTTGCGGCCTTCCTGCTCATGACCGCATTGGCGGCCACTTCCACGCAATGGGCCATGCGCAAGCTGGGCAAGCGCTGGCAGACTCTGCATCGCGCCGTCTATGCCATAGGCTTGTTGGCGGTGCTGCATTATTGGTGGCACAAGGCCGGCAAGAACGACCTGGCGCAGCCGGCGATGTACGCCGCCGTGCTGGCCCTGCTGCTGGGCTGGCGGCTGGTCGCCTGGCTGCGCGGCCGGCGCTAGCGCCTATAGCATCGCCAGCATGATGGCGGCGGTCTCCGCATCCGGCTGGCCGTCGTACAGCGCCGGCCGATAGTGCATCTGGAAGGCCGCCAGCGCGCCGATCGTGGCCGGGTCCAGCGTTCCGCCCTGCGGGCAGGCGTAGCCCAGCCGCGCCAGCTGCTTCTGGAACCACGCCACGTCGGGAACGCCTTGGGCCTGCAGGCGTGCGAGGTGTGCGGCGGCGCCGGCTTCGTCATACCAGCGTCCTATCCCAGCCTCGGCCAGCATTTTCCAGGGGAAAAGAGGGCCGGGGTCCACCTTGCGCTGTGGTGCGATGTCGCTGTGGCCCACGATGTTTTCGGGCGCGATGCCGTGCCGCTGCGCAATATCGCGCAGCAGTATGGTCAAGGCGCGCAATTGCTTGTCGTCATAGGGGTGCCAGACGGGCTTGCCGTCGAGGCCTTCCGTCCAGCCCGGGTTGACGATTTCTATGCCGATGGACGTGCTGTTCATGGCGATGTTGCCATACCAGGAACTGGCGCCCGCATGCCAGGCCGCGCGGTTCTCGTCCACCAGCCGGTAGACGCGCCCGGAGTCGTACACCAGGTAATGGGAGCTGACCTTGCCCTTGGAGAGCAATTCCATCGAGCGGGCGTCGTCGACGCTGGTGTAGTGCAGCACGATGCTGCGCACCCGGCTGGCCTGGCTGACGGCAGTGACGGAGGTGTCCAGGTCCAGGCCGGCGGGGCCGCGGGCGGCGCATCCCGCCAGGATGGCCGCGACAAGCGGCGCAAGAATCAGGCGGCGCATGGTTCAGCGCGCCAGGAAGAGGAACAGCGTCGGCAGCTTGTCGAGCTGGGGCGCCGGCTGCTTCTTCCAGTCGGTCACGCTGCGGGTGACAATCCATTCGTCGGCGGTCGTGACCGAACGCGCCACGCACAGCTTGGTGTCGCCCTTCAGGCTGGCCAGCAGTGTCGAGAACATGGCGGCGTTGCGGTAGGGGGTCTCGATCAGCAATTGCGTCTGGTTGTGCTTGGCCGAGTGCTGTTCCCAGGCGCGCAGCTGCTTGGCGCGTTCTGCCGGGTCCACCGGCGCATAGCCGTGGAAGGCGAAGCGCTGGCCGTCCAGGCCGCTGGCCATCAGGCCCAGCAGGATGGAAGAGGGGCCGACCCAGGGTTTCACCGTGATGCCCAGGCGGTGGGCGGCGTCGGCGACCTTGGCTCCCGGGTCCGCGACCGCGGGGCAGCCGGCCTCGGAAACCAGGCCGATTTCCGCGCCCTTGAGCGCTGGCTCCAGCCAGGCTTTGATCTGGGCGGCGTCGACCTTGTCGCTCAGGGTGTGGATGGTGATTTCCTGCAGCGGCCGGGTGGTGCCGATCAGCTTGAGGAAGGCGCGGGCGGTCTTGGCGTTTTCGGCGATATAGGTGTCCAGCCGGCCCGCCAGGGCGCGGACCTCGGCGGGCAGCCAGCGCTCGGGCGGGGCTTCGCCCAGGCCGACCGGGATCAGGTGCAGTGCGCCGCTCATGCCGGCGCCCCGGGGGCTTCCAGCGGGTCCAGGCCGAACCGCGCCAGCATGCCGGTCAGCGCGATCAGCGGCAGGCCGATGATGGCGGTGGGGTCGTCGCTCTGGATGCTTTCCATCAGCGCGAT
>JALDYL010000089.1:0-19764 GCA_032153965.1 Achromobacter sp. | reverse complement strand
CAATGGCGCGCAGTTTTACCAATCTGTTTTTCAAGGCCGCGAAGAAGATCGGCAAGCTGCAGCGCGCCGCAATGCGCATGGCCACGCCCAAGTCCGCCAAGAAGCGCAGCGCGCCCAAGCGCCGCGCGGCCAAGTCCGCCGCAGCCTCTGCTTCCCGCAGCGCCGCCGCGCCCTCGTTGGGGACGGGCCGCTGGGAAGCCTCCCGCCAGTTTTCCGACGGCCAGGGCCGCCGCCTGACCTACGCGCGCTACACGCCCGCTGCCGCGCCGCGCGCCGGCATGCCGCTGGTGGTGATGCTGCATGGCTGCAGGCAGACGGCGCTGTCGTTCGCGCGCGGCTCGCGCATGAACCAATGGGCCGACGCGGGCGGCTTCATGGTGCTCTATCCGCAGCAATCCATGACCCGGCAGGTGCAGCGCTGCTGGCGCTGGTTCCAGCCGGACGACGCGCATGGCGGGGCGGAAGCCGACCTGATCGCCGCGCTGATCCGCGCGGAATGCGCCAGGCACGCGCTGGATCCCGAACGCGTCTACATCGCGGGCCTGTCGGCCGGCGCCGGCATGGCGGCGCTGGTGGCCTTGCGCCATCCGCGCCTGATTGCCGCCGTGGCCATGCACTCGGGGCCGGTGGCGGGCGATGCCCACAGCGCCACCGGCGGCATCGGCACGATGCGTCGCGGCGCGCTCAAGCCGCTGCTGCCCTTGCTGGAAAAGGTGGCGGACCCGGCGGTTTTCCGGCTCGGCATGCCCGCCATGATTCTGCACGGGCAACTGGATCCGACGGTGGCGCCGCGCAATGCCAAACAATTATTCGAACAGTTCCGCGCCGTGAACGATCTGCCGCCCGAAAGCGTGCCGGTCGAGCGCGTGCTGGGATTGGGCACCGATAAATCCTACCGCCGCGTCGACATGCTGCGTGGCAGCCGCACGGTGCTGCGGCTATGCGAAATCACGCTGCTGGAACATGCCTGGAGCGGCGGCGACGCCTCGGTGCGCTATCACGCGCGCAGCGGGCCGGACGCCTCGGCGCTGATCTGGCGCTTCTTCCAGACGCAGCGCCGCGCCGCCCGCGGGCAGGCGGAATAGGCCAGGGTCCGCTCGCGCAGCGGGCGGCAGCTTGGTCCCGGTCCCGGCAGTAAGATCAGCGTATCCCCGGCGCGCCGGCGCGTCCCGCGCCAACCGCCTCGTCCCTGTCCGGAGTTTCCGCCATGCCACTTTCCATGTATCAGGCCAGCGTGCCTGCCTTCGTCCGCGGCCTGAACGTGCTGGCCGCGCTGCTGCAAAAGGCCGCCGACCACGCCGCCGCCGCCGGCATGGACCCGGCCGATCTCATCAATGCCCGCCTGGCGCCGGACATGTATCCGCTGAGCGGCCAGGTGCAGCGCGCCAGCGACGCGTCCAAGTTCGCGGTACAGCGGCTGTCGCGGGTGGAAGCGCCCAAATTCCCGGACGAGGAAACCACCTTCGAGCAATTGCAGCAGCGCATCGCCGCCACCCTCGCGTATCTGCAGGACGTGGCGGCTGACAGGCTGGACGGGGCCGAAGGCCGCAAGGTATCGCTGGCGTTCGGCGACTTCAAGCAGGAATTCCGCGGCGACGACTATCTGCTGACGTTCGCGCTGCCGAACTTCTACTTCCACGTCACGACGGCGTACGCCATCCTGCGCCACGCGGGAGTGAAGATCGGCAAGCTGGATTTCCTGGGGCCGTATCCGCAGCCGGCCGCTTAACCCTGTTTCTTTGAAGGGTCGCCGCAGCCTTCCATCGGGCCCATCTTCGCCATGTTCTCCTGCACTTCCTGCGGCGTCAGGTCGAACTTGTGCGTGGCGATGGACCAGCGGTGCCCGCAAGGGTCCACCATTTGGCCGTAGCGGTCGCCCCAGAACATGTCCGCCACGGGCATGGTCACCTGGGCCCCGGCCGCCACCGCCTGCTTCATGGCGGC
The DNA here is from genome assembly GCA_032153965.1 of Achromobacter sp. Lineage (GTDB taxonomy): Bacteria > Pseudomonadota > Gammaproteobacteria > Burkholderiales > Burkholderiaceae_B > Achromobacter. The sequence goes on along the minus strand of JALDYL010000089.1, from coordinate 17,820 downwards.
GTCCACGTCGGCCACGTACAGGTGCAGGGTGACGGGCGTGCCCTTGAGCGCCTTGGGGCCCAGGCTGCCCCATTCGGGGAAGTCGTCCATCAGCATCATGACGGAATCGCCGATGCGGATGGCGGCATGCATGATCTTGCCGTTGGGGCCGGGCAGCCGGGCCAGTTCCTCCGCGTTGAAGGCTTTTTTGTAGAAGGCGATGGCATCCGCCGCGCCTTCGCACACGATGTGCGGGGTGAGCGTGTGCATGCCTTCGGGGATGGGTTTGCTTGCAGGGCTAGCCATGGGATGTCTCCAGATTGTTCCGTTTGAACAGGCGGGAAGGTCTCCCGCCGCCTCACTCAGTTACCGACCAGCGTGGTGAAGCCGCCCCAGCACATACGCTTGAAGTTGAACACGCCTTCGCAGCAGTTCTCGGCCAGGCGCGGGTCCGACATGACCTTGGCGTTGATCCGGTCGCGTTCCGCCTTGTTGGCGTAGGTGATCCAGGCGAACACCACCGTCTCGTCCTCGCGCGCGCCGGCAGCGGCGCTGAACGCGGCGAAACCTTCCTTGTCGATCTCTTCGGCCACGCACTCGCGGTAGTCGAGGGCGCCGTGCTCCAGCCACACTGCCTGCGCCTGCTGCGCCATCTTCCGGTAGGTTTCGAGGTTGGCCTTGGGCACGGGCAGCAGAAAACCGTCTACATACTTTTCCATCAGTAACTCCTTTGATCCATGTTGTTCTGTTCCGCGCCAGGACGCCCGCAAGCCGCCCGTGGCGCAGTCCGGATCGCATTCCGGTAAGTGTCACTGTATCGGGATCGGCGCCGAATTCAGATAGGCGATTGCGACAATCTTGAGGGTGGATTGCGACAGCCCGCAGGCGTATGCTTTGCAGGATGAAAAACGTCGCCTTCCTACTGCCCCAGGGGACCAACATCGCCTCGCTGGAAACCGCCAGGCACGGCTTCCTGGTCGCCAACGAATACCTGGCCGCGCAGGGGCGCGAACCCAGGTTTACGGTGCGCACCCTGGCCCTGACTCGCGAAGTCCGCCTGGACCAGGGCCGCATCACGGTGCAGGCCGACATGGTGCTGGCCGATGCCCATGACATCGACATCTGCATCGCGCCGCCGCTGTTGGGCTCGGTGTCGGACGCCGTGCTGTCCAACCGCGAACTGATCGAATGGCTGTCGCGCCATCATCGCGAGGGCGGCGAAGTCGCCAGCCTGTGCATGGGCGCGGCGCTGCTGGCCGCGGGCGGAGTCCTGGACGGCCAGCAGGCGGTGGTCCATTGGGTGGCGCAGAACCTCTACGCCAGCCTGTTTCCCAGCGTCCAATGGGTCAGCGACCGGGTCGTCATGGCGGACAACGGCATCTACACGAGCGGCGGCGCGTTCTCCGCCGCGCACCTGGTGCTGCACCTGATCGAAAAATACACCGATCGCGACACCGCCATCTGGTGCGCCAAGTATTTCCAGCTCGACTGGAGCCGCCAGAGTCAGTTGCCGTTCGCGGTGTTCATGGGGCAGAAAGCCCACGCCGACGAGGTCGTGCGCGCGGTGCAGGACTACATCGAAGGCCGCTACACGGAAAAAATCACCGTCGAGGAATTGGCCGACCGCCATGCCATGGGACGCCGCACACTGGAGCGGCGCTTTCGTCAGGCTACAGGCAACAGCATCGTCGAGTACGTGCAGCGGGTGCGCGTGGAAGCCGCCAAGAAGCGTCTGGAAACCTCGCGCAAGAGCGTGGCCGAGGTCATGTACGAAGTCGGCTACAACGACACCAAGGCCTTTCGCGACATCTTCAGCAAGTACTGCGGCATGTCGCCGGTGGGCTACCGCGAGCGCTACCACTTCCAGTAGCGGGTTCAGCCCTGGTGCCGGTATACCCGCGTATCGCGCAGCACAAAGCCGGCGGACTCGTACAGGTGGTGCGCGGACAGCCGGCTCGGGTTGGAGGTCAGGTCCAGCGTCTTGGCCTTGAGTTCGCGGCTCTTGACGATGGCTGCGTGCGTCAGCGCCATGCCCACCTTCAGGCCGCGGGCCTGTTCGTCCACCACCACGTCCTCGATCCATGCCCGCACACCCGTGGGGATGCGGAAGTGCACCAGCGTCAGCGTGCCGACGATGCGCCGGTCGCTGCCCATGGTGGCGATGAACAGGTGGTTGCAAGGCGAGCGGATGATTTCATCCAGCGCCGCGCGCGTCAGCGGCGGGGCGGTCCTGGACAGTTGCGGCAAGAGGCGCGCGAAGGCCGCGACCAGCGCATCGCTGGCCTGGGTCGCCAACGCGATTTCCACGTCGGTTCCTGGAGGGGGCATCATGGTCTCCCGGGAGGGCTTACCTGAGTGTTGTAGCCGACACCCTGTCCGGATACCAAGCGGTGAATTTCATTGCCCCGGCCAGCGCCGCCACCGTCACGGCGATCGCGATGGCCTGCGGTAGCTGCGGCCTGTACAGCAGCAGCGCGTCGACCGCCACCATGGTCGCGAAGGCCAGCGCCCAAGCCGCGGCGACGGCATAGTTCATGCGGGCGTAGCGGCGGTTCTTCCAGACGTATTCGGGTTCCTTTTCCCGCGCGTATTCCAGCGCGAAGGGCCGGCGCAGCGCCAGGGTCAGCAACACCAGGAGCAGCATGCCGGCGTCGACCCGCAGGCGCGCCTGGGCGATCGTCCAGGAATCCCCGTCCGCCATCGGGGCATACAGGGTCAGCCCCGTGAACAGCAGCAGCGTGCCGGTCTCCAGGATCTTGATGCGGCGCTCGGGGCTGAGCCAGTCGCGCAGCACCAGCCCGGCGGATACAAAGGTGCCGGCGGCAAGCCCTTCCAATACGCCGACGGTTCTTTCAATGATGACAAACACGATGAACGGCGCGAACGCCAGCAGGATATTCATCTTGGTTCCCCGACCTCGAGCGCGCGCCCCTGCGCGTTGTCAGCGTCGCCTTGAGAATCAAGACGCGAACTTGTCTATTTACGCCTGTCCGCCAGGGTGCGGGATATGACGCCGTTCGCCTATCGGCAAGGTGGCGGTGCACGTATGGACCATATTCTTGACGACGGCCCGCAGCCTCGTCCGTCCGGCCTGCGCCGGTTGCCGCAAGGGATTAGTGCAATGGCTGGCGTGCGGCGCGTGGGACATACGGCCTTCGGCTTGCTTCCCGCCACGAAGACGCAGGCATTGATCCGCCTGCGGGCGTCGGCTAAGGTCATGGGCTGATTACAACCCTGCCGCCGAGGAAACCATGACATCAGCCCTTCCGTCCACGACCCTGAGCGTGGATCCCGCCTGGATCGACGAATACGGCCACATGAACGCGGCCCATTACGTGGGCATCTTCGACCGCGTCGGCTTCCAGCTGTTGCGCGAGGTCGGGGTGGGGCTGGATTACACCGAAGCCACGCGCTGCGGCATCTACACGATGAATGTGCACGTGGCCTATCTGCGCGAGGTGCTGGCGGGCGATCCGCTGGCGCTGCGCATCCGCCTGCTGGAAGCGGACGACAAGCGCCTGCTGTGCCTGATGGAGCTGATGCAGACCCGCGACGGCTATGTCGCGGCCATCATGGAACAGTTGTCGCTGCACGTGGACCTGGAAACGCGGCGGGTCAAGCCGTTTCCGCCGGAGTTGGCGCAGCGGCTGGCGCGCACGGTCGCGGAGCACGCGACCCAGCCGCTGCCGGCAGGCTATCGGCGGCTGCTGCCGCTGAAGCCGCCGCGTTGAGCCATTCCGGTTGACCGGTCCGCCGTTTAGCGCGCGACCGCGATCGGCCGGTCGCCGGAGATCGTGGTGCGGTGCATCTCGCGGTCGAAGCCGTCGTAGTCGTTCATGGCCAGATGCTGGGTACAGCGGTTGTCCCATAGCGCCAGCGAACCCGGCGTCCAACGGAAGCGGCAGGTGAACTCCGGCCGCGCCGCGTGGCGGTATAGGAACTGCAGCAGGGACTCGCTTTCTTCCTGGGTCATGCCGTCAAAGCGCAGCGTGTAGGTGCTGTTCACATACAGCGCTTTCTTGCCGGTCGCCGGGTGCACTCGCACCACGGGATGGATCACTTCGCTTGCGGCGCGGTCGTCGGTGCGCACGTCCATCTTGTGGGCCGGATCGCCGTTGTTCACCACCGCGCCGCCCGCGCCATAGGAGCGCACCGCGCTGTGCACCGCGCCCAGCCCGTCCAGGATCTGCTTGAGCCGGTCCGACAGTCCGTCATAGGCGCGGTACATATTGGCCCACATGGTGTCGCCGCCATAGGGCGGAATGACGCGGCCGTACAGCGCCGAGCCCAGCGGCGGCTCTTCCGCGTAGCTCATGTCCGTGTGCCACAGCCCGCCGAACAGGCGCCGGGTGGTTTCCGCGCGGCCCTTCATCACGGGCAGGATGGTGGGGTGTCCTTCCAGCGCCCGCACGAACGGCACTTCCAGCAACTCGCCGAAGCGCGAGCTGAAATCGATGTGCTGTTGCGGCGTCAGTTGCTGGTCGCGGAAGAAAACCACCAGATGCTCGTGCAGCGCGTTGCGCACGTCGTCGAACTGATCGTCCGACAGCGGCCGCGACAGGTCGATGCCGCGGATTTCGGCGCCCAGCGCGCCGGCGATCGGCTGGGTTTCCAGATGGCGATACGTGGTCATGCTTGTCTCCTTGCCTATTGAAGCTTGATCTGCGCCTTGCTCACCAGCGCGCCCCACTTGTCGGTTTCCGCCGCGATGTAGCGGCCGAAGTCGGCCGGCCCTTCGGCCGAAATGATGCCGCCCATGGCGCCTATCTGTTCGCGCACGTCGGGCATGGCCAGCACCGCCAGCAGTTCCTTGTTCAGGCGTTCGATGATGGGTTTGGGCGTGGCCGCGGGCGCCAGCACGCCGAACCATCCGGCGATTTCGTAGCCCGGCAGGCCGGCCTCGGCCATCGTCGGCACGTCGGGCAGCTGCGGCGAACGCGCCGTGCTGGTGATCGCCAGCGCGCGCAGCTTGCCGGCCTTCACCAGTTGCAGCGCCGAGGGCATGTTGTCGAACATCATCGGCACGTGGCCGGCCACTGTGTCGTTCAGGCCCGGCGCGCTGCCGCGGTAGGGCACGTGGGTCAGGCGCACGCCCGCGGACGCGGCGAACAGTTCGCCCGCCAGGTGCAGCGAGGTGCCCGCGCCGGGCGTGGCGTAGTCCAGTGGCGCTTTCGACTTCTTCGCGTAGGCGATCAGCTCCTGCACCGAGCGCACCGGCAGCGCGGGATTGACCACCAGCAGGTTGGGCACGCTCATCAGCATCGTGACGGGCGCCAGATCCCGCTGCGGCTTGTAGGGCAGGTCCGGATAGAGGGCCGGGTTGATGGAAATGGGGCCGATATTGCCCATCACGATGGTGTAGCCGTCGGCCGGCTGCTTGACCGCGAAATCGGTGCCTATGTTGCCGCCGGCCCCGGCCTTGTTTTCGACGATGACGGGCTGGCCCAAGCGCTCGCCGAGCTTGTGGCTGACCAGCCGGGCCAGCATGTCGGTCGATCCGCCCGGCGGGTAGGGCACGATCCATTTGACCGGCTGCGCGGGCCAGCTTGCTTGCGCTGCGGCGGATCCCGTACAGAACACGAGACCCGCCGCCAAGGCGAGTGCGATGCGTTTCATAGCTCTATGTCTCCTTCCCGGGCTCGCCGGTCTTGCCGGGAGCATCGTTTATGTGTATTGTTCACCTAGTGATCAATGCGTTTATCAGGTGAACGATTGAAGAATAATAGATCGATTCAACGGTGTCTATCCATCATGCGTGCCTTCCGCGGCAACGGCCGGCCCACGCTGGCCGAACTGGCGCGCGCCGTCGACCTGCCGCACGCGACCGTGCTGCGGTTTTTGCAGACGCTGGAAGAAGAGGGTTACGCCGCGCGCGAAGACAGCCGTTGGCGGCTCACGCCGCAGGTCTTCGAACTGGGCTTTGCGGCCATGGAGAGCCTCGGCGTGACGGACGCCGTGCAGGAGATTCTGCAGAACCTGGCCGATGCCTATTCGGGCACGTCCAACCTGGGCGAGGCCAACCCCGAAGGCGTGATCATCATCGGCCGCGCCATGGCGCCGGCCGAACGCCGCCGCCTGGTGGTGATGAATCTGCGCGTGGGCAGCGTGCTGCCGCCGGCCAGCGCGCTGGCCGGCGGCTTGCGCCTGGCGCCGGGACAATGGACCCGGTTCGACTATCCGGACAGCAACCAGGTGTCGGTGGCCGTGCCGGTGCCGCAGGCGGGCTCGCGCCTGCTGTCGGTCGGGATATCGGTGGCCGCCCCGGAAGTGGATGGCAACCGGCTGGAAGCCGACATGGTGCCCGCCTTGCAGCAGGCGGCGCAGACCATAGCCGGCGTGATCCGGGTCGGCGTGGTGTGAACGCGGCTGGGCGCCGATTCAGTCTTCGGCAGCTTGCGGCAGTTTTGCGATCACCTTGATCTCGAAGTCGAAGCCGTAAAGCCAGGTCACGCCCACCGCAGTCAGCGTCGGATGCGGCGCCTCGCCCCAGTACTCGGGCACGACCTGCCAGATGGTCTCGAACTTGGACGCGGGATCGACCATGAACACCGTCACGTCGACCACGTCGTTGAAGCTGCAGCCGGCCGCCGCCAGCACGGCTTGCAGATTGCGGAACGCAAGCCGGACTTGCGCCTGTAGGTCCGGTTCCGGCGTGCCGTCCTCGCGGCTGCCCACCTGTCCCGAGACGAACAGGAAACCGTTGGAGCGGATCGCGGGGGAATAGCGGTTGCGTTCATACAAGGCTTGGCGCCCGGGCGGGAAAACGACGTCGCGTTGGGTCATGGCTATCTCCATCTGTGGGCCGCCTGCGGCCCGGCGTTAACGATGCAGGGACTTTAGGCGGCCCCGCCGCCGCGATAAACGGGCAAGTCCGTCCATCACTGTTTGTAGAATCCAAATAATCTGGAAGAGCGGGAGCAGAGATGGACCGTTTCGACGCGATGCAGGCCTTCGCCCGCGTGGTGGAAACCGGCAGCTTCACCAAGGCGGCCGAAACCCTGCACATGAGCAAGACCAGCGTGACGCAATTGGTGCAGCAGCTCGAAGCGCGCTTGCGCGTCAAGCTGCTGAACCGCACCACCCGCAAGGTCAACGTGACGGCCGACGGCGCCGCCTACTATGAGCGCGTGCTGCGGTTGCTGGCCGACATGGACGATGCCGAGACCAGCCTGTCCGGCGCCTCGGCGGTGCCCCGGGGGCGTTTGCGCGTGGACGTGCCCAGCCCGCTGGCGCGCATGATCCTGGTGCCGGCATTGCCGGCGTTCCATGCGCAATACCCCGACATTCAGCTGGACATGGGCGTGAGCGACCGGATCGTCGACCTGATCGGCGAGAACGTCGATTGCGTGGTGCGCGGCGGCGAACTCACCGACCAGTCGCTGATGGCGCGGCGCGTGGGCGACTTGAGGCTGGGCGTCTACGCGGCGCCGGATTATCTGCAGCGCGCGGGCGCGCCTGCCCACCCGCGCGAACTCGAGGATACGCATCACCGCATCGTGGGGTTCCTGTGGGCGCGCAACGGCAAACCTCTGCCCTACGCCATGCGCCGCGGCGGCGAAAGCCTCAAGGTGCACGGGCGCTACGTGCTGGCGGTCGATGACGGCAACGCCTATCTGGCAGCCGGCCTGGCCGGGCTGGGCGTGCTCTGGCTGCCCGACTACATGTCCCGCGCCCACGTAGCCAGCGGCGAACTGGCGCCGCTGTTCGAGGACTGGCGCCTGGATTCCATGCCCATGTACGTGGCTTTTCCGCCCAACCGGCATGTGAGCGCCAAGCTGCGCGTGTTCATCGATTGGGTCGCCGGGCTGCTGGGGCAGTACACGCCGGAACCGCCGCGCGCCTGAGACTGGCGCGCGGCGCGGGGCAGGCCCGGCGGGCCCGCGCGGCGTGCCTCAAGCCTGCTGGCTGCGCGCACCGCGCAGCAGCTTGCCCGGCAATGCGCCGGTGGCCGCGCCGCCTTCGAAGATGGGCAGGCCGTTGACCAGCGTGGCCACATAGCCGTCGGCGCGCTGGATCAGGCGCCGGCCGCCGCCCGGCAGGTCGAACACCATCTCCGGGCAATGCACCCGCAAGGCATCCGGATCGATGATGTTGACGTCGGCCTTGTAGCCGGGCTGCAGCAGGCCGCGGTCGAGCAGCCCGTACACGCTGGCGGTGTCGCGCGTCTGGCGCTTGACCACGTGCTCCAGTTCCAGCAAGGGCCCGCGGCGGCGGTCGCGGGTCCAATGGCTGAGCATGAAGGTGGGCATGCTTACGTCGCAGATGTAGCCGCAATGGGCGCCGCCGTCGGACAGGCTGTTGACCGTGTAGGGGTGCTGCATCAGCTGGTGCAGGTGGTCCAGGTTCTCGTAGGAATAGTTGAACGACGGGTAGTACAGGATGGCCTGGCCCTCGTTCTCCAGCATCAGGTCGTAGACGATCTCCAGCGGCGCGCGGCCGCTGCGCCGCGCCATGGCGGCCACGCTTTCCTCGGGCAGCGGTTCGTAGTCGGGATCGCTGCCCAGCCGGTAGATCTTGTGGAAGCTGCTGAACAGCGTTTCGGCGCGGCGGTCCAAGAGGCCGCGCTGTTCGTTCATGATGCGGCTGCGCGTGGCCGGGTCGCGCAGGCGGGCCAGCTTTTCGGCCAGCGGCAGGGCGTGCAGCGCCTGGTAGCTGGGATGCGCGATGAACGGATGCAGCGTGCTCTGCCACGAAAACAGGATGCCCAGCGGACGTCCGCTGATGCCGGCCAGCAGCGGCACGCCTTCGCGGTGCGCGCGCTCCAGGCTGGTCGCGATCTGCTTCCAGACGTCGGGCGCGGCGTCGGTCTGCTGCAGGTTGAACAGCACGGGCAGGCGGTTGTGGCGCGCCAGCTGTTCCAGCCAGGGCATCTCGCCTTCCATGGCGGGATGGTTGGCGGTCATCTGGAACACGCCATGCCCGACTTCGCCCATGACCGAGCCCAGGGCGGTGATCTCTTCGCCGGTGGCGAAGGTGCCGGGCGGATACTTGCGTTCGTCGTACTTGTGCAGGAAGGTGCGCGAGGTGGAGAACCCCACCGCGCCCGCGGCCAGCGCTGCGCGCACCACTTCGCGCATGGCGATCAGGTCGGCGGGCGAGGCCTCGTCGTGGTGGATGGCGCGTTCGCCCATCACGTAGGCGCGCACGGCGCTATGCGGAATCTGCGCACCCACGTCCAGCGCCTTGGGACGGCGGTCCAGCGCGTCCAGGTATTCGGGAAAGGTCTCCCAGTCCCACTGGATGCCCTCGGACAGCACCGAGCCGGGGATGTCCTCGACGCCCTCCATGACCTTGATCAGCCATTCGCGCCGCTCGGGCTTGACGGGGGCGAAGCCCACGCCGCAATTGCCCATGATGGCCGTGGTGACGCCGTGCCAGGTGGAAGGGCTGAGATACGGGTCCCAGGTGGCCTGGCCGTCGTAGTGGGTGTGGATGTCGACCCAGCCCGGCGCCACCAGGCAGCCGTCGGCGTGGATCTCGCGGCGCGCGGCGCCGGCCCGGCCTTCGGCCTGGACCACGCGTCCGTCCTCGATGGCCAGGTCTGCCTGGTAGCGGGGCCGGCCCGAACCATCGACGATCGTGCCGCCGCGTATGACCAGATCATGCATTGCGTTCTCCTTTCGATACGCGCCGGGTTACTGCAGGACCAGGCCGATGCGCTTGATCACCGCGCCCCAGCGTTCGCTGTCCTGCTGGACGATCTTCGAAAACTCCTTGGGTCCCGCGCCGCTGACCTCATTGCCCTGCGACACGATGCTCTGGGTCACCTCGGGCGTGTCCAGCGCCTCGCGGAACACCTGGGCCACGCGCTCGGCCAGCGCGGGCGGCATGTCGCCGGGGCCGAAGATGCCTTGCCAGCCGACGATGTCCAGCCCGGGTATGCCTTGCTCCTTCAGGGTCGGCAGGTCCGGCAGCACGCTCAGGCGGCGGTCGGTGGCCGGGCCCAGCAGCTTGACCTTGCCGGCGCGCGCGTTCTCCACGGCGGTGGCCGTGCCGTCGAAATAGACCTGGACGTCGCCCGCCAGCAGCGCGCGACTGGCGTCGGCGGTGCCCTTGTAGGGCACGTGCACGATGTCGATGCCGGTCTGCTGCTTGAGGATTTCGCCGTTCAGATGCGAGGTGGACCCGGGGCTGTAGGAAGCGAAGTTCAGCTTGCCGGGATTGGCCCGGGCATAGTCGATCATCTGCGCCGTGGTCGAGAAGGGCGCGTCCTTGTTGGCGACCAGCACGGTGGCCGAGCGCACCACCTGGATGACCGGGGTGAAGTCCTTCACCGGGTCATAGGGCAGCTTCTTGTAGAGATGCGGATTCTGCGTGTGCGTGACGACGATGGTGTAGAGCAGGGTGTAGCCGTCGGGGCTAGCGCGGGCCACTTCCTGCGCGCCTATCATGGTGCCGGCGCCGGGCTTGTTGTCGATGATGACCGGCGCGCCGGTGCGTTGCGTGACCTTCATCGCCAGCATGCGCGCCAGCGCGTCGGACCCTGACCCGGCCGGAAATGGCACCACCAGGCGGATGGGCTTGCCGCCGCTCGGCCAGGGCTGCGCCTGGGCCAGCGGGGCGGCCGCCGCCGAAAGACAGGCCAGGGCGCCCAGCATGGCAGCCCCGCCGCTACCCAACAGCTTCAAGAACGACTTGCGGTTCATATTGTCTCCTCCTGGGGGTAGGCAATGTCATGCATTGCTCTGGAATGAGGTTCACCACAGGCCGCCGGCGCTGCAATTTTCCGTCGCGGCAAGTCTTTTGTAGTCTTGCCTTTGCGCGCAATCAAATGCATATTTGGCCCAATATTGATGAGAAAAATACATGAGCCTCACAATACGGTCGCTCCAGCACTACGCCGTGCTGGTTGAGGAAAAGCACTACTCCCGGGCGGCGCAGCGGCTGCATCTGACGCAGTCCGCGCTGACGCGCAGCATCCAATCGCTGGAAGACTCGCTGGGGCTGGTGCTGGTGGACCGGGCGTCCACCGGCGTCACGCCCACGCAGGCCGGGCGCATGGTGCTGGAGCGCGCGCAGCGCATCCTGGGAGAAACCCGCGACCTGCGGCGCGAGGCCGAATTGATCCGCGGCCATGACACGGGCCGCGTGAACCTGGGCGTGGGGGCGTTTCCGGCGGCCGGATTCCTGTCGCCGCTGCTGGTGCGCATTGCGCGCGAACATCCGGGCCTGAGCGTGCACGTCGAGATCGAAAGCTGGCAGCGCCTGCTGGACAAGCTGCAGCAGGACAAGCTGGATCTGGCCGTGGCGGTGACGCACAGCCTGCCGCCGCCCAGCGATTTCACCGTGCGGCCCTTGCCGCCGCAGCACGGCGGCCTGTTCACCCGCGCTGGCCATCCGCTGCAGGGCCTGGGCAAGCCGCGCCTGCGCGCCGCGCTGGCGCAGTACCGGCTGGCCGCCACCGACCTGCCGCTGCGGGCGCGCGAGTACCTGGCCCGGCTGTATCAGGTGGCGCGGCCGGAAGACCTGCCCATCGCCTTCGAATGCGACAGCGTCGCCACGCTGCGCGAGGTGGCGCTGGGCAGCGACGTGGTGCTGTTCTGCACGCGCGAGGCCATCGCGGGCGAACTGGCGCAGGGCGTGCTGCAGCCCCTGCCGCTGTCCTATCCCGCCGCCGGCCCGCTGACCTACAGCGTCATCCACCGCGCGCGCCGCACGCTGTCCCCGACCGCCGAGCGGGTCATCGAACTGGTGCAGGACCTGCTGTCGGGCGCTTCTTCGCCCCGGGCTGCCAGCGTGAAGAAGCGCCCGTCCCGCCGCTAGCGTCCTGTCCCGCGGGGCGCAGGACGCCAGGCCCCGCGCTCACATCCGTTCGCCGGGCAGGCCGCTGGCCTGCCGCACCCAGTCCATGAACTGCGCTTCGTCCAGCTCGTCGTCCTCGCGGATGTCGAGATAGCGCGTGTCCTGGCTCTTGGAAGGTCCCGGCGGCACGGGCCGCAGCTGCGCGCCGCGAAAGAACGCCACCTTCACGTACTTGGTAAAGCAATGGATGCTGAGGAACCAGGTCTGGCCATCCAGGCCATACAGCGGCGAGTTCCACTTGACCGCCTTCAGCACGCCGGGCGCGCCGCGTTCGATCAGCGCGTCCAGGCGGCGTCCCAGGTCGCTCTTCCAGCCCGGCATGGCCGCGATGTAGGCCTGCACCGGCGCGTCGCCCGCGCCCTTGGCGATCTGCGGATTGCCGCCGGACAGCAGGACGGGTTGCGCATCTGCCTTCTTGGCGGTCTTCATCGATTTGGCGGGGGGCTTTTCTGCCATGCATGGGCTCCTTCGAGGGGGGTAATTCGCAGCGGCGACTTCGGGGACGCCCGGCAGCAGCGTCCGGCCCTTGACCTCAAGTCGACTTCAAGTGAAAGACTATCCGCATTCCGGCGCGGGGCGGAGAGGAAACGTTCCCTTGCCGCGAGCCCTGACCAGCAACCTGGGAGTTCAAGCATATGTGGGACGAACGCTACGCCGTTGACGAGTACGTGTATGGAACCGAGCCGAACGCCTTTCTGGCGGAAAACGCCGGCCTGCTGTCCGGGCCGGTGCTCAGCCTGGCCGAGGGGGAGGGGCGCAACGCCGTCTTCCTGGCCTCGCTGGGCCTGGACGTGCTGGGCGTGGACGGCTCCGCCGTCGGACTCGCCAAGGCGCGCAGGCTGGCGGCCGCGCAGGGCGTATCGATCCGCACCGAAACGGCGGACTTCGCCGAGTACCAACCGCCGCCGGAATCCTTCGGCGCGGTCGTGTCGATCTTCGCCCACACGCCCAGCCGCGTGCGCAGCAGGCTGCACCGCCTGGCGGAACTGTCCCTCCGGCCAGGCGGCATCATCCTGCTGGAGGCATACCGGAAAGCGCAGTTGGGTCGAGGCACGGGTGGGCCTCCGGATGCGGACATGCTCATGGCGCGCGCGGACCTGGAGCAGGACTTTCCGAATTGCCAGGTGCTGCTTTCGCGGGAAATCGAACGCAACGTGATCGAGGGCATATTCCACACGGGGCCGGCATGCGTGGTGCAGTTCATCGCCAGAAAGAAGTGAAGGCCGGTGGCCCGGCCCGCCCTTCAATCGGGTATTTCCGGTTCGACCAGCCGCATCAGCTGCGCCAGCGACTCCTGCCAGCCCAGGTAGCACATCTCCGGCGGTATCGCCGCCGGTATGCCTTCCTGCAGGATGTGCACCTCGGTGCCGCAGACGACCTCCCGCAGCGTAACGGTGGTCTGCATGCGGCCGGGCAGGTTCGGATCGTCGAACTGGTCCGAGTAGCGGATCTTCTGGCCCGGCGCCAACTCCAGGTATTCGCCGCCGAAGTTGTGGCTGTGGCCGGTGCCGAAGTTGCGGAACGACATCTTGTGCATGCCGCCGACCTTGGCGTCCAGTTGATGGACCTGGCAGGTGTAGCCATAGGGAGGGAGCCAGCGCGCGATCGCGTCGGGCTCCAGGAAGGCCCGATAGATGCGTTCGGCCGGCGCGCGCATTACGCGATGCAGGGTTACGGTTCCGGTAGTCATGGTGAGTCCGCCTTTCAGGAAAGTTGTGCGTACTGACACGACGTACGAGTTGACCGGAAATCGACAGCCGGAATCCTGGGGGAAACCCTTAAAAAGCACATCTGGTCACGATTCGGCCCCGGGCCGATGCGGCCCTTTATTCGATGGGCTCGCGCATCACCAGCACGGCGATCGTGTGGTTCTTCCAGAACACCTGGTGGATGCGGGGCACCAGCACACGCAGTTCCTCGGGGCCTGTGCCGTCGAAGGTCACCAGGACGGCCGGCCGTTCACCCTCGCTAGGCACCCGCTGGATTCGGTCGAAGGATGGAAAGCCGTATTTCATGAGGAAACTGCGGATGTCCTCGTCGGAGGTGCTTTCTTCCACGTGGTTGATCAGCAGGGCGGCCATGATCGTTCTCCTTGGAAGCCTGCGGGCGTCAGAGGCGCGCCGCTCAGAATTTGGCTGGGACCATGCGCAAGGGATGCCCCGGATCGCGGTAGCCGCCGGCCTTCTGCCGCTTGGGCAGCTTCACCTTGGCCCGCGGCATGCGCTTGTACGGGATGCGGGCGAGCAGGTGGCTGATGATGTTCAGGCGCACCTTTTTCTTGTCGTCGGACTGCGCAACATACCAGGGCGCCACGCCGGTATCGGTGGCCGCGAACATGTCGTCGCGGGCGCGCGAGTAGTCGTACCAGCGGCTGTACGAATCCAGGTCCATCTTGGTCAGCTTCCAGATCTTGCGCTCGTCGTTGATGCGGGCCTGGAGCCGGCGGGTCTGTTCCTCTTCGCTGACTTCCAGCCAATACTTGAGCAGGATGATGCCCGAGCCCACGATCGCACGTTCGACCAGCGGCACGCCTTTCAGGAAGATCCGGACGTCGTCCTTGGTGCAGAACCCCATGACCCGTTCGACGCCGGCCCGGTTGTACCAACTGCGGTCGAAGATCACGACCTCGCCCGCCGCCGGCAGGTAGGGCAGGTAGCGCTGCATGTACATCTGGGTTTTCTCGCGGTCCGAGGGGGCGGGCAGGGCGATCACGCGGAACACGCGCGGACTGACGCGCTCGGTGATCGCCTTGATCGTTCCGCCCTTGCCGGCGCCATCGCGTCCCTCGAAAATGATGCAGACCTTGGCTCCCGTCTGGCTGACCCATTCCTGGAGCTTGACCAGCTCCACGTGCAGCCGGGCCAGTTCCTCGGCGTATTGCTTCCCCGAAAGCTTGGCTTGCGCCGGCTGCTTGTCCTCTGCTGCTGCCTTCTTCTGAGCGTTCATGATGGCACTCCAGAATATGCTGCGGGGTAAGGGGCGAAACGTTCGAATTTTTCACTGTAGCGCCGACCGCTGGCGCTTGTACACGGGCAGGCCGCAGCAGTGCTTTTTACCTAGTGCTTCCTGCGAAAAATGATCCTCTGGCGAGAAGCGGAAAAGGCCAATAGAATCAATTCGCACACTGCGCTCCGGCAGGGTCGGAGCTGCGTCGTGGACCATGGCGGTTAGGCTCTACACGGACCCGATACCCGATGTCGCCGCTGACCTGTTTGAATCGGCTGTTGCTGATCGGTACTTTGTGCCTGGGCGGCTGCATGCGTGTGGGGCCGGATTTCGAGCCCCAGCGCACCGGCTGGGCGGCGGACTGGAGCACTCCCGCGCTGCAACAGGCCAGCCGCCAGCAACTACAGCCGGATGCCCGACAGTGGTGGCGGATATTCGGCGATCCCGTCCTGGAAGCCCTGATCGCCCAGGCCGACGCGAACAACGCGGGCCTGCGCATCGCGGGCCTGCGCATCATGGAAGCGCGCGCGCAGCTGGGCATCGCCCAAAGCGGCCGCTATCCGCAAACCCAGGTGGTCGGGGCAAACGCCCTTTACCAGCACCGGTCCTCGCGTTCGGCCGAAGGCAATCCGCGGCCCAGCAGCTTCTGGCAATACAGCGCCGGCTTCGACATAGGCTGGGAGCTGGACTTCTGGGGCAGATTCAGCCGCGCCATCGAGTCGGCCGATGCGCTGTACTTCGAGGCCCAGGCCAATCGCGACGATGTGCTGGTGCTGCTGCATGCCCAGGTGGCGCAGACCTATTACTCCCTGCGCACCGCCGAGGCGCGGCTGCGGATCGCGCGCGATAACGCCGCCATCCAGAAACGCAGCTACGAGATTACGCAAAAACTGTTCCGCAGCGGCGAGACCGATGAGTTGGACCTGCAGCAGGCCCGCACGCAGTACCTGAGCACCCTGGGCACCATCCCCGAATTCGAAAGCCAGATCATGCGCACCCGCAACGCCCTGGCGGTCCTGGTCGGACGCCCGCCCGGCCCCATGCCGGAGCTGAATGACAAGACGGCGGTGGTGCCGCTGATCGACCGCGCGGTGCTGCAGGACGTGCCGGCCAATCTGCTGCTGCGCCGTCCCGACATCCGCGCGGCCGAATTTCGCATCGCCGCGCAGTCGGCGCAGGTGGGCGTGGCCGCGGCGGACCTCTATCCTTCGCTGACCCTGCTGGGCAGCATCGCCTGGTCCGCCACGTCGCTGGCGGGCACGGCGGGCGGCGCGGCCTTGCTGGCGGGGCCGGCCCTGAGCTGGAACGTGTTCGACCACGGCCGCCTGCAGAACAATGTGCGCGTGCAGGACGCGCGGCTGCAGCAGTTGATCGTGGCCTACCAGGACGACGTTCGGCAGGCCGCGCGCGAGGCCGACGACGCAGCCAGCGGCCTGGTCAAGGCGCTGGAGCGCGACGGCATCCTGCAGCAGTCGGCGCAGGCGGCCGGGCGTTCGCTCACGCTGGCCAATGCGCTCTACCGCGAAGGCTATACCGATTTCCAGCGCGTGCTGGACGCGCAGCAGGCGCTGGCCGTGCAGCAGGACGCCTACGTCGTGAACCGGGGCGGCGCGGTGGGCGACCTCATTGCCTTGTACAAGGCATTGGGCGGCGGCTGGTACAGCGCCGAGCCGGTGCTGGACCCGGCGACCCGCGAGCAGATGCGGCAGCGCACCGACTGGGGCGATCTGCTGTCCGAGCCGGCGCCTGCCTCCGCCGCCGCCTTGTCCGCGCAAAAGGTGCGACCCGATGAGTGAATCGCCGTCCAAGCCCGCCGCCGCGTCCGCGCCGGATTCCGCGAAAAAGGGCGTCCGATGGACGGTCCTGTTCATCGTGCTGAGCCTGGCCTGGTATCTGCTGGCGGACCGCTATACGCCCTACACGCAGCAGGCGCGGGTGCAGGCCTTTGTCGTGCCGGTGGCCTCCGAGGTGTCGGGGCGCGTGACCCGGGTGCATGTGCGCAACAACCAGGACGTGGAGGCCGGCGCCGTCCTGTTCGACGTCGACCCGGAGCATTACCGGATCGCCGTCGACCGCGCCCGCGCCGACCTGGAGTCCACGCGCAGGCAGATCGGCGCCAGCACCGCGGGCATCGATTCGGCGCAGGCGTCGTTGCGCGCCGCGCAGGCCAATGAACTGAAGGCCCGCCAGGACAGCACCCGGCTCGAACGGCTGTACCGCGAGGACCAGGGCACCGTCTCGCTGCGCCGCCTGGAAATCGCGCGGGCGAATCTGACGCAGGCCATCAGCCAGGCCGCGGCCGCGCGCGCCGAGGTGCAGCGCGCGCGCGAACAGGAGGGCGGCAGCGAGGAAGACAACGCCAAGCTGCGCAGCGCCGCCGCCGCGCTCGAGAAGGCCGAACTGGACCTGGCCAACACCCAGGTGCGGGCCCGTTCGGCCGGATTGATCACGGACCTGCGCACCGACGCCGGGCAGTTCGCCGCCGCCGGCAACCCGGTCATGACGCTGATCGCTATTCATGACGTCTGGATCAGCGCGGAAATGACCGAGAACAACCTGGGCCACGTGGAGCCCGGCACGCCGGTGGCGATCATCCTGGACGCGCTGCCCGGACAGATCTTCAAGGGCCGCGTGCGCAGCGTCGGCTACGGCGTCAACGTGGGGCCGGGCACGCCGCCAGGCAGCCTGCCCACGGTGCAGAACAGCCGCGACTGGCTGCGGCCCGCGCAGCGCTTTCCCGTCATCGTGGAGTTCGATCCCGACGACCTGCCGGTCTTGAGCGGCGTGCGCGTGGGCGGACAGGCCGAGGTCATGGCGTTTCCCAGTTCCGGCAATCCGCTCAATCTGCTGGGCCGCGCCTACATGCGGCTGATGAGCTGGCTCTCCTATGCGTACTGACCTCGATCCCCGCGGACGACGCGCCCTGCGCGTGGGCACGGGCACCGCCTTCTGCACGGCCGTCAGCTACGGCCTGGACCTGCCCATTCCCATGGTCGCGCCGGTGCTGGGCGTCATGCTGCTGGCATCGATGAACCGGCCCCTGTCGTTCAAGAGCGGGCTGGGCCTGATGCTGATGGCGCTGCTCACCACCGC
>JALDYL010000344.1:0-4117 GCA_032153965.1 Achromobacter sp. | reverse complement strand
CCAACTTCTCGGCGCTGTGGATCCTGATCGCCAACGGCTGGATGCAGAATCCGGTCGGTTCGATCTTCAATCCCGACACCATGCGCATGGAGATGACCGACTTCGCCGCGGTGATCTTCAACCCGGTGGCGCAGGCCAAGTTCGTGCACACGGTCAGCGCGGGTTATGTGGCGGGCGCCATGTTCGTCATGTCGATCAGCGCCTGGTACCTGCTGAAGGGCCGCCACATCGATCTGGCCAAGCGCTCGATGGCGGTTGCCGCCAGCTTCGGCCTGGCCTCGGCGCTGTCGGTCGTGGTGCTGGGCGACGAAAGCGGCTACCTCACCACCGAACACCAGAAGATGAAGATCGCGGCCATCGAATCCATGTGGCACACCGAGCCGGCCCCCGCGTCCTTCAACCTGATCGCCATTCCCAACCAGGCCGAGCGCAAGAACGACTTCGCGATCGAGATTCCCTATGTCATGGGCATCATCGGCACGCGCTCGCTCACCACGCCGCTGCTGGGCATCGACGACCTGATCCGGCGCGCGGAAAACCGCATCCGCGACGGCATGGTGGCCTATGACGCCTTGCAGAAGATCCGCGCCAATCCCAAGGACGTGGATGCGCGCCTGGTCTTCGACAAGACCTGGCCGGACCTGGGCTACGCGCTGCTGGTCAAGCGCTACCAGCCCGACATGAGCAAGGTCACCGAAGACGACATCAAGAAGGCCGCCGTCGATACCGTGCCCAACGTGGCGCCGCTGTTCTGGGCGTTCCGCATCATGGTGGCGGTGGGCATGTACCTGATCCTGTTCTTCGGCGTGGCGTTCTGGCTGGCCTCGCGCGGGCGGCTGGACAGCCGGCGCGGCCTGCTCAAGGTGGCGTTGTGGAGCCTGCCGCTGCCCTGGGTGGCCATCGAAAGCGGCTGGTTCGTGGCCGAGTACGGCCGCCAGCCCTGGGTGATCGAAGGCGTGCTGCCAACTTATTACGCCGCTTCGGGCCTGACCATCGTCGATCTGGCCATCAGCTTGACGATATTCCTGGTGCTGTACACCGTGCTGCTGATCATCGGCGTGAAGGTGATGCTGCACGCCGTGAGGAAGGGACCGAAATCCGATGGGCCGGCGCCCGGCACTGCCGCCGCCGATCCTGTGCGCGCTGCCGTGCGAGCCTGAGGGAGAGACAGCGATGGATACTCTTATTCCTTTCGACTACGGCACGCTGCGCGTGGTCTGGTGGGTGCTGCTGGGCGCCTTGCTCATCGGCTTTGCCGTCATGGACGGCTTTGACCTGGGCGTGGCCGCGCTGCTGCCGGTGGTCGCCAAGACGGACGTCGAGCGCCGGGTGGTGATCAACGTGGTGGGGCCGGTCTGGGAGGGCAACCAGGTCTGGCTCATCACCGCGGGCGGCGCCATTTTCGCGGCCTGGCCCTTGCTGTACGCCGCGTCGTTCTCCGGCTTCTACCTGGCGATGATGCTGGTGCTGATCGCGCTGATCCTGCGGCCGGTCGGCTTCAAGTACCGCAGCAAGATGGAAGGCACCAGCTGGCGCAACCGCTGGGACGGCGTGCTCTGTTTCTCGGGCGTGGTGGCCTCGCTGGTGTTCGGCGTGGCCATGGGCAACATCATCCTGGGCGTGCCGTTCACCTTCGATCCGGTGACCCTGCGTCCGATCTATGAAGGCCACTTCTACCAGTTGTTCATGCCGTTCGCGTTGTTGGCCGGCGTGCTCAGCGTGGTGATGCTGGCCATGCATGGCGCCGTGCTGCTGGCCTGGCGCACGGAAGACCCGATCTCGTCGCGTGCCCGCAACTGGGGCAGGCTGTGCGCGCTGCTGACCGCGGCGCTGTTCGCGGCGGGCGGCTTCTGGGTGGCGGGCGGCCTGCCTGGCCATGTCATCACCAGCGCGGTGGACATGGCAGGCCCGTCGGATCCGATGCTCAAGACCGTGGCGGTGCAGAACGGCGCCTGGATGGCCAACTACGCGAAATGGCCGCTGATGTGGATCGCGCCCGCGCTGGGCGTGGGCGGCGCCGTCCTGGTGGCGTTGCTGCTGAGCGTGCGCGCCCATGTGCTGGCGTTCCTGGCGTCTTCGGCGTCGATCGCCGGCGTGATCCTGACGGTGGGCTTTTCGCTGTTCCCGTTCATCATGCCCTCGTCGACCAAGCCGCAGGCCGGCCTGACCATCTGGGACGGTTCCTCCAGCCACTTGACGCTGTGGATCATGGTGATCGCGGTCGCCATCTTCCTGCCGCTCATCACGGTCTACACCGCCTGGGTCTACCGCGTCATGCGCGGCAAGGTCACCCAGGAATCGGTCGCGGACACGCCCAACTCATACTGATAAAGGAGCCTCCACCATGTGGTATTTCTCGTGGATACTCGGTCTGGGGTTGGCGTGCGCCTTCGCCATCCTCAACGCAATGTGGTTCGAGCTGCGCGAGGGTCATACCCATGACCCGCGCGCCAGCCGCAACGACGAGTGAACGGCGGCGCCAACAGCCTCGAGCACGATCCTTCGGCAACCCTGAACCAACCGCCGCGCGCCCAGTCGCGGTGGTTGATGGCACTCGCCAAGGCGGCCAGGCTGCCGCTGATGCTGGCGGGCGCCGCGCCGCTGGTCAGCGGCGCCTTGCTGGTGGTGCAGGCCTGGCTGCTGGCCAGCGTGCTCGATGCGGCCATCGTCAGGCAAGTGCCCCGCCAGGAACTGCTGGGCGACATCCTGGCCATCGCCGGACTCATGCTGCTGCGCGCCTGCATCACCTGGGCGGGCGAGCGCGCGGGCGCCGATGCGGCCGAGCGCATCAAGCGCCATGTGCGGCTGTCGCTCTTCAGGCGCCTGGTGCAGAAGGGGCCGTACTGGAGTCGCGGGCAGGCGTCGGGCGAGCTGGCGAGCGCGGTGGTGGACCAGGTCGAAGCCCTGGACGGGTTCTTCGCCAAATACCTGCCCGCCATGGCTGCCGCCGCCATGCTGCCCGTGGCGTTTGCCGTGGTGCTGCTGCCAATGGACGTGATTGCCGGGCTGGTCCTGCTGATCACGGCGCCCTTGATTCCCTTGTTCATGGCCTTGGTGGGCTGGGGCGCCCAGGGCGTCAGCCGCCGGCACCTGCGCGCCTTTGCCCGCCTGTCGGGCTTCTTCGCCGACCGGCTGCGCGGCCTGTCCACCTTGAAGCTCTACGGCCGCGCCCAGGCCGAAGCCGAGTCGGTCGTGGCGGCCAGCGACGCGCTGCGCCAGCGCACGATGTCGGTGCTGCGCATCGCCTTTCTTTCCTCGGCGGTGCTGGAGTTCTTTGCGGCGCTGGGCGTGGCCGGGGTGGCGGTCTATATCGGCCTGACCTACCTTGGATTCCTGGACCTGCGCTGGTCTCCGCTGACCCTGCAGGCGGGACTGTTCTGTCTGCTGATGGCGCCGGAAGTCTACGCGCCGCTGCGCCAGTTCGCGGCGCATTACCACGACCGCGCGGCTGCGCTGGCGGCGGTGTCGCAGATCTCCCTGCTGTTCGATGGCCTGCCGCAAGAAGGTGATGGCCAGGCGGGCGGCGCCTCTGGCCCACGCAATCTTGCAGAGACCGCCGCAGGCCCAGGACGCCGTGGCTCAGGCGCTGCCCTTGCCATCGCAGAGTTGAATCTGGATGCACCGGGCCGCAGCCAGACGGTGTTTTCGCAAGCCCGTCTGATGTTGGCGCCGGGCGAGCATGCCGCGCTGATGGGACCCAGCGGCATCGGCAAATCCTCGCTCGTCGAGGCGATCGCGCGCCTGCGTCCGTTCCAGGGCGACATCCGCATCGACGGCCAGCCCTTGGCCGATTGGGACGAGGCGGCACTGCGCCAGCGGGTGGCGCTGATCGGACAGAAGCCGCAGCTGCTGACGGGTTCCATCGCCGACAACATCCGTCTGGGCCGCCCCGACGCTTCTGACGCCGAGGTGCAGGCCGCGGCGCGCCGCGCCTGTGTGCTGGAGTTCGCGGACGACTTGCCGCAGGGCCTGGCGACGCAACTTGGCGGCCGCGGGCATGGCCTGTCCGGCGGCCAGGCGCAGCGCGTCGCGCTGGCGCGTCTGTTCCTGCGCGATCCGGGCTTGATCCTGCTGGACGAACCCACGGCGCATCTGGACGAGGATACGCAGGCGCGCG
>JALDYL010000343.1:0-4129 GCA_032153965.1 Achromobacter sp. | reverse complement strand
ACATGCACGCGCTGGCAGATGCGCTTGCCCAGGCCGCTGGCGATGTCTTCCAGAAAGGTCTGGATGGCGCTGTCGGGATGGATGCCGACGAACTGATAGGCATCCACCAAGTCGGCGAAATGCGCGGACTCCGTGGCCGCCAGGGGGTGGTCGAGCGACGTCACCACGGTGAGCTCATCGCGGAACAGCGGCGTGACGTCCAGGCCCGACACGTCGATATTGCCCGCCACCAGCCCCAGGTCTCCCTGGCCTGCGCGTATGGCAATGACAATATCGCCAGATATTTTTTCTTCCAGCTCCACGTCCACGTCAGGGTTTTCCGCAAGAAACGTGGACAGCGCGTCGGCCAGGAAGGAATTGGTGGCCGTGGTGTTGGCCAGCAGACGCAGGCGCCCCTTCAGGCCGCTGGCGTAGGGCTGCAGGTCCGCGTTCAGGCATTCCAGCTGGCGGAACACGGCGTTCGCGTGCTTGAGCAGCACCTCGCCCGCCGGCGTCAGCGCCACGCCCGTGGCCATGCGCACCAGCAGCCGGGCCTTGAAGGCCTCTTCCATGTTCTTCACCCGCGCGCTCGCCGCCGGCAAGGACAGGAACGTGCGCTCCGCAGCCCGGGTCAGGTTGAGTGTTTCCCCCACGTTCAGAAACAAACGCAGGTCGGTCAAGTCGTGTCTCATGTTCCACCACGCAGAAGGGGGGCATTTCTAATTTTGAATTCTTCGCATGCCTTGTCGAATCTACCATGGTGCATCCCCGCAAACCATAGCGGTTGATGCGGAACTGTTTTCCACGCGGCGCGCGCGCCGCAGCACAGGAGTCAGCTTCAATGAGCGGCATAGTTTCCGGAAAAGTAGTGATCGTGACCGGCGCGGGCGGCGGCATCGGCCGCAGCATTGCGCTGGCCATGGCGCAGGCGGGCGCCAAGGTGGTGGTGAACGATATCGGCGTCTCGCTCACCGGCGAAGGCGGCGCGGATGGCCCGGCCCAGGCCGTCGTCAAGGAAATCGTCGCGGCCGGCGGACTGGCGGTCGCCAACACCGACAGCGTGGCCGCCTACGACAGCGCCAGCCGCTGCGTACAGACGGCCATCGACGCCTACGGCCGCATCGACGCCGTGGTCAATAACGCCGGCAATCTGCGCGACCGGGTTTTCCACAAGATGAGCGAAGAGGAATGGAGCCAGGTGCTGGGCGTACACCTGAACGGCTCCTTCTTCATGAGCCGCGCGGCCGCGCCCTACTTCCGCGAACAGGAGTCCGGCGCATTTGTGCACATGACCTCCACGTCCGGACTGATCGGAAACTTTGGTCAGGCCAACTACGCCGCGGCCAAGCTGGGCATCGTGGCCCTGTCGAAATCCATCGCGCTGGACATGGCGCGCTACAACGTGCGCTCCAACTGCATAGCGCCGTTCGCCTGGAGCCGCATGACCAGCTCCATTCCGGCCGAAACCGATGAGGAAAAGGCCCGCGTCGAAAAGCTGAAGAAGATGGAAGCCGGCAAGGTCGCGCCCATGGCCGTCTACCTGGCCAGCGACGCCGCCAGCGAGGTCACCGCGCAGATCTTCGCGGTGCGCGCCAACGAAATCATGCTGATGAGCCAGCCGCGCCCGCTGCGCACCGTGCACCACGGCGAAGGCTGGACGCCCGAGCGCATCGCCGAGATCGCCGTGCCCGCCATGCGCAAGCACTTCTACGCGTTGGAGCGCTCGCCCGACGTGATCGACTGGGACCCCATCTGAGGCCGCCATGCCCCTGGACTACGCAACCGTGAAGCACTGGCGCTTTAACGAAGTGCGCCAACGCTACGACGAAAAAGACACCATGCTGTACGCCCTGGGCATAGGCCTGGGACAGGATCCCGAAGACGCCGGCCAATTGCGCTACGTGTACGAGCAGGGCTTGCAGACCTTCCCCACCATGAGCGTGGTGCTGGGCTACCCGGGCTTCTGGGTCCAGGACCCGCGCGCAGGCATAGACTGGGTGCGCGTGGTCCACGGCGAACAGCGGCTGACCATGCATGCGCCCCTGCCCGCGGCAGGCGTGGTCACCGGCAAAAGCCGCAACACGCATGTGATCGACAAAGGCGCCGACAAGGGCGCCATCATCATCACCGAACGCACCCTGCACGACGAAGACGGCGCCTGCCTGGCCACCCTGCGCCAAAGCACCTTCTGCCGCGGCGACGGCGGCTTCGGACAGGGAGACGACAGCCCCGCCCCCCTGCCCGCGGCGCCCGACGGCGACCCTGACCTGCGCTGTGAAATCCGCATCCCCGCCAGCGCCGCGCTGCTGTATCGGTTGAATGCGGACCGCAACCCGCTGCACGCGGACCCCGAGGTCGCGCGCCAGGCCGGCTATCCCAAACCCATCCTGCACGGACTGTGTTCCTACGGCGTGGCAGCGCACGCCATCGTCAAAAGCTGCTGCGGCTACGACGCCTCGCGCCTGGTCAGCCTGAACACCCGCTTCTCGGCGCCCGTGTATCCCGGCGAAACCCTGCAATGCGACATCTGGCGCCTGCCCGATGGCCACCTCCGCTTCCAGGCCCGCGCGCTGGAACGCAACGTGGTCGTCTTGAGCAACGGCACCGCGGAGCTGAAACCATGACGCGCCCCGCCGCCCTGACCGGCATCCGGGTGCTGGACCTGTCGCGCATCCTGGCCGGCCCCTGGTGCACGCAGAACCTGGCCGACCTGGGCGCCGACGTCATCAAGATCGAACGCCCCCGCGTAGGCGACGACACCCGCGCCTGGGGCCCGCCATTCCTCAAGGACGGCGACGGCCAGGACACCGAGGAATCGGCCTACTACCTCAGCGCCAACCGCAACAAGCGCTCGGTCGAAGCCGACATGGCCACGCCCGCAGGCGCCGCGCTGATCCGCGAACTGGCGGCCGCCAGCGACATCCTGGTCGAGAACTTCAAGGTCGGCGGCCTCGCCAAGTACGGCCTGGACTACGACAGCCTGAAGCAGGTCAACCCGCGCCTGATCTATTGCTCGATCACCGGCTTCGGCCAGGACGGCCCCTACGCGCAACGCCCCGGCTACGACTTCATGATCCAGGGCATGGGCGGCCTCATGAGCATCACAGGCGAACGCGACGACCTGCCCGGCGGCGGACCACAGAAAGCCGGCGTGGCGGTCACCGACATCGTCACCGGCATGTACGCCACCGTCGCGGTGTTGGCGGCCTTGCAGGAGCGCCACAACAGCGGCCTGGGCCAGCACCTGGACATCGCCCTGCTGGACAGCCACGTCGCCATGCTGGCCAACCAGAACTCCAACTATTTCAACTCCGGCGTCGCGCCCCAGCGCGCCGGCAACGCCCACCAGAACGTGGTGCCTTACCAGGTGTTCGCCGCCAGCGACGGCCACCTGATCGTGGCCACGGGCAATGAATCGCAGTACCGCGCGTACTGCCGCGCCATCGGCGCGCCCGAACTGGGCGACGATCCGCGCTTCGCCACCAACCGCATGCGCCTGGCCAACCGCGAACTGCTGGTCGGCCTGCTGACCGAGATCATGCGCCACGGCAAGCGCGACGACTGGATCGCCAAGCTCGAGGCCGTGGGCGTGCCCTGCGGGCCGATCAACGATATCGCGCAGGCCCAGGCGCATCCGCAAGCGCAGGCGCGGCAGTTGCGCCGCGATCTGCCGCATCCGGCGGGCGGCGTGGCGGCGGTGACGGCGAGTCCGTTGCGGCTGTCGGCGTCGCCAGTCGAATACCGCCGCGCTCCGCCGCTGCTGGGGGAGCATACGGAAGAAGTGCTGCGGGAGGTGCTGGGCAAGACAGCGGAGGAGATTGCCGTGTTTCGCGAACGTTTAAAGGCGGCAAGCTGACGACCAGCCCCTCCGGAACGAAGGCCCCGGCCACGCACAACGTGATGATCAGTTCCCGCGCCACTCCCCGCACGCGCGCAAGCGATCACCATCAAGCTCAAACGAATCACGTATGTCATTTCCGGCCGCCCGCGTGGCCGGAAATGACGGGCAACCCAAGCATCACCCCCGACCACGGTTCCAGCAGCGCACCAGACCAAGACTCTCGTAGCCCGTCGGCGCGGGCGCCTGGGTGGTGAGCAACCTCGATGCGCCCGACGGAATCCGAAGGAGTCGCCGAAGGCGAGGACGAGG
>JALDYL010000088.1:0-20033 GCA_032153965.1 Achromobacter sp. | reverse complement strand
ACACGCCCGGCATCGACGGCGCCATGCTCAAGCTGCTGTGGAGCGAAACCCGCCAGCGCATCTGGGAACAGCGCGTGGAGCTGCTGGGCGAGGCCGCCCTGCTCGGCCCGCAGGCCGGCGCGCCCCATGCCGGCACGGCCAGCGTGCTGCGCGAATTCCTGTGGTCGCGCGCCGAAACCATCGTCGCCGGCACCTCCGAAATCCAACGCAATATCGTGGGCGAACGCCTGCTCGGCCTGCCCAAGGACAGGGGACAACATGCATAGCGAAATCAGGACACTGCTGTCCTCCACCTTCGGCCGCCTGCTGGAGCAACAGCATCCCGCCGCCCACGCCCGCCGTGCGCTGCCGGCAGACGACGCCGCCCAGCGCGCCCTGTGGAAGGAGCTGGCCGAGGGCGGCTGGCTGGAAGCGGGATCGGAAGCCTTCCAGGCCGAGTACGGCCCCGGCACGCAACTCATGGGCGAATGGGCCGGGCGCGCCCTGCTCACCCTGCCCTATGGCGCCTCGGCGTTTCTTGCCAGCGCGCTGCTGGAACAAACGTCCGCCCTGTCGGAGGTCGTGCTGGACCTGGCGGCGCATCCGGCCAGCATCCGCTGCGACCGCGCCGGCGACGAACAAGGGTGGATCGACGCCTACGGCCCCACGGCCCAGTATCTGCGTCTCTCCCGTCAAGACGAGGGCTGGCGGCTGGCGCGCCACGACCCCGCGAAGCTCGAATCCGTGCAGGGCCTGGATCCCACCGTGGCGCTGGCCCGCCTGCGCGGACCCGCCGTCGCGCAGGCCGAGCTGCCCGCGGCGCAGGTCTTGCCCGCGCTGCAGAACCATCTGGCCTTCCTGCTCGCGCAATTGATCGGCACCGCGGCGGCCTCGCTGGACCTGGCCATCGCCTACGCCAAGGAACGTGAACAGTTCGGCCGGCCCATCGGACAATTCCAGGCGATCAAGCACGCCCTGGTCGACGCCTGGACCGGGCTGGACAACAGCCGCTACGCCGTGGAGGCCTTGCTGGCCGGGCGCGGCGCGGGTGATCCCGAGCTGGCCGCATTGGCCGCCCGCCTGACCGCCAGCGCCGCGCGCCGCGCCGTGAAGCTCTCCATTCAGGTGCATGGCGGCATAGGTTTCTCGTGGGAGCACGATGCCCAGCTTTACCTGAAGCGCGCCTACCGCCTGGCGGTCGAGGCCGAACGACTCGCCGCGCTGATGCGGGACTAGCGGCCCAGCCATGCGCCCGCCGGACGGGGCGCCGATATAGGATCATCAAATACGGCCGTGGAACAAGGCGCCGTTAACATAGCGGTTTCGGTAGCCGCTTTCTCCTGCGGATCCCGACTCGGCGCAACCGCGCCCGCCTGAATCCTCCCAGCTCGATGACCCACGTCCCGCCCCCGCCCGGCCGCCTGACATCCTTTTACTGGAGCGGCGACGCCATGCGCAGCCGCAGCGTCAGCGACACGGTGCTGACCGGCACGCTGGACCTGCCCGCGCCGCCCGTCCGCGTGCGGGCGGACTGGGAGCGCGAGATGGCCACGCGCCTGTTCCTGGAGCCCGGAGACGTCGAGCAGATGCCCCTGGCCCGCACACAGGCGCGCTGGCCTGAGTACGGCCTGTGCCCGCAGGCCATGGGCGACTGGATGGACGGCCTGGGACTGCCCGGCGTGCTGGCGGGCGCCGACATCGCCCTCATGGCCTGCCGCGGCGCCCGCTACCACCATGACGGCGGGCAGTATGGCGGCGCCGCCTTCTGCAATCTGTTCCTGAGCGATGACCAGGGACTGGACGTGCACTTCCCGGCTATCGGCCTGCGCATTCCGCTAGTGCGCGGCACGGCCATGATCTTCGACACCGGCCAGCCGCATGGCGTCATCCTGCGCCGCGGCACGGGCTTTCAAGAGGCCGACTTCGCCGCCGGCCTGGAGCTGGCGCAATTGTTCCTGACTTGGGAACTGCCGATCGAAGATGTTCGCGTCGCAAGCGCGCTCGGTATCGACTTTGATGTCGATAGCCCGGCGGCGGCGCGGCTGGACGCAGAACAGATCCGGCTGAATGGCGCGCGCCCCGCGCTCGATCCGAAATCCGGGTCGTGGTTGCGGGATGAATGAAACTTCAGTGCATGCCTGAATTCTCGGCCTTCGCCCGCTAGGTTCAAGACCCCGGCAGCGCCGCGCCCATGGCGGCAAACAAACCGCCGCACACCTTGTTGAAGCGCCGGCCGGCGCGCTCCAACCAGGGGCGCACGCGATGCGCCAGCCGCGCCAGCACGTACTCGACCAGGAACTCCACCGCCACGAAGGTTCCCGCCATGATGGCGAACTGCGTATACAGGCTGCGGGCCGGATCGATGAACTGCGGCAGGAAGGCGCCGTAGAACAGCAGCGCCTTGGGATTGGAAATGGCTGACAGGAGGCCCTGGCTGAACATGCGCATGCCGCGGATGCGCGGCATGTCCGGGGCGGGCTGCAATTGCACGCCGGGTGCGCGCCAGAGCTGGATGCCGAGCCAGATCAGATAGGCGCCGCCCGCCCACTTCAGCACCGTCAAAGCGGGGCCCCAGGCCTTGAGCAAGGCACTGATGCCCAGCATGGACAAGGCAATCAACAGCACGAAGCCCACCGCGCCGCCGGCGATGGTGCACAGCGCCTTGCGGTGTCCGTGCAGCGCGCCGTGCGTCAACGCAAGCAGCGTATTCGGCCCCGGGGTTATCGAGAGGCCGATGACCGCGACCAGGTAGATGAGCCAGCTATGCAGCGCCATGGCGGAGTGCGTGAGAGAAGGGAAAGCGGCCAGTCTAGTCCGCGGCGGCAGGGCCGCGCAAATACGCCTGGATGCGAGGGCCGGCGCGCAAAGGCGCCGCGCCCCTCCGTACCGTCCTGTCGGGCGGTGTCATGCTCAGCGGCGGAATCCTCCCCCATGGAATCCGCCGAAGCCGCCGCCCCAGCCTCCGCGGCCGCCCATGCCGCGGCCCTGCCAGCCGCCGCCTTCCGCGCCGCCCATGCCGCCGCGGTCGCGCCAGCCTTCGCCTTGCATGCCACGGTCCTGCCAGCCGCCGCCCTCCGTGCCGCCCATGCGGTCGCCGGAATAGTCGCGCGCCTGGCGCTGGCCGTTCAGGTAGTTGCCGCTAGCCTGGGTGTTGGGCTGCACCGGCTGCCATCCGGAACTGGTGTGCTGCTGCCAGCCATTGTCGTTGTGCTCGTAGACATTGCCGTTGTGATCGGCGTATACGTTGCCGTTGTTCCAGGCCATGCCGCTGTTCGTGTTGCGGTCGTAGGTGGCGCCGCGCCGGTCCACGCTGCTGACGCCGTCACCGGCCGTGCCGGTCGCCGTGGCGGACGAGACGGTCGTGCGGCCCGTGTTCGTATTCGTGCGCGCATCCTGGCGGCCCGCCGCCCATTGGCCGTCGTCATTGGCGACCACGCCCGCCCGGCCGGCGCCGGAGGCGCCCGTCGTCGGATTGGTATAGGCGTCACGCCGCCCGGCGGCCGCATTTCCGGTGTACTCGTTGTAGGCCGCGCCGCGGGTGCCTTCGAAGGCCGCGCCGGTCTGCGGGTTGTAGCCCTCGGCGTGGGTGCCCTGCCATTCGGTGCCGGTCCAGCCGTTCCAGCCGGCGGCGTGCGTGACCACGCCGGAACCGCCCCAGGCGCCGTAGACGTCGACCTGGTTGACGTTGACGCCGCCCCAGTAGGGCGCGCCCCAGTAAGGCCCCCAATAGGGCGCGGCGCCGCCCCAGGTCTCGCCTGCAACGAAGCCGAAGGCAAAGCCGGTCGCGGTGGCGAAAGCCGCGTCGTAGCCATAGCTGGGCGGATAGCCGACCCAGGTGTCCTGCACGATGACCGGCGGATACGCGTAGCCCGTGCCGTACACCACGGTGCCGTCCGGACTGGCGACCACGCCCATATAGCCCGGCGTGTAGCCGAACACCACGTTCTGCGCGGTGGAGCCATACACCTGCACGTAGGTCACGTAATGCAGCGGCGAACTGACGGGTATGGCGTAGATGACCGCCGGCACATGGTCGGCCACGCGCCACGGGCCCCGCGGCGAATCCGACACGAACCAGACCGCGCGCGACAAGGCGTAGTAGCGGCCCTCGGCCTGGATCACCGGCACTTGCGAGTTGGCGGCGTAGTACAGCGCCGTGCCCTCGATCGGCCGCAACGTCGGTGAGCCGCCGGCATACTCGACTTGCAGTTTTGCCGCGCTGCGCGACACCGTGGCGGTCTGCGGGATGGTCGAGGCGATGAGCGCCTCCTTGGCCTGCGGCGTGCCCGGCACCGAGGCCAGCACGCCAGACTGCGGATCCTTGGCCGGGATCCGAGCGAAATCGCGCGGCAGCTGCTTGCCTGGCACGTAGGACCAGGGGCCGTCCAGGCTGGCGCCGCGGAACCATCGGCCGGACACCAGCAGGTAGTAGCGGTTGTCGCCGGGATTCATGAAGAGGGCGTGATCGGCATTGGCCACCGACAGCAGCGAGGTTCCCGGCACGGGCCGCATTTCAGGCTGGCCCACGGTCACCAGCAACTCTGCCGGCGCGGTGGACACCGCGATGGCGGGCGCCCGGTGCGGTGCCTTGCCACCATGCGGCAGCAAGGGATCGGGCGCGGCCTTGCGGCGCGCCGCGTCGGCCGCCGCCAGCAATGCGGCGGGCGGCTGCGGCAGGTCCGTCCAGGGTCCGGTGGCATTGGCCGCTTCGTACCAATGACCGGCCGCTTGCAGGAAATAGCGGCCGGCGCCATTGGCAAGCATCAGCGCGCGCGTGTTGACCACCCGGCGCCAGCCCGCCGCGTCCGGCACCTCGGCCAGGACGGGTCCGCCGTCGATCAGCACCAGCACGGTGGGCACCGTGCGGTAGATGATGCGCGGCGGCGCGTTGTCCACGGGGACGGTCTTGGTGGCCGGGTTGTTCTGGGACAGCGTGTAGCTCAGTTGCAGCGCATCAAGCTGCGTGACCACCCCCTTGGCGGGCAGGCGGGCCTCGAGCTGGCTGCGCAGCTTGGCGGCTGCCTCAGGCGAGGTAGGCACCTGCACGCGCTCGATCCGGATGTCCGACAGATGCACCAGGCCCGCCGGCTTGTTGACCTCGGCGCGGGCGGAAAACTCGGCCACGCCATAAGTCGGATTGCCCTTGGCCGCGCCGACGGCGACCGCCATGCGCCCCGAAATACGGTCGGCGGTCCAGGTATCGATCTGCGGTTGATAGAGTTCCACCCGCGTGCCGTCGGCGCCCTCGAAGCTGCGCGGCCATTGCAGCGAGCGCGCGGCCTCCTCCTGGGCGTCGGATTGGGCGGGCGCTGTTTGCGTCGGGGTCTGTCCCTGCGCTTGGGCCTGCGCCGCGCCGGTTGGCATCAGGCTCGCGCCGGCAGCCAGGCCGGCCACGGCCAGGGCGAGGGCAAGGCGTGAAAGACGTCCCGGCGGGCCCGCAGGCACGGACGGCGTTGTGGGGAAATCATGCACGCGCCACAGTCGGGTCAGGCTATACATCTCGCGCTCCTGGTTGAGGGCCGCAGCCGCCAGTCGGGCCCTCGGCCACTCTGATTTCCCGCAGCGCCGCCGCTACGGGCCATGCGTCCGCCGGCCTCGCTGCAGGACGCCCTGCATGGGCCGGCTTCTGAATAAGCAACAGAACGTTAACACCGCTGAAAAGCTATTGCCCGCTTTTATCAGACCATCTATAAAACATCTCACCAGGGCTGCTACTTTTGCCCGATTGCCTTTCCGCTGCCATCCAACTAGAAGCGCGGCGCAACGCCCGCCACACGCCGGCATTCCCGCGCGTTGCGCCCAGGCCCGGGCCCCAGTCCGCGGCGTCCTGGCCGTCCCTCGAAGACTTTCCTGCTGCAAGCACACGCCGCCAAGTAGCCGTGGAAAGGAGCAGTTCATGGCCCCTGCCCTGAATCATCCCGGGGTGTATGTCCAGGAAGCGCCCGCTGGCGCGCACACCATTGCCGGTGTGCCGACCTCGGTGGCCGCGTTCCTGGGCACGGCCATGCGCGGACCGCTCAACCGCCCGGTCCGGGTGCTGGATTTCGCCGGCTACGAACGCGAGTTCGGCGGTCTGGCCGAAGGTGGCGAACTCGGCTACGCGGTGCTTCAGTTCTTCCTCAACGGCGGCGCCGAGGCCTGCGTGGTGCGCGTGGCGCCGACCGGGCTGAATGGCGCGCAAGACGCGCATGCCGCCTTCATCGGCCAACGCGCGCAGCGCCTGGGCCTGCATGCGCTGGACCAAGCCCACCCCTTCAATCTGCTGTGCCTGCCCGGCATCACGCACGCCGGCGTGCTCGCCGATGCCGTGTCCTACTGCAAAGAGCGGCACGCCTTCATGATCATCGATGCGCCGCCGCAGGCGGCCGATGCCGCCGCCATGGCGACGGCGGTCATGGGCACGGCGCTGCCCAGGTCCGATCATGCCGCGGTGTACTTCCCCTGGATTCAGGCGACTGACCCGCTGCGTATCGGCCAGCCCCGATTGACGCCGCCCTGCGGCACGATCGCCGGCCTGTATGCGCGCACCGACGGCAATCGCGGCGTCTGGAAAGCGCCAGCCGGCATTGATGCCAGCCTCGCCGGCGTGCTGTCCCTGGCGGTCACGGTCAGCGACGACGAGAGCCGCAACCTGAACACGCTGGGCGTCAATTGCCTGCGCACGTTCCCCGGGCGCGGCACGGTCTGCTGGGGCGCGCGGACCTTGCAAGGCGCGGACCACTTCGCCTCGGAATACAAGTACGTTCCGGTGCGCCGGCTGGCGCTCCACCTGGAACAATCGCTCTACCGCGGCACACAGTGGGCCGCGGTGGAGCCCAACGACGAAGCGCTCTGGGCGCAGATCCGCCTGAACCTCGGCGCCTTCATGAACACGCTGTTCCGCCAGGGCGCGTTCCAGGGCGGCACGCCGCGCGACGCCTATCTGGTCAAGTGCGATGGCGAAACCACCACGCAGCACGACAGGGACCATGGGGTGGTCAACATACTGGTTGGATTCGCCCCGCTCAGGCCTGCGGAATTCGTGGTCATCCGCATCCAGCAACGCGCCGGCCGGACGCCAGGACAGCAGCCATGAATGCGCCTGCCGAACCGCGCATCCTGGCCTTGTGGGACAGCGGCAGTCAGAGCCGCCCGCACGCGCTGGCGCAGGCCGCCAAGGCTGCCGAAACGCTGGCGCGCGAGACAGGGCTGACGTTGTATCGCATCGACCTGTCGCGGATCGTCAGCAAGTACATCGCCGAGACCGAGAAAAACCTGGACCGTCTGTTCGAGTCGGTCGAGCAGCGCGGCGCCATCCTGTTCTTCGACGAAGCCGACGCGCTCTTCGGCAAACGCACAAACGTCAACGACAGCCATGACCGCTACGCCAATATCGAGATCAGCTATCTGCTGCAACCCATGCAGTCGTACCGCGACCTGGCGTCGCGGGCCGCCAGCCTGAAGTCCAGCCTGGACAGCGCATTCCTGAGGCGGCTGCGCCTCGTGGTCCAGTTTCCGGCCACCGCGCCGGATCAGCGCGCGCGCCTCTGGAGCCGCGCATTCCCAACCGCCGACACCGGCGCCGAAGTCACCATGGCGCGCCTGCTGCAAGCCGTCCGCGCCGACGCAAGCCTACACGCCCGGCCCCTGCCTGGCCTCAAGACGAGAGAACACCCATGAAACCCGTGATCAACGAATATGTGCGCGAACTCAGCCACCCCGGCTATGACGCAGCCCAACGCAATGCCTTCGTCGCCGCCATGGTGAGCAAACGGCTGATGCGGCGCACGGAGCAACAGCGCGAGGCGGGCGAGGCCGACGCAGCGCTGGCCAGCGCTCTGGGCGACAGCGCCGGCGCCTCCGACGCGCGCGCCGGGAACGACAAGACTTGAGTGCAGCGCCGCTGCAGGATGACGCTGCGTCCAATGCGGACGCAAGCAAGCCAGGCCGGCCGCCACGGTATCATCGGGCCTGTTGCGCCGGCTTGCTGCTCCATGGGAAGCTGGCGCCGCCACTCCCTTCCACATCCTGCATGACGCGATGACCCCATACATTTCGGCCGGCATTCTGCTACTAGGCGTTATCGCCGCCATCGCCTACCGCAGGCGGCGGCAACGCGCGATGGACACTGCCGGCCGGCGCCTCGGCAGCGATCTGGTCGCGGGCGGCGCGCTATACGGCGTGGCCGCGCCGCCCATCGGCGGCGCGGCCGTCATCATCGCCCTGACCGCCGCGACCCGGGATCCCGAGACCTTGCTCATGCTGGTCTATGCCCTGCCCTGGTTCTACATTTTCGGTTTCGTGCCCGCCTTGCTGTGCGGCGTCGTGGCCGGCGCGTTGCGGCCGGCGCATCCGTCCTGGCGCGCCTGCGCCGGGATGGCGCTGGTCGGCGCCGTCTATGGCTTCATTTTCCTGCTTGGCTTCATCACCCACAACCGGCCGTGGCAGGAAGACTTCGGCTTCCCCTTGTCCGTGGGCGCGGCGCCCGGCGCGCTCAGCGCCTTCGTGTGCGCGCGCTTGCTGTACGGCAAGCCTGGCCGCCGCGGCAAACCGGGCGACCAGGCGCCACAGACGGCCTGATGCCGCGAATACCAGCCGCTGCCAGCCTTACGCCTTGCGCCCGCCGGCGCGCCCAGGTGGCTCGGCGTGCAGGTCGCGCGCTGCGCCGCCGCCAAACGTCGTCAGCGCGCGAGGCGTGGGCGGCGACGTGGAAATCTGCCTGGCGGTTTCCAGCATCATCGGGACGAAGCGCGACACCGCGCGCTTGACCGTCCACTTAGCCGCCGATACGGACAACTGCAGGCCAGCCACCACGCGCTGGTTCAGGTCGTAGACCGGCACAGCCAGCGCCAGATCCCCGCGGTAGTACTCCTCCTTGCAGCAGGCATAACCCTGCTCGCGCGACAAGCGGATCTGCGCCATCAGCTCGTCCAGGTCGGTCAGCGTGTTGGCCGTGTACTTCACGCGCTCGCTGGCCTCCAGAGCCTCGCAGGCCTGCTCATCGCTCATGCCGGCAAGGTACACGCGCCCGGTCGAGGAACAGTACATGGGAATGCGCCGTCCCACCGGCATGTGCACCAAGAGCCGCAAAGGGCTGGGAAAGCGGCCGATGTAGATCATGTCCTGCCCGGCCGGCTCCGCCAGGTTCACGGTTTCGCCGGCATTGCGGTTGAGTTCCAGCAGGAAGGGATTGGCGCGGTCCAACAGCGGATGCGATTCCAGGTAACGGCAACCTGCGTCCAGCGTGCGCGACGACAGTGAATAGCGCTTGCTGACAGGGTCCTTGTTGAGCAGCCCCAGCGCTTCCAGCGTGAACGCGAAACGCTGCGCGGCGCTGCGCGTGATGCCCGCCGCGGCGGCAATGTCCGGCAGGCTCATGGAGGTGTGTTCGGCGTCGAAGGCATCGAGCACGGCGATGCCGGTGGCCAGCGATTGGACGTAAAGCGTGGAGGATTCCGGATTCATGGCTGGGCTGGACGGCGCAGGCCGCCAGTCTATTTGTATTCGATACGCAGAGATTGCATTCCAATTCAAATGAATGCAAGAAAAAGCCGCAGTTCTTTTGACACATTCTACCTTTATCGCATCCAGTAATCCCGGGAAAACCCTTAAATAAAAAGCGCTTAGCTGAAACCTTAGTTGATTGACAGGCTTTCCTTGGCCGGATTATAAAATCTACATGCGATATATGCTTATCGCTATTCGATACGATAATGCGCAACTGACAAGGACGAAATCGGACGTCCGATACACCGTGCAGGCGCGCAATTCCAGCTTCCAAGGGGATTCCGATGCTGCACAAAGTGTTGAAAACGTTGTTGGCGACGGCGCTGTGCGCCGCCGCGCTGTCGGGCGCGCACGCCCAGACCGTCAAGGTAGGCGCCACGCCCACCGCGGTACCGTTCAACTTCCTGGACCCGAAGACCAACACCCTGCAGGGCGTGATGATCGACATCGCCCACGCAGTGGGCAAGCAGGCCGGTTTCACCGCGGACGTCATGCCGATTCCGTTCGCCTCGCTGGTGCCGGCCCTGCAGACCAACAAGATCGACATCATCGCCTCGGCCTTCGCCAAGACGCCGCAGCGCGCCGAAGTGGTCGATTTCACGCAGCTGGTGGTGGAGTACGGCGAGGCCCTGATCGTGCCGGAGAAGGACAAGACCGATTACAAGAGCATCGCCGACCTGAAGGGCAAGACCGTCGGCGTGCAGATCGGCACGCTCTACGTCGAACCGCTGAAGGCCGCGCCCGGCCTCAAGGAAATCAAGATGTACGAAACCATGTCCGACCTGGTGCGCGACGTGGCGCTGGGACGCCTGGACGCGGCCTTCGGCGACGGGCCGGTGATCTCCTACCAGGTCCGCACCCAGGGCGTGCGCAACGTGCGCTACGTCGAAAGCTATCAGCCGGCCATGCCCACCAACATTGCGCTGGCCGTCCGTAAGGGCGACGCCGAACGCGTCAAGCAGCTCAACGCGGCCATCGATGCGCTGCGCCAGGACGGCACCCTCGCCGCCATCATGAAGAAGTGGGGCGTCGCGCCCTGATCCCGAGCGCCGCGGCCCGATCCGCCGCGGCGCGCCGCCTAACAGGTATCCAAGATGTTCCAGTCATTTTTCAGTGACGCCGCGGAGTTCTTCCCGGTGCTGATGCAGGGGGTGCTGACGACCATCGCCATCACTGCGGCAGCCCTGGTCATCGCCACGGCGCTCGGCCTGTTCTGGGCCCTGCTGCGGGTCAGTGGCGTCGCGCCGCTGTCGCACGCCAGCCGCATCCTCACCAACATCATCCGCGGCGTTCCCATCATCGTCGTGCTGTTCTACATGTACTTCGTGCTGCCGGAGATCGGCATCAGCCTGACCGCCTTCCAGGCCGGCGCGCTGGGCCTGGGCATCGCGTACTCCTCATACATGTCGGAAGTCTTCCGTTCAGGCATCGACGCGGTCGATCCCGGCCAGTTCGAGGCGGCCCAGTCGCTAGGCATGTCGCGCGCCAAGCTCATGCGCCGCGTGGTGCTGCCGCAGGCCTTCAAGGTCGCGCTGCCGCCCTACGGCAACAACGTGGTCATGATGCTCAAGGACTCCTCGCAGACGGCGGTCATCACCGTGGTCGAGTTGTCCATGCAGAGCAAGCTGATCGCCTCCTCCACCTTCAAGAGCGCCACCATTTTCACGCTGGTCGCCCTCATGTACCTGGCCATGAGCCTGCCCATGATGTACTTCATCGGCAAACTTGAACGCCGCTTGGGGCGCCGTCAATGATCAAGATCGAAAACCTCAGCAAATCGTTCGGCTCCCACCGCGTGCTGGAAGGCATCAACGCCGAAATCCAGCAAGGCGAGGTGGTCTGCCTGATCGGGCCGTCCGGCTCCGGCAAGTCCACGCTCCTGCGCTGCATCAACGGCCTGGAACGCTATGACGGCGGCCGCATCACGATAGACGGCGTCACCGTGGATGCGCGCCGCAAGGACATCCAGAACATCCGCCAGCGCGTGGCCATGGTGTTCCAGCGCTTCAACCTGTTCCCGCACCGCACGGCGCTGGAGAATGTCATCGAAGGCCCGGTGCACGTCAAGGGCGAAAGCCTGGCTTCCGCCACCGCGCGCGGCCGCGAGATTCTGACGTCGGTCGGCCTGGCCGAAAAGATGAACCACTATCCGCAGCAGCTTTCTGGCGGCCAGCAGCAGCGCGTGGCCATCGCCCGCGCGCTGGCGATGGAGCCCGAGGCCATCCTGTTCGACGAACCGACCTCGGCGCTGGACCCGGAACTCGTGGGCGAAGTGCTGTCCGTCATGCGCACGCTGGCCGAAAAAGGCATGACCATGGTCATCGTCACGCACGAAATGGACTTCGCCCGCAACGTCTCCGACCGCGTCTTGTTCCTGGAAAACGGCCGCATCGCGGAACAGGGCCCCTCGCGCGATGTGCTGACCAATCCCAGCAACGAGCGCATGCGTGATTTCCTCAAACGCGTCACCCACGCCCAGTAGCTCCGGCACCATGAACAACGATCTGTTTTCGCCCGCAGCCACGCTGTGGGCCGCGACCGCGCCTGCGCGCGCCGCCTCCCCGGCGCTGGCCGGTCCGCTGCATGTCGACGCCGCCGTGGTCGGCGGCGGCTTCACCGGGCTGTCGGCCGCCTTGCATCTGGCCGAGGCCGGCTTCAAGGTGGCGCTGTTCGAATCCCATGAAGTGGCTCACCGCGCCTCCGGGCGTAACGGCGGCCAGGTGGTGCCGGGCTTCAAACCCGGCCCTGCCGCGCTGATCCGCCGCTTCGGCGCGGACACGGCGGCGCGCATGATGCGCTTTGCCTACGGCAATGCCGACTATCTTTTCGAACTGGCCGAACGCCTGCGCATCGATTGCTCGCCCACCCGCAACGGCTGGATCCAGGGCGCGTTCTCGGCCGCGTCGGGCAGCTATCTAAAAAGCCGCGCGCGGGAGCTGAACGCGCATGGCGGCGACGTCGAGTACCTGGACGGCGACGCAATGCGCGCAGCCACTGGCTCATCTTTCTGGCCCGCCGGCCTGCGCGAGAAGCGCGCGGGCGCGGTACAGCCGCTGGCGTTTGCGCGCGGGCTGGCGCGCGCGGCGCAGGACGCCGGCGCGGCGGTGCACGACCACTCGCCGGTGTCCGCGATTGCGCCCAAGCCTGACGGCGGCGCGACGCTGAGCGTCAACGGCTTTGCCGTCCAGGCGCGCCACGTCGTGCTGGCGACAGACGCCTACACCGACCGGCTATGGCCTGCCGTAGCGCAGTCCTACGTCAACGTATCCAGCGCGCAGATCGCCACAGATCCCCTGCCGCAAGCGCTGCAGGAACAATTGCTGCCGCTGCGCGCCGGCATCTCCGAGACGCGCAAGATCACCTACTATTGCCGCATCGACCCGGAGGGCCGCTTCGTCATCGGCGGCCGCGGGCACTCTTCCGAGCGCCTCGATCCGTCCACCGGCGAGCAGTTGCGCCGCGCCGCGGTCGCCCGGTTCCCGCAGCTGGCCGACGCCGCCTGGCGCCATGGCTGGGCTTGCCGCGTAGGCATGACCATGGACGACCTGCCCCGCGTGCATCGCCTGGCGCCGGGCATCTGGACCGCTTACGGCTATTGCGGGCGCGGCGTGGCCATGGGCACGGCGCTGGGCCGCCTGCTGACCGACGCCGTCCGCGGCGTGCCGGCGGGCGAACTCGACTTTCCCGTCACGCCCATCGAGCGCATGCCCTTTTACCCGGCGCGGCAGCTCGGCGCCACGCTGGCCATCAACTGGTACCGCCTGCGCGACGCGCTAGGCTATCCCGCCTGACCCCTGCCCTGGCGCTTTCATATCGTCATGACGACTCATACCCAATTTCCGGCCACGGTGGACGTGGCCATCATCGGCGGCGGCATCATAGGCGTGAGCACGGCGCTCGCGCTGGCGCGCGCGGGCGTGCGCTGCGCGCTGTTCGAAAAAGGCGCGCTGGCCTGCGAGCAGTCTTCGCGCAACTGGGGTTGGGTGCGCACATTGGGGCGCGACCTGCCCGAGGTGCCGCTGGCGCTGCGCGCCAACCAGCTCTGGCGCGACATCCAGGCCCAGGTCGAAGTCGGCTATCGCCGCAACGGCCTGGTCTACCTGCAGGAAAACGATACTGACGCCGCCGAGCACGATAGCTGGCTGGCCAAGGCGCGCGCCTACGGCGTAGAGGCCCGCATGCTGGGCCGCGAAGCGGCGCTGCGCCTGCTGCCCAGTTCCGCACGCGCGTGGACCGGCGCGCTCTACAGCGCCGCCGACGGCGTGGCGGAGCCGCAGATCGCCACGCAGGGCGTCGCCGCGCTGGCTCGCGAGGCCGGCGCGCTGATATACGAAAACTGCGTCGTGCGCGGCGTGGAGACCAGCGCCGGCCGCGCCGACACGGTCATCACCGAACGCGGCACGCTGCGCGCGCAGGCGGTGCTGGTGGCCGCCGGCGGCTGGTCGCGCCTGTTCTGCGGCAACCTGGGCGTGGACTTCCCGCAGCTGAAGGTGCGCGGTTCGGTGCTGCGCACCGAGCCGTTCGACGCCGGCGTATCGCTGGCCATCAACGGCCGGGACTTCACCTGCCGCAAGCGTGCCGATGGCGGCTACACCGTCTCGCAGTTCTCGGCCTCCCTGGCCGAACTGGTGCCGGACAGCTTCCGCCTGATGGGCAAGTTCCTGCGCACCTGGATCGCCAACAATTCGCTGGTAAAGATCCGCTTCGGCAAGCGCTTCTTCGAGGAACTGGCGACGCCCCGGCGCTTCCCGGCCGACCGCGAAACGCCTTACGAGCGCTGCCGCGTGCTGGATCCCGCGCCCTACGCGCGCGGCATAGACCAGGCCTGGGCACGCCTGCAGCACGCCTTCCCGGTGTTCCAGCAGGCACGCATCGCGCAGTCGTGGGGCGGCTACATCGACGTGACGCCGGACGCCATGCCTGTCATCGCGCCGGTCGCCGCCGTGCCGGGGCTCTATCTGGCATCGGGTTTTTCGGGACACGGCTTCGGCATCGGCCCGGCGGTGGGAGAAACCATGGCCGCCCTCATCCAGGGGAATGCCCCGCCGGTAGACATCCGGCCGTTCCGGCTGGAGCGATACGCCTAGGAAAGATGACGGCCCGCAGTCATTGCCCCATGGCGCGCATGCGCTGATATCATGGCCATGCGCCGCGGCACCGCTGCCGCACCCAGAGGAGGCAAGTATGTTGAAGAAACTGCTGGCATTGGTGTTGGGCATGGCATTGATGGGCGCGGCAAGCGCCGCGCTGGCCGCCGACAAGGTCGTCTATCACGTCAACGATTCCGCCTCGCAGGCGCTTTCCGCGCTGCGCAACATGCGTAATCAGCTGGACACGGCGGCCGACACCTCCATCAAACTCGTGGCCCATGCCGACGGCGTCGACTTCCTGATGACGGACTACAAGGATGCGGCCCAGGTCGGCCCGCTGATCTCGGCGCTGGCCGCGCGCGGCGTGGCCTTCGAAGTCTGCGAGATCACGCTCAAGAACCGCAAGCTGGCCAAGGATGCCTTCGTGATGGAAGCGGACTTCACGCCCTCCGGCGTGGTCCGCATCACCCGCCTGCAGCAGGAAGGCTATGCCTACATCAAGCCCTGATTGCCGGCCACGCCTTTGACCAAGGGTTGATTGGGACTTACCTGGCCTATCGTCTTGCGGTCACGCAAGTAAGTCGCCACCACATCCCAGATGGGCTCGCCACTGGCTCCTTCAGCCACCGGCGCCCACCCCGCCACCTTGTACTGCTTGTCGGCCTGGACAGGCGAGCCGCCCAGGCGCATGTCGCTGATCCGCGCCCCTGCCGCGCCCGCCGGATCGATCGCATACTGCAAACCGCCCACGCGCACCATGTCTCCGCCCTGCTGGTAGTACGGATCCGGGTTGAACAGATTGTCGGCAACGTCTTCCAGGATGGTCTTGAGGGTGGCGCCGCTCATCTGCGTCACGGTGGTATGGGGATAGGTGATGGCGGTCTGGTCCAGCACGTCTTCCATCGTGATCGCGTGGCCCGGCAGCAGGCTGGTGCCCCAGCGGAATCCGGGCGAAAAGGCGATCTCCGCGCCCTTGACCTGCATCAGCGCATCCAGGATCACCTGATCGAAGGTGCCGTTGAAATTGCCGCGCCGGTACAGGGTTTCCTCCGTGGTGGCCAAAGGCTGCGACAGCT
This sequence comes from Achromobacter sp., assembly GCA_032153965.1. Taxonomy (GTDB): domain Bacteria; phylum Pseudomonadota; class Gammaproteobacteria; order Burkholderiales; family Burkholderiaceae_B; genus Achromobacter. The sequence continues at coordinate 4,402 of JALDYL010000088.1, read as the reverse complement.
TTTGCGCATAGGGCGCGCGGATGCGCTCGACCAGCTCCGCCATGGCAGGGTCCGCCGGCAAGTACTGGGCGAACACCGGCATCAGCGTGTAGCGGAAGTCGGCCACCTTGCCGTCCTTGACATCGAAATCCAGCACGCCGAGGAATTTGCCGTTGCTGCCGGCGTTGGTGACCAGCGTCTTGCCGCCGGCGTTCTGCACCGTCACCGGGGCGGGCACGCCGTCATGCGTATGGCCGCCCAGGATCGCATCCAGGCCACGCACGCGGGACGCCAGTTTCAAGTCCACGTCCATGCCGTTGTGCGACAGCAGCACCACGGCCTGCGCGCCCTTGCCGCGCACCTCGTCTATGGTTTCCTGCAGCCGCTGTTCCTGGATGCCGAAGGTCCAATCCGGCACCATGTAGCGCGGGTTGGCGATGGGCGTATAGGGAAACGCCTGGCCGATCACGGCCAGCGGCACGCCGTTCATTTCACGCATGGAATAGGGAGCGAACACCGCGTCGCCGAAGTCGCTGGTCTCGACGTTCTGCGCCAGGAACTCGACCTTGCCCTTCAGGTCCTTCTCCAGCACTTCCTGCACGCGGTCGGCGCCCAGCGTGAACTCCCAATGCGCCGTCATCATGTCCACGCCCAGCAGCAGGCAGGCATCCACCATGTCCTGTCCGCGGGTCCAGAGGGCGGTGCCCGATCCCTGCCAGGTATCCCCGCCGTCCAACAGCAGCGCGCCCGGTCGCTTGGCCTTCAACCGCTTGACCAGCGTGGCCAGGTGGGCGAAGCCGCCGACCTTCCCGTACTGCCCCGCCGCCTGGGCGAAGTCCAGGCAGGTGAACGCGTAGGCCTGGGCCGAGCCCGGCGCGATGCCATAGGCCTTGAGCAGATGTTCGCCCACCAGATGCGGCGCGCGTCCCGCGGCCTGCCCGATGCCCAGGTTGACGCTGGGCTCGCGAAAGTAGATCGGCTTGAGCTGCGCATGGCAGTCAGTGAAATGCAGGAAGTGCACATTGCCGAAGGCAGGCGCGTCGTAGAACGCCTGCGCGGCCTGCGCCGCCGCTCGCGGATGGTGCGACAGGCCCATGCCACCGGCGGAGGCGACCGCCAGCATCTGAAGAAACTCGCGTCGATTGATCATCGGTCCAACCGTGTAAGAGGGAAGGAGGCGCTCAGGAGCGCGGCGTGGCGTGGCGCAGCAGTTCGAGCACGTCTTCCTCGAACATCTCGCCGGGGATGGCTTCGAGCAGCTTGCCGTTCGCGTCCAGCACGAATATTTCGGGAATGACGCGGCGCTTGCCGAATACCGCCCGCAGCGCTTCGTTGTCCATGGCCACGCCAAAGGTATAGCCATGCTTGGCGACGTAGTCGCGCGCGGCCTGCTCATCCTTGTCGATGCTGACCGTCAGGATGCGCAGGCCCTTGTCGCGCGCGGCCTCGGTGAGCTTCTGCAGATGCGGATTCTGCCGCGCGCAATAAGGGCACCAGGAGGCCCAGTACTCCACCACCAGCGGCTTGCCCGCGAAATCGGCGGCGGACAGCCGGGTGCCGTCCAGCAGCTGCACGTCCGGCATCACCAGCTTGTCCCCCACCTTCGGCGGCGCCTGGGCATGGGCCGCCGCGGCGACCAGCATGCCCACGGCCAGCAGCAGGCGGCCGTATCTGGAAACAGTGTTCATGCGTCCTGCGCGCGCGGCGGCGTTCAAGGCTTGGCCTGGTCGTCGTTGACGGCGGATTGCGGATCCAGCAGCAGCGCCATCACATCCTTGAGCTGCTGTTCCGTCAATATTCCCGCCGCGCCGAAGCGCGGCATGTTGGAACAAGGCATGGTGGCGTGCGAGTCGTAGATCTTGTTCCAGGTGTAGGCGACCATTTCCTTGCCGTTGCCGCGCAGCTTGCCGTATTGGTAGAGCGACGGGCCGATATTGCCAAACGAAATCTCGGCCTTGGTCATCTGGTGGCAGGCATAGCAATTGCCGCCATTGATCGTCTTGGCCGTATCCGAGAACTGCAGGCCGCGGCCGTTCTGCGCCACCTTCTCGCCCTGCCGCCAATCGCCGATGTAGTTGCCGTCGGCGGGCGGCTTGACGTTGGCGGCGGCTTCCTGGGTGATCTTCAGGGCCGTTTCCGCGGGCATCTCGCCGCCGGCATCGGCGATCGAACAGGCGCGTTGCATGGTCGACTGATCGATCCGGTCCAGCTTGGCGAGGCCGCGCTCGACGAATGAGTCCTTCAACTCGGCCACCAGCGCCTGGTGATCGACAACCGCTTTCGGCGCCGGCTGCTGCGCTGCGGCGTTCGCCGCCAGAAGCAGGCCCAAGGCCGCCAGGCCGGGCCAGATCGTGCGTATCTTGCGCATGATTCCCCCTTTACCGCTTGATCGCCGGGGCCATCATCTGGCCGCCGTTGGCGTTGACACCCAGGAACACGGTCAGGTCCACCGAGGCGTCCGAACCGTACTTCAGCAATGGCATGCGTTGCTGGCGGAAGCAGTCCTGCAGACGCCATTGCATGGAGCGCAGCGCGCCCTGCGACACGCGATAGGCCGGCCAGCTGGCGAAGGCCGCGCGCGCAGGCTCCTGCTTGGTCAGGTTGGGCAGGTCCTGCAGGCGGATACGCTTGTTGTCGCCGGTGTGGCAGGACGCACAGGAGAAGTCATACGGACCGCCGCGGTAGTAGAAAATGTCGCGGCCGCGCGCGTACGCCGCCTGTTCCTTGGGGTGGCTCTGCGGCACGGCGATCTTCATGCCGCGCGACATGCCAGCCACATAGGCCACCAGCGCCTCGATGTCGGTCGAATACTGCCCATCGCCCGAGAACGGCTTCTTGGTGACCTCGGCGGCCTCCATGCCTTGCAGCTGCACCATGCAATAGACCAGGCGGCTCTCCAGGTCCATGACGCGGCCGGCATCCTCGAAGTAGCGCGGCAGCTGCGCATACGCACCCTTGACCACGCCGGCGCCCTGGCCCAGGTCGCATTTTTCCAGCGTGGCGTTCTTCGGCCCGCGGCTTTCCTTCCACAGATCCTCGCCCGCCATCTCGATCAGTTCGGCCGGATTGCCGTCGGCCAGCATTTCGCGGTACTGCGCGATGCCCTGCGCCGTGTCCTGCTCGGTCGCGGCCGCGGCGAACCTCGCCCCAGCCAGCGCGACACCGGCCAGCGCACAGGCGGCGGCCATGCGTTTCCTATCCATGTATGTCTCCTCACGCGGTTGCCCTGCCGGCCTTGCGCGCCGGCGGGCGCTTATTGTTTGTCCGCCTTCATTCACACATCCGAAACGCTAGGTCACCGTGGTGGTGTCCGTGCGGGTCGCGCCTTCACTGTCTTTCCACGTGACGCTGACCTTGTCGCCCTTGGCGCCGCCCTTGAACTTGAAAGACAGGAACGGATCGCGCGACACCGCCGGCCCCCATTGCGCGGCGAGCACCACCTTGTCGCCGTTCTTCACCACGACGTCCTGGATGAAATGCGCCGGCACCACCTTGCCTTCGGCGTCCTTGCGCTGCCCGGTTTCCATGATGTGGCTCATCAGGACCTTCACCTCGATCACGCCGTCTTTTTCCGCGGCGCGGATCCGCATCGGCCTTGCTTCCATGTGCTGTCTCCTTGATTGCTCGTAGCCGGTGCGCGGGTCAGCCGCCGCAGCCGCCCAGGGTCACCTTGATTTCCTTGTGCGCCGTGTAGTACTTGCCGTCGGCCTTGACCAGCGCGTACACGTCCGAGGTCTGGCCCATCTTCACGCGGGTCGCGACTTCGGGCTCGGTGCCTGCGGGCAGCGTGAAGCTGGCGGCCAGGGCGTTCGGGTTCTTGGTGACCAGGATGGAGATCTGCTCGGTGTTGGGCAGCTTGCTGACCGCCCCCACCGGCACCACCGCGCCGTTCTCGGCGATATCGGGGGCCACCAGCGTGATCTGGTCGCTGGCCACGGCGTCGCCGCCGCCCAGCGCCTTGATCACGTCCTGCATGCTCTTGGCGTCGAAGGCCTGCTTGTTCCAATCGGCCTGCACCGCCCAGGCCTGGCTGGGCCGCAGCAGGCCCGCCGCAACGGCCAGGCTGAGCACCGTGCCCAGGCCGACCACCTTGCGTCGCTGCCGATCGATGTGTTGTTGCGTCATAGCCGTCTCCTCTCTCCCTGAGTTTTCAACCCGGCGCGGGTGCGCCGGCCAGAATCCAGTCCACGATGCGTTTCAGGTCGTCGTCGCTGACGGCCGGGTTCGGCGGCATCGGCATGGCGCCCCAGACGCCGCCGCCGCCCTTGCGGATCTTCTGCGCCAGCATGGCGTGCGCATCGGCATTGCCGCCGTACTTGGCCGCCACGTCGCGGTAGCTGGGTCCGATCATCTTGCGATCGGCGGCATGGCAGGCCACGCAGGTGCCGGACGTGGCGAGGCGCGCGCCCGCCAGGTCCGCGGC
>JALDYL010000342.1:0-4144 GCA_032153965.1 Achromobacter sp. | reverse complement strand
CCGCCGCCCGCGCCGTTCGCCCTCGCGCGGCACGCCGCCCGCGGCCGATTAAGCCATGCCCCCTCTCGTGCGCGCCTACGTCGCCCTGGGCGCCAACCTGGGCGACGGCGCAGCCACGCTGCGCCGCGTCCTGGCCGAATTGCAGGCAACCGACGGCATTGCAACAGTGACGGCCTCGCCGTTCTACCGCAGCGCGCCGGTCGAAGCCACCGGCCCCGACTTCGTCAACGCGGTGGCGGCGCTGGACACGCACCTGGCCCCGCTGGCCCTGCTGGACGCGCTGCAGGCGCTGGAAAACCGCCATGGCCGCGAGCGCCCGTACAAGAATGCGCCGCGCACGCTGGACCTGGACATGCTGCTGTACGGCGACACCGTGCTGGAGCATGAGCGGCTGACGCTGCCCCACCCCCGCATGCACCTGCGCGCCTTCGTGCTGCTGCCCCTGCGCGACCTGGCCCCCGGCCTGGCGCTGCAAGGCAAGCCCATCGACGACTGGATCGCCGCAATCCACGACCAGCCGATAGCGCGCATCGCCAGCTAGGGCCTATTCACACTAAAAGGAGCCTTGCACAGGCCCTAGGCGCTCAATCCTTGGGCGCGTAGGCCATCAACACGCGCTCCACGTCCTCGACCTGCGGCAGGCCCGCTTCATTGCCCAGATGCTGGATCTTGTGCGCCGAGGCCGCGCGCGCGAAGGTGAAGTGCTCAGCCCAGGGCAGCTCCGGCCGATTCAGATAGGACCAGACGTAGGCGCCGTGGAATACGTCCCCGGCTCCCGAGGTGTCGACGATGCTGGCAGTCGGGACGTCCAACGCGGGCAGCACATCCACCGTTCCCGACTCGTCGTACCAGAGCATGCCGCGCTCGCCCATGGTGACCGCGCCGATGCGGCAGCCGCGCGCCTTCAGCAATTCCAGCAGGCCCTCCGGCGCCAGGCCGAGTTGCTCGCACATGCGCTCCGCGCAGACCGCCACGTCGATGTGGCGCAGCAGCTCATCGGTGTTCTCGCGCACGCCGCCGCCGTCCAGCGAGGTCAGCACGCCCGCCTGCCGGCAGGCCTGCGCGTAATGCAAGGCGGCATCAGGCTGATGGCCATCCAGGTGCAGGGCGCGGTAGCCGCCGATGTCCAAGCGCGGAAAATCGTTCAGGTAGTCCACGTCGCGCGCGCGCACGATGGCGCGCTTGCCGTGGTTGGGCATGATGAAGGACAGGGACGAACGAGCCACCTTGCGCGCATGCAGCGACACCCCGTGCGCCGCCGCCATGTCCGTGTACATGTGTCCCAGCCAGTCCGATGCCAGCGAGCAGATCAGGTCCGGCGGCGTGCCCAGCCGCGCGCAGGCGAACGCGGCCGTCACCGCATTGCCGCCGAAGGACACGGCATAGTCGCGCGCCACGCTTTTTTCATCGCCCGTGGGCCATTCGTCCGCCAGCACGGTGACGTCGATATAAGTGTGTCCAATGAAGAGCGCTTCGCTCATAGACCTGCCGGAAGGAAGTGATCGGAACCGGCCTAGACACCGGTGGTTTCGCCCGCCTGCGCCAGCACCAGCCGCGCGCGCGCGATGACGGGCGCGTCGACCATCTTGCCGTCCAGCATGAAGGTGCCAGCCGCGGTGTCGCGGTGCGTGGCGATGACGCGGCGCGCCCATGCCAGCTCTTGCGCCGCGGGCACGAAGGCCGCGTGGATCACCGGGACCTGCGTGGGATGGATGCACAGCATGCCGCCAAAGCCCATCTGCTGCGCGCGGCCGGCGGCATGCGCCAGCCCGGCCTGGTCCTGCACGCCCGGGAACACGCCGTCCAGCGCGGGCGCCAGGCCGGCGGCGCGGCTGTGCAGCAGCACCTGCACGCGCGCCTGGTCCAGTACGGTTTGCGCGCCCGGCGTATCGGGCGTCAATCCCATGTCCAGGCCGTAGTCCAGGCTGCCGAACGCCAGGCGCTCCACGCCGGGCGTGGCGGCGACTTCAGCGGCATTGAGCACGCCCTGGGCGGTCTCCAGGATGGGAATCACACGCAGGCCCGCCTGGACCACGTGGCGCACCTGCGCCAGGCCCTCGGCCTTGGGCAGCAGCACGCCGGCCACCCCGGGCTTGCCGCGGCAGGCCTTGAGGTCGTCGTCATGCCAGGAGGTGGAGGCATCGTTGATCCGCACCCACAACCGCGCACCGGGGTTCGTCCCCAGGAAATCGCACAGCGCTTCCCGGGCGGAGGCCTTGGCCAGATGCTCCACCGCGTCTTCCAGATCGACGATGACGGCATCGGCCCCGGCGGCCAGCGCCTTGGGTATGCGTTCGGGGCGCGACGCCGGCACGAACAGCGCGCTACGGACAACGGGATGCGTCACACGACCTCCGATGCATGGAATTGCGCCACTTTATCGGGCGCGTATCCCAATGATGCTAGCACCGCATCGGTGTTTTGGCCCACCGCGGGCACCGCCGCCATGCGCGGCGCGAAAGCGTTGCTGCTGGCCGGGGGCAGCAGCGCGGGCAGAACGCCTGCCGGGCTGTCCACCTGGCTCCAGCGGCCGCGGGCCTGCAGCTGCGGGTGCGCCCAGACGCCGGCCATGTCGTTGACGCGCGCATTGGCGATCTGCGCGTCCTCCAGCCGCTGCGTCACCTGTTCGATGGTCAGGTCGGCGAAGGCGGCCACGATCAGCGCGCGCAGGTCGTCGCGGTTGGCGGTGCGCAGCGAATTGGAGATGAAGCGCGGGTCTTCCGCGAGTTCGGCCTGGCGCAGCACCTGGGCGCAGAACACGCGCCATTCGCGCTCGTTCTGCAGGCCCAGCATGATGGTGGCGCTGCCGCCCACGGGGAACGGGCCGTAGGGATAGATGGACGCATGGGCCGCGCCCGCGCGCACCGGCGGCGCAGCGCCGTCGAAGGCGTAGTACATGGGGAAGCCCATCCACTCCACCATGCTCTCCAGCATGGAGACGTCCAGGCGGCTGCCCAGGCCCGTCTTCTGCCGCAACAGCAAGGCGTTCAGGATGGCCGAATAGGCGTACATGCCGGCGGCGATGTCGGCGATGGAGCAGCCGGCCTTGACCGGATCGTCCTTGGTGCCGGTCACCGACAGAAAGCCGCTTTCGCTCTGGATCAGCAGATCGTAGGCCTTCTTGTCCTGGTAGGGCCCGCCTTCGCCATAGCCCGAGATGTCGCAGACGATCAGGCGCGGGTACTTCTTGTGCAGGGCATCAAAAGACAGGCCCAGACGCGCGGCGGCGCCGGGCGCCAGGTTCTGCACCAGCACGTCGGCCGTTTCCAGCAGGCGATCCATGATGCCGCCCGCCTCCTCGCGCTTGAGGTCCAGCGTCAGGCTTTCCTTGGACCGATTGGTCCAGACGAAATGCGAGGACAGGCCAAGCACGCGCTCGTCGTAGCCGCGGGCGAAATCCCCGCCGCCGGGGCGTTCGATCTTGATGACGCGCGCGCCCATGTCCGCCAGTTGGCGGGTGCAGAACGGCGCGGCGATGGCGTGCTCCAGGCTGACGACGGTGATGCCGTCCAGGGGACGGGGGGCCTCTATGCTCATTCGGTAAACCTCAATTCGGCTTGGTGGGCCAGCGTGCCGTCCTGCTCGGCCCAGAGCTGGGCCACGCCCGGCTCGGTCAAGCGGCCGGCCACCTGGAAGGGGGTGGGCGCGATCAGCGGGCGCAGGCCGCGATACGACAGATGGGTCAGGCGCGCCTGCGGATGGGCGCGGGTAAAGGCGGCGACCATCTCCGTGGCGATGAGCGGGCCGTGCACCACCAGCCCGGGATAGCCCTCGGTGCCGGTCACGTAGGGATGGTCGTAGTGGATGCGGTGGCCGTTGAAGGTCACTGCCGAATAGCGGAACAGCAGCACCGGCGACGGCTCGACGGTATCGCGCCACTGCGCCTGCGGCGCCGGTTCGCTGCCCGTGAGCTTGGGCGGGGTCGGCTGGCGGTAGACGATGTCCTGCTCTTCATGGATGGCGACTTCGCCTTCCTGGCGAAACTCGTGGCGCACGGTCACGAACAGCAGCGCGCCAGTGCGCCCCGTCTTTTCCTTGACGTCGATCACGCTGGATACGCGCTCGGCGGGCACGCCGACCTTCAGCGGCCGGCGGAATTCGACCCGCCCGCCCGCCCACATGCGGTTGCGGTCCTGGGCCGGCG
>JALDYL010000087.1:0-20071 GCA_032153965.1 Achromobacter sp. | reverse complement strand
TGTATACGTCAAAAGCGTATCGGGGGTTCGAATCCCCCTCTGTCCGCCAAGAATACATTCGCAGAAATGCGTAGAAGTCCGAAAACCCGCAGCCGCTAAGGCTCTGCGGGTTTTTTCTTGTCCGAAGCAGTCCGCCGGGGTGCGCCAGCAGCCGGAGGTATGAAAGGGCATTCAAGAGCGTCGGACGAGCATCCGGTCGTCACGGCAAGGGACACTCATGCAGGCTGGCGAGCGCGGCGGCCGGCACCGGCTTGACCGGGGCGCGCGCGGTAAAAGCGCCTAGCGCGCTGACGTCGATTCGACGCGTCGCGGCCAGCATATGAGCGACGGTGTGCTGGCAATAGCGCCCCTGGCAGAAACCCATCCCCGTGCGGCACGCCAGCTTGACGCTGTTTACGTCGCTGACATGCGGGTTGTCGGCCAGGAATGACTGCACGGTGCCAGCCGTGACTTCCTCGCAGCGGCAGATGGTGGTTTGCGGCGTCGCGAGTTTGGCCAGGGCGTCCAGCCTGGGTTCGAAGAATCGAAGCACGGTTTCGCTGAAGCGGCTTGCCTTGCGGCGCGCGTCGTCTTCCTGGCGCAATGATGTCTGGATGGCTTGGTCGGGTTCGCCGCGCAGATCCAGCACGGCCTGCAAGGCGGCAATGCGCCCTTCGATGGCGGCCATCTCGGCGCCGCCGATGCCGGCGGGTTCTCCCGCCACGAAAATCCGTGGCTGGCTGGTACGCATGCGTTCGTCGTGCGATACGATCCAGCCGCCTTGCTCCGGCCGCCAGACGCTTGCGCAGCCAGCCTGGCGAGCAAGCTCGGTGGAGGCGAGCAGCCCGTAACCCGTGACCAGGGTGTCGGCCTGCAGCGTGCGTTCGGTACCCGCAATGGGCTCCCATTGCGGCGTGGCGTCGTTCAGCACAACCTGCTCCACCACCTCATTTCCCGTGGCCCGCGTCAGCAGCGTGCCAAAGCGTATCGGGACCCGATGCCGTCGCAGGTTGCGCAGCGCGCCGGCCGCCTGCCGGAACAGGTTGAGGTGTCCAGGCACTGCCCGCCAGGACGACAGCATTTCGGCCAACGCAGGTTTCGGCCGCGCAATCGCGACCTCCGCGACTTCCGCGCCGGACTCGACCAGAAGGTCCGCGACCAGCAGCAGCAAGGGGTGCGAGCCGGCCAGAACGAAACGCTTTCCAGGCCGCAGAAACTGGCTTTTCATCAAGGTCTGCACGCCGCCTGCGGACATGACGCCAGGCAGGGTCCAGCCGGGGAAGGCCACGGGCAGGTCGTAGGCGCCGGTGGCGATCAACAGCGCGGCGCCGTCGATCATTGCGGCGTGGTTGCCGCGGTTGATGGCGACTTTTACGCCAGGGTGGCCTGGCGTGCGGAAGATGCCCCAGGCGGTGCTGCCGAAGTGCCATTGGATCCGCGTCGATTGCCGTGCCTGTTCAAGCAGCTGCCGGCCGAAGGGATAGCTTTTGAAGGCGCTGCTGGGCTCGCTCTTGAAGGTGCTGGGCGCTTGCCTGAAAATCTGGCCACCGACGTCGTGCTGTTCGTCGATCACCACGACACGCAGGCCGTGCTCGGCCGCGGTCAATGCCGCCGACAGGCCAGCGGGTCCCGCGCCCACAATGATGAGATCAAACCGCGTATCCGCCTGCTCGGCGGTGTTCTGGTTGGCACTATTCAACATTCGAAGGAACCTCGATGTGCATGTCTTGCGTTGCCAAGGTCATGCAACTGCGCACAGATTGGCGGCCGTCAATGGTGACCAGGCATTCGAAGCAGACACCCATATTGCAGACGGGCGCGTGCGTGGCGTGGCCGTGGCTGCGGCGAAAGACCGAGACGCCGGCCGCCAGCAGGGCGGTGGCGACAGTCTCCCCGGGATAGGCCGAAGCCTCGCGGTCGTTGATGTAGATGCGGATCCGGGCGGGTCTGGCAACCCGGTCCTGCAGTCGTGTGGCGTCAGGCAAAGGTCAAACTCCCGAAACGTTTGGGGTCGTAAGGAGAGGTGTCGAACGTTCTGGCCCGGCCGAGTATGTCGTCGGCCAGGATTTGCGCATAGGTAGGGCCCAGGGTGAAGGCCGATCCGCCCGTGGCGATGAATAGGCCGGCGGCCTTGGGAACCGCGCCGATAAGCGGCAACTGGTCGCTGACCAGTGCGGTGGCGCCAGTCCAGACGCGCAGCACCGGCAGCTCCCCGACAGCGGGTACCACGGCCGTGGCGGCGGCCAGGTTGCCGGCCAGCGAGGGCAGCAGCAATTCTGGCTGGCGCTCGAGGTCGAGAATGCCTGCGCTCTGGGGCAGCGCGGCGGGCCAGCCGCCGCCAATCAGTACATTGCCTTCGGGCGTCTGCTTCATGGAGAGACGCCGCCCCGCATGCTGGATCAGGTGCTTGATGAACGGCTGGGTTCGCGCGGTGGCGGCCATGGTCAGGCCGACAGCGCTGACTGGCAGCGTCACGCCCGCCATTTGCGCGATCCGGCCCGACCAAACGCCCGCGGCAAGCACCACGTTGTCGGCCAGGCAGGATACGCCGCCATCCAACGCGATGCGCCAGGTCCGTCCGTCGCGTTGCAGCGAGCGCACGCCGGTTGCGCTGCGGATGCGCGCGCCCAGGCGAGCGGCGGCCCGGGCATAGGCCAAGGCGCTGCGTCTCGGGTCGGCCTTGCCTTCGCCAGGGCAGAAAGCCGCCGCCAGGATGGACGGGCTGAGGTAGGGCGCCCGGCTGCGCACGGCGTCGCGATCGAGCAGCTCGATCTGCAGGCCGGCGGCTTGTTCGAGCGCAACCTTCTGCTCCAGCCGTTCGACTTGTTCGCCGGTTTCGGCCACCATCAGCCCGCCATGTTGGACCACGCCGAGATCGTCCTGCAGTTCGGCCGCAAGGCCGCTCCAGGCGCGCTGGGCGTGCAGGTGCAGGGGAATGGCTTCGGCGGCCTTGCGCGCGCTTTCCAGGCCGTGCTCGATCATGCGGTATTCAAGCTGGAAGTGAAGGCTGCCGGCGTTGCGGCCCGAGGCCTGGCTGTTGATCTGGCCTTTTTCGGCGAGCAATACGTCGACGCCGGCGCGGGCAAGGTAGTAGGCGATTGCGCAGCCCAGCAGGCCGCCGCCGATGACGAGCGTGGAGGCGCGAACGCTGGCGTCCGCTTCCGCGGGTGTGGCAGGAGTCACGATTGTTCCAGCGGCACCGTTGCGATGCCCAGCCCTTCCAGGGTGGCGCGGACCTGGCCGACTTCGGCCTCGGTCAGCTCCAGCAGGGGGCGGCGGACATATCCTGCGGGCACGCCGCGCAGCCGCAGCGCCGTCTTGAGTATGGCCTGGGCGCTGCCGAAATTGCCGGCGAAATCCTTGTTGAACCAGGCGCCCATGATGACCCGGTCGCGCTCGCCCAGCATGATGGCCGTCGCCTTGTCGCCGGCCGCTATGCGGCGCCAGAAGTCAGGGTGATCCGAGCCCAGCACGCCGCCGGCGCCCATGAGTCCGTCGGCCACGCCCAGCGCGGACAGGTCGGCGCCCAACGCCGAGGTGGGCATGTTGAAGTAGCGGACCTTGTGGCCCAATTGATACGCGCCCTTCAGGAACATGCCGAAGTCGGGTGTGGAGTTTTTGATCGCGACTACGTGGTCGATATCGGCCAGCTCGTCCAGAAGATCCACGTCCATGTCGACGACGCAGCCGCGCGGCCAGTTGTAGATGCAGATGGGGATATCGGTGGCGTCGGAGACGTCCTGGTAGAACTGCACGAGTTCCCGGCGGCTGGGCACGATGTAGGGGGGCGGCGTCAGGATGATGCCGTCCAGCCCCGCGCGTTGGGCGGCGCGCGCATGCTGGATGGCTTCTGCGGCGGTATAGGCATTGCAGCCGCCCAGAACAGTGATGCGGCCGTTGATCGCGCGGCTCGATTCCTGAAACAGCAGCGCGCGCTCCGCTTCGTTCATGCTGAACCATTCGCCCGAGGTCCCGGCAAGAATCACGCCGTGCATGCGCTCCTGCACATACCACTCGAGTTGTTGGGGCAGGGCTGTCCAGTCCAGGTCGCCATCGCGCTTGAAAGGCGTGGTGATGGCGGGGATGTACCCGGTCCAGTTGATGTCGTTGCGGTTCATGCAGAGGTTCCTTGATTCAATGTCGCGTCGGCTTCGATTTCGATGAGGAATTCAGGCAGGGCCAAGGCCTGAACGCCGATGAAGGTGTTGGCCCCGGGTATCGCGTCGCCATAGAAGGCGCTGATTTCCGCGCATATCGGTCCCAGGTTTTCTGGCTTGTGGTTGACCACGTAGGTGCGCAGGCGCAGCACGTCGGCCGGCGTGGCGCCGGCGGCGGCCAGCACCTGCTTGAGGTTGTCCAATGCCTGGCGGGCTTGCGCGACCACATCGCCCGCGCCGATCAGGTTGCGATCCTTGTCCCACGCGACCTGGCCAGCGAGGTGCAGGCTGCGCGCGCCGCGCTGTTCAGTGGCATGCGAGAAGCCGAACGGCAAGCTCGCGTACAAGGAGTCCGGGTTGATGGCGATGCGTGTCATGGCGTGATGCTCCTGGAGTGTGCAAGTGAGGCTGTCGCCGATTCAGGCTGATTGATCGTGGGCCGCAAGCTCGAAAATGTTCTTCCAGGGGTCCAGAAAGCGCTGAAACTGCGAACCCGATGTCGGGCCGTCGGAGAAGGCGATGCGTTCGAACACAGTGCATCCGTTATCGCGCAGCACGCGCGCCGCGGCGTCCAGATCCTGCACCTCGATGCTGAGGTGGTAGCTGCCCACCCGGTCGCAGGTGGCGGGCCCGCCGGTTTGGCCGGGCGTCTTCTCGTACTCGAATATCTCTATCCTGGCGCCGCCGGGCAGTACCAGCATGGCAAGTTCGAGCCCGGCGCCCTTGACGCCCAGATGCGCCTCGGTCCAGTCGCGCCCATCTGCGGCGTCCGGCAGTTGCGTGGCATGAACCGGGCCAAGCCGGTATAGCACCCGTGCGCCGAAAACGCGCTCATAGAACGAGACCACCGGATCGAGTTTTTCGACGGTCCAGGACACGTGATCGATACGAGAAATTCCCAAGGGATTGTTCTGCACGGCGTTGCTCCATGAATGGCGGGACGAGCGCCGCCGCGCCGGGGCGCGACGGCGTATGGAACCTGCGTAGTCGGAGCCCGGCTAGGGGCTGGGGGGCGTGATGGAAAGCAGGATTTCGGTCGTGGCGGCGGAGTCGTTGCGGTAGCGGTGCGCAAGCCTGGCGTCGAACGAGATGCTCTCGCCGCTGGCGACCAGGTAGTCCACGCCAGCGATCTGTGCAATCAGCTCGCCGTGGATGACGTAGACGCATTCGGTCGACGGGTGGCCGCGGGGTTCGTCCGCGGAAACCTGCCCGGGTTCTAGCACCGCGCGCAGCACTTCCAGGTCGCCTTGGCCGGCGGTCAGCCGTTCATAGCCGACCTGTCCCGCCGGGGCGGTCAATTGCGTGCGATTGCCAGGACGGCTGATCCAGACCGAAGGCGCGCTGGGTTCCGCAAAAAGCGAAGTGATGGATTCGCCAAACACCGCGGCCAGGCGGCGGATGGTTTCGAGGCTGGGGTCGGTGATCGAGCGCTCCACCTGGCTCAGCAGGGTTGCGGAAACCCCAGCCTGGGCCGCCAGATCGCGCAGCGACAGGTTGCGCGCCGTTCTCAGCTCTTTCAAGCGTTCACCAATCATGTTGCCTATTCCGTGTCTGCCGAGTCTTGATGTGCAATGGTAGTGCACATTTCTTGTTCATCTGTATGGATTTAGTTTACAGCAAAGATAGGTCTGCTTCCTCAAAAATAGAAAGTTGTAGAGTAGTGGTAAACACTAGTGCGCCTTGGAAGGTTGATTTGCGTAGAATTTCTGTGCAGTGTGGCTACACAAAAAAGCCGCAGATCGTGCAGTTAAACTTTACGTGAGTCCAAAATGAAAAATCTGGTTCAACCGGCTCGCCGGCCTGGGCGGCAGCTGCATCGATGGCTGCTCATCCTTCCCTTCATCTGGCAGGCGGCGCTCGCTCCGCTGGTGAACGAGGTGACATACCGGCCGCTGGCCTTGCCGTTCCCGATGGCCTGGCAGATGGCCGGAATCGTGTTGGCCAGCATCGTGATCGGCGTGGTGTTCCGGCTGGACCGGCTGGCCGGCGTCGAGGACGAGGAAGCGGCTTTCCTGGCGGCAACCACCGCGCAGAACGGGAGCCACCCATGACGCTGGGCATCGTATTCGTCATCCTGCTCGCGACGCTGGCCGGCGCGCTGGGCTATGGCCGGCGGGCCAAGCGCGGCAAGACCCTCGCGGAGTGGGCGGTCGGCGGCCGCAGCCTGGGGACGTTGATCTTCTGGTTCATGAACGCGGGAGAGGTCTACACCACCTTCGCAGTACTGGGCATCTCGGGCTACGCATGGGCGCTGGGTGCGCCCGCGTATCTGGCCTTTTGTTCGGTGTCGTTGAGCTACGCGCTGGGCTACTGGCTGATGCCCAAGATCTGGCGCGCCGGCCGGGCCGGCGGCTTTGTCACGCAAGCCGACTACTTTGCCGCGCGCTATGGGGCGCCGTGGTTGGGCGTTTTGACTGGCGTGATAGGCATCGCCTCGCTGGTCATTTATGTGCAGATCCAGCTCATCAGCCTGGGGCTGGTGGTGCAGCTGACGCTGGATGGCCGTGTTTCGACCGTGACGGCGACCCTGGTCGCGGCCGCGCTGATGATCGCATTCGTGTTCGCGGCCGGCATGCGTTCGGCGGCGTTTGCCGCGGGCGTCAAGGACGTGTTGATGATCGTGGTCGTGGTGGCGCTCAGCGCCACGGTGGCGGGCACGGTCGGAGCCGCCTCGCTGCTTGATATTTTCGACATGGCCGAAGCGGCCTATCCGGGAATCGGCAAGTTTCCGGGCATCGATCCGGCTTCACCGACGACTTCGGTCTGGCTCATGACTTCCGCGCTGAACATCGCGCTGGGCAACTGGGTCTTTCCGCATCTTTTCCAGATGTGCTATTCGGCGCATAGCGCTACCGTGATCCGGCGCAACGCCATCTGGCAGCCGCTGTATTCGCTGGCCTACTTTTTCATCATCCTGCTGGGATTCGCGGCCTTGCTCGCCGGGACGCAGCCGCCGGGCAACAACCTGAACGCCGCGCTGCTGCAATTCGTCGCGACGTCCTATCCCTCGTGGGTGGTGGGGCTGGTGGCGGGCACGGGCTTCCTGCTGGCGCTGGTGCCCGGTTCGCTGCTGCTGCTGTCGGCGGGCACCATCTTCACGCGCAACATCGTGCAGCCGTTCTGGAAAGAAATGCCCGAGGCCATGTCATTGCGCCTGTCGCGCGCGTCGCTGATCTGCTTTGCCTTGATTGCGGCGTTCCTGTCCATCCACCAGGGCAGCTCGCTGGTGCGGATCCTGCTGAATGCCTACGCCGCGATAGGCATGCTGGCGCCGCCAGTGTTCCTCGGCTTCCTCTGGAAGCGCACCACTGCGGCCGGCGTGCTGGCCGGGCTGGCCGCGGGGTTCGTGGCGCTGCTTGCGCCGTTCGCATCGCAGTACTGGGCAGCGGTGGCGCCGGAGTGGGAGCCTGGTCTCATCGCCATGGCGATCAATGCCGTGGCCGTGGTCGCGGTCAGCCTCTTGACCCCGGCTCCCAAGCCCGCCGCGATCGCGGTCGGCGTGCATCCCGGCGTGCTGTCGCCCTCGGTATCCCTTCGCGACCAAAGACCCTAGCGCCGCGTGCAGCCTCCTGAGGATGGAGGCTGCTTCCCCTCAATAAATCGATGCCTGCCCATCCGGCCGCCATGCAGCCGGGTGCGGGCTCGTACGCCCTTGTCCATCCCCGTTAGAGAGCTATTCATGAAGAAGATCGGCTTGTCCCTGTCCCTGCTGGTTGTCGCCCCGCCAGCCTTTGCGGCCCAGAGTAGCGTCGAGCTGTATGGCATGCTTGACTCCGGCATTACCTATGTCAGCGGCGGCGGCAAAGGCAGCTCCATTCACACCGACATCTGCGGTCCGCAGGGCTGCAATCGTTTCGGCTTGCGCGGCCGCGAGGATCTGGGCGATGGCGTGTCCACCGTGTTCGTCCTGGAAAATGGCTTCAATCTGCAGAACGGCAAGCTCGGCCAGGGCGGCTTGCTGTTCGGCCGCCAGGCCTATGTCGGCTTCTCCAGCGAACGCTATGGCGTCTTGACGCTGGGACGGCAATACGATCCCCTGTCGGATACGGTCGGCATGTTCCCGTCCAGCAACAACTTCGCGACGGGCTATGGTTCGCACTTCGGCGACCTGAACAACCTGAATCAGTCGATCCGGATCAACAACGCCGTGAAGTACGTGAGCCCGAACGCGAATGGCCTGCGCCTGCACAGCATGTACAGCTTCGGCGGGCAGACGGGCGACTTCGCCGCCAACCGCTCATGGGCATTGGCCGGCTCGTATGCAAGCGGGCCTCTTGCGATGGCGGTGGGCTATCTGGACATTCATCCGCCCGCCACCCGCGCCAATGGCACTGGGGGCGTGTACGAATCCAACGGCAGCTATGTTGGCGCGCTGGGTCAGTACGTGGGATTGCAGGATGCCGATGCGATGAAGGTGCTTGGCGTCGGGGCGTCCTACCAGTTCGGCGCGGCGACCGTCGGCTTCACCTATGCGCGCACGCTGCTCAGGAACAGCCAGTACTTCGTCGTGAACGGGTTTCCCGGCGCAGGCAATGGCGGCGACTTCACGATGGACAGCTATGAACTGATGACGACCTACCGGCTCACGCCGGCGTTTTCCTTTGGCGTGGCGTATATCTACAACGCCGGCCGCGCGGACTACCAGAAACTGAAGCCGAAGTTCCATCAGGTCAATCTGGGCGCCAGCTACACCCTGTCGAAAAGGACCGAGCTCTACAGCGCGGTCATTCTGCAAAAGGCGGGCGGGGATGGCATCGCGCCCGTGCTGGGCGCGGGCGGCGCCGTCGTCGGACGCTCGGCGATCGCGGAGATTCCGGGGGCTGGCGCCGATTCGGGATCCAGCAGGCAATCGCTGGTGACGATGGGTTTCAGCCACCGGTTCTGACTGCGGTTGGCCGCGAGGCCAGATCATCTTGCGGCGCCGCCCGGCGTGTTCAGCCGGGCGGCGTCCGACGGCGGAACGCTTACGCGCCCACCGGCTTCCCATCAGTACGCCGCACCACCACCGTCGCCGAACGGGCGTCGCCGCCGCCTGCGCGCAGGGTGTTCCAGGTCTGGTCCGGGTGCTGGATGTTGATGAAGAACGTGGTCAGGTCCGGCGTGTAGGCGATGCCGGTGATTTCGCAGCCCAGCGGGCCGACCAGGAAGCGCTTGGATTCGCCGGTCTTCTGGTCGATGTAATACATCGAGTTGTTGCCGAAGAAATCGGTGGTCGAGGCGCTGGTGCCGGCGTCGGTCTGGACCCACAGGCGGCCCTTGGGGTCGACGCGGATGCCGTCGGGGCTGGAGAAGGTGTCGCCGTTGACGTTGCCGGTCAGGTTGGCGGCCACGCCGTCGGCCTTGTCGCGGCCGGCCATCAGCAGCAGGTCCCACTCGAAGGTGGTGGCCAGCGGCGAATCGCCGCGCTCGTGCCAGCGGATGATGTGGCCGTGCGAGTTGTTGACGCGCGGGTTGGCGGCGCTGGTGCGCTTGCGGCTGCCGTTGTTGGTCAGCGTGCAGTACATGGTCTTGTCCACGCCCACCGTGATCCACTCGGGGCGGTCCATCAGCGTGGCGCCGGCGACGCGGGCGGCGGCCCCGGTGTTGACCAGCACGTCGGCCTGCGTGTTGAAGTTGACGAGCTTGCCGGTGATCACGGTGCCGCTGGCGACCTGGGTGAAGTTGCCGGGATCGGTGGCGCCGGCGGTCAGGTTGTTCTTGCCCACCGTCAGTTCCACCCAGTTGCCGCTGCCGTCGTCGTTGAAGCGCGCGGCGTACAGCGTGCCCTCGTCCAGCAGGCCCATGTTGGCGGCGCGGTTGACCGGGTCGTAGGGCTTGGTGGGCACGAACTTGTAGATGCAGCCTGGCGTGGTGTCGTCGCCCATGTAGAAGGCGACGCGGTTGTTGGCATCCAGCATGAAGGCCGTGTTCTCGTGGCTGAAGCGGCCCATCGCGGTGCGCTTGACGGCGGTCGAGTCCGGGTTCTGCGGATCGATTTCCACCACCCAGCCGTAGCCTTCGTCGGCTGGCTTGCCGGCGTCGCCGGTCTTGTAGTGGTAGTTGTTGAGCGTCTCTTCGCAGGTCAGGTAGGTGCCCCAGGGCGTGTCGCCGCTGGAACAGTTGTTCAGCGTGCCGACGACGGTGTCGCCGACCACGGCCTTGGCCGGGCCGCTGACGTTGTAGACGGTGTTGCCGGTGTAGCGTTTGTTGTAGCGCGAGTCGGTCTTGACGGTCCAGGCGCCGTTGGCGCCGCGGGCGATTTCGATGACGGACACGCCGACGTTGGACAGGCGGGTCTTCACGCCTTCGACGCTCTGGTCCAGGGTCTCGTCGTCCAGCGCTTCGTGGTTCAGCACCAGCAGGCCGCCCTGGTTGGGGTCCACGCCGGGCAGGGCATAGAAGTGCATGCCGTCGTGCTGGCCGCCCGATTGGGTTTCCGTGGCGGGATAGGACTGCGGCACGCCGGCGTAGCCCGCCGAGCCGATCATGCACTTGTCGCCGGCGGAGTAGAGCACTTCGGCCACGTAGCCCGCGGGCACGGTGACGGTGTCGGCGACGATCTTGTCGGCCAGCGGGGTGAACGTGACGGAGTAGTCCGGACCGGGGGGCGGCTTGGTGCCGCCTTCGCCCGGCTCGTTGCCGGAGGTGTCGTCGTCGTCATCGTCGCTGCCGCCACAGGCGGTCAGCAGGGTCGATGCGCCGAACACGGACAACATTGACAGGCCGAAGCTGTTCTTCAGCAAAGTGCGGCGCTGGGGATTCGCGGCGACGATCTCGTCGAACATCTGCCCGGGCACGGTGACTTCGTCCTGGGCGTCGCGATAGGGGGCGCGCAATTTATCAGTCAAGTAGGACATTCCAACCTCATAGTGTCGCGAACGGGTCGCTCAGTTATATGTAAGCAAAACGCAAGCGAGATTAAAGGTCGGTCGTTACAAAGGGGTGACGATAGTGTGAAGTCCTTGCGGTGGCGTGGGTAGTCCGCCGCCTGGCCGAGTTGCGGCTTGAATTGCGGTAGAAGCGGCGGACAAGGCGGCGGGGTGCGGCTTAAGCGCGCGGCCCGACGATGGGCGTGACGTCCAGCACGTACATTTGCCGCCCGCCTTCATGCACGGAGTCGATGCAGACCTGCGTGCCGTCGCGGCTCCAGCGTGGGTGCAGGTCGCAGCGGTTTTCCTTGGACAGATGGGGATCGGCGTAGAAGCTGCCCAGCGAGTGGCGCAAGCCCGTCTGCATGTCGTAGAGGAACAGGATGCGTTCGTGCGTGGTCGAGTCCGGATAGGTGTCGCTCAGCAGCCAGCGCGTGTTCACCGGCGAGTAGGTCATGTGGCCGTTCTCGGTCAGTACGCCGTCGCCCACGACCTGCACCGCGCCGCCGGGCGCGTCGCGGTAGAGGTGGTAGTGGATGCTGCCGCCATGCGGACCCCACACGATGATGGTCTGGTCGTCGCGCCACAGCGGATGCGAGATCTGGTACTCGGATTTCTCGTAGTCGAAGGTGCCGACCGCGCTGGGATCGAAGTCGTCGGCCAGTTGCGGCAGCGGATGGTCGGAACATTCCAGCAGGCGCATGTCGCTGCCGTCGGCGTTCATGGTGATCAGCCGGTGCAGGAAGCAGGTCTCGTCCTTGACGCGCTCGGTCCAGCGGTGCAGGAACAGGATGCGGGAGGACGCAGGATTGATCTCGATGTGGCTGACCCAGTGGATGGCGCGCGCCATCGAGTCGCGCGGATGGAAGTTGCGCAGGTCGGCGTAGCTGACCAGCAGGCGGTGCGCGCCGCTTGCCAGATCCATGCTGTGGATGCCGTCGACGGCCGGGGCGTAGTCCACGGGGCCGGGCGCGTGTTCGCTGTAGCCGATGGTCTCGTGCGTGATGTAGAGGCGGCGGTAGTCGACGCAGAGCGCATAGCGGCTGTTGGGCGCGGCCACGTAGATGGGCAGCGGCAGGTGGCGCGTCTGGCCGGTGGCGACGTTGTGGACGGCGGACCGAAAGCCCGGATAGAAGCCGCTGTCGTCGTCGCGGCGGCAGTTGTAGATCATCTGCGGCTCGGACTCGCCGTCCAGCCACTGCAGCTGGCAGCCCATCTGCCAGTTCCAGGCCGTGGTGCTGCCCACTACGTGGTAGCGGTCGCCGTCCTGCAGGTCGAAGTAGCCCACCTCGGCGCGCAGCTCGGGCGTGAGCCGCGCGTCCTTGAATGGCGTGCGGTTGGCCAGCAGATAGCGGCCCTCGCGGTGCCAGACGGTCTTGTTGTAGTAGCCGAAGAAATGGTGCTGCGGGGTGGCGCCCAGGCGGCGGCAGGGGATGGGCGTGGCGAGCATGCGGTTCATGGTTGGCGGAGCAAGGATAAGGTCGGAAAAAAAAGGGCGGCGCAGGCGCCGCCCTGGGCAGGCGTTCAGCCCGCGGTGATGTGTTCGGTCTCGATGACCTTGTTCCAGCGGGCGCGCTCGCGTTCGACGAAGGCGCGCGCGTCGGCGGGGCTGTTGCCTACCGGGGTCATGCCCAGGCGTTCCAGGCCTTCGCGGAAGGCGGGGTCGGCGTAGATGCGGCGCAGGTCGGCGCTGATCTTCTCGATCAGCGCGTCCGGCACGTCCTTGCCGGCGGCCAGCGTGGTCCACGAGGTCACCGTCAGGCCGGGCAGGCCGGCCTCGGCGGCGGTGGGCACGTCGGGCAGGGCCGGCGAACGGGCGGCGCCGGTGATGGCCAGCGCCTTCAGCTTCTTGGCCTGGATGTAGCCGATGGTGGTGGGCACGTTCTCGAACAGCAGCTGGATCTGGCCGCCCAGCAGATCGTTGGTGGCGGCGGAGCTGCCGCGGTACGGGATGTGCACGATGGGCGCCTGCGCGGCCATCTTGTAGAGCTCGCCCACCATGTGCACGGACGAACCCACGCCGGCCGAGCCGAAGTGCAGTGTTTCCGGTTTTGCCTTGGCCAGGGCGGTGAGTTCGGCCAGGGTGTTGGCTTCCAGCGCGGGGTTGGCCACCACCACGTGCGGCATCTCGGCCACGATGGTGATCAGCTTCAGATCGCGGGCGGGCTGGTAGTTGAGGTTCTTGTAGACCCCGTAGGTGGCATGCAGGCCGATGGAGCCGAGCAGCAGGGTGTAGCCGTCCGGGCCGGAGTCGGCGACGAACTTGCCGCCGATGTGGCCGCCGGCGCCGGGACGGTTTTCCACCACGACCGACTGGCCGTAGAGTTTGCCCAGGTGTTCGGCCAGCAGCCGGCCCTGGATGTCGGAGCTGCCGCCCGCCGTGAAGGGCACGATGATGCGCACCGGCCGGTCGGGATAGTTGGCTTGCGCATGCGCGGCCAGCGGCAGCGTGGCGGCCGTCAGGCCCAGGCACAGCGTTTGCAGGAGTTGGCGCCAGGAGCGGCGGAGGTTCATGTGGTTTCCCCTGGAAGGTTGGGTAGCGCGGGGGCGCATCTGGCGGCGCCCTTGGGAAAACCAGTGTAGGAGTCGGCAGGTATTTGAAAAAATTCTTTTTTCAACATAGGCTATGCAAGTTTGCTATACATTGCCCCGCCATGAGCCGACCCCTGAATTTCCGCCAGATCGAAGCCTTCCACGCGGTCATGCTGGCCGGCACCACCACCGGCGCGGCGCAGATGCTGCGCACTACCCAGCCTTCGGTCAGCCGGCTGCTGGCGCAGGTGCAGCAGGCCAGCGGCCTGAAGCTGTTCGACATGGAGCGCGGACGCTTGCGGCCGACGCGGGAGGCCAAGGACTTGTTCGATACCGTCCAGCGCCATTTCGTGGGGCTGGAGCGCATCGAGGACCGCGTCGCGGCGATGCGGCGCAGCGGCAGCGGCGTGCTGCGGCTGGCCTGCACGCCGGCGCTGGGTCTGGGCGTGCTGCCCGGCGCCATCGAGACCTTCGCGCAGCGCTATCCCGAGGTCCACATCAACATGCAGACCGTGGGCAGCCAGTATCTGCGGGAAGGGCTGCTGCATGGCACCTACGACCTGGTGGTGACCACGGCGCCCATGGACGGCGCGCAGCTGGAAATGCGGGGCTTGCATGACAGCGCGGCGGTCTGCGTGATGCGGCCGGACCATCCGCTGGCCGCGCAGCCATCGGTAGGCATCATGGACCTGGACGGGCGCCGCCTATTGGTGTTGAACGCGGATGACGACGTCTATCTGCAGCTGCGCGGCGCCATGCAGGAACATCGGGCGCAGCCCGCCTCGGAAATCGAGACCACCTATTCGTCCACCATCTGCGCGCTGGCTGCCGCCGGCAGCGGCCTGGGCGTGGTCAATCCCTACATCGCGGCTGTGTTCGCGGACCGCTTGGCGATACGGCCGTTCACGCCGCGCCTGCCGGTGCGGGTCAGCATGGCCTATCCCGCGCAGACTGCGCCGTCGGCGGTCACGGAGGCCTTCGTGGAGATCCTGGCGCGCGGATTCCAGGCGCAGCCGGGCGCGGCCTGAGCGCGGCGCGGACCGCGCCCGGGCTCGCGTATCATCTGGCCATCGCGCGAGGCGCGGACTCAGCTCTTGCGGTTTTCGTAGGAGGTGTCCAGCACGTCATCTTCGGGGGTGATGATGCCGGGTTCGCCGGGTTCCGCGATGGCGCGTCCGCGCCGCGGCATGCCGGCGACCTCCTTGCTGTGGTCCGCCATCGGCAGGACTTCGGTGCCTTTGCGCGGGTCGATGGCGACGGTTTGTTCCGCTTCGGCGGTCTTGGCCGCCTGCGGATCGGGGGCGGTTTTCAACATGATGTCTGCTCCGCTTGCGGGCGTCCCGGGATGGCGACGCGCCTGGTTGCCACTTCCATCTTAGGACGGCGCGCGGGTCCGGGAGCAGGAATGCCTGTCACGTTTGCAAGGGGCTGTTGCAGCAGCCCGAACCTTATAATTTCCAGCGCCTCGCGGTTTGCGGCAAGGCGCCCGCTTCCTCACTTTCCATACGCCTACCTTGACTGAATCCGTCGAACGCTCCGTCCATGCTGAACTCGTTGCCGTGCTGGTCGCCGTCACCAACGGCGAGCCGCGGGTGCTGACGACCGACGATGCGCGCGCCTTGCCGGCCGGTCCCTTCAAACTGTCGCACCGTTCGCTGCAGGCCGGCCTGCGCGCCTGGGTGGAGGAGCAGACCCATCATCCGCTGGGCTATGTGGAGCAGCTCTACACCTTCGCCGACGGCGACCGCTCCGATGAGTCGGGCGCGCGCGTGATGTCGGTCAGCTACCTGGGCCTGACGCGCGAGGCCGGCGAAACCGGCGTGGCGCAAGTCGGCTGGCAGGACTGGTACCGCTATTTCCCCTGGGAAGACCAGCGCACGGGCACGCCCGCGCTGGTGGAAGAACTGATCGTGCCGCGCCTGGCCGCCTGGTGCGAAGACAGTTCCGATGCGGCGGTGCGCACGCGCCGCCGCCAGCGCGCCGCCATCACCTTCGGGCTGGACGGCTCGCCGTGGAACGAGGACATGGTGTTGCAGCGCTACGAGCTGCTGTTCGAAGCCGGGCTGGTGCCCGAAGCGGCGCGGCGCGGGGGCAGGGGCGCGGTGGTGCCGGGCGAGCCGATGCGCCATGACCACCGCCGCATCCTGGCCACGGGCATCGCGCGGCTGCGCGCCAAGATCAAGTACCGGCCCGTGGTGTTTGAACTGATGCCCGCGCAGTTCACCTTGCTGCAATTGCAGCTGGCCGTGGAAGCGCTGGCCGGGCGCGGCCTGCACAAGCAGAATTTCCGCCGCCTCATCGAGCAGCAGGCGCTGGTCGAAGAAACCGGCGAAATGGCCACGGGCACGGCCGGCAGGCCGGCCAAGCTGTTCCGCTTCCGCCGCGATGTGCTGCTGGAGCGGGCTATTGCGGGGAGCAAGTTGCCGTTGTCTCGGGCAATGTGATGCTGGGACGCGTCAGGCTTAAGAGTCCAAGCCACCCAACTAGGTGAAGAGTTCTAGCGATTCTCGCGGGTGTGCCACAGCCGTAGCACGTAGACGACCGAATCCTGAATTTCGTAGCGAATCTCGTAATCTCCAACGAGGATTCTTCTCACCTCTCGCGGTTCGAATTGGAATAGTTGCTCGCCAATACGCGGGTTGGTCAGCAGGATGGTTGGAGCTTTGGCCAAGGTCTGTACTGCCCGCGCGGCAGCGGGCTTGTTTGCTGGAGCCAGGAATTCATACAGGCGCGCCAGATCGGAAAGCGCCTTGCTGGTCCATGAGAGCGCCATCAACGCGGCACCGGCAGGGGCTCGTCAGTACTCAGGCTTTCCGCCCATGCTTGCACGGCCAGATGGTCGATGACACGGCCCGCGTCTACGTCGGCCAACGCTTCCTGGGTCAGCCGGTCGCGTTCCTCTTCCTGGGCGATCCAGGCGGACAGCGCCTGCTTCATGATCCAGCCGCGCGAGCGTTCAAGGCGTGTGGCCATCTGGTCGACCTTGTCGGCAAGCGGAAGCGGCACGTGTGCGGTCAGAACTTTGGTTGCTGATGTCATGTTGCACCTTTAGTCGGAATTTGATCTTGCCTGCACCAGGCGACAGTGTGATCAAGGCGAGGCAGATGTCAGACTCGATGACACGCTCCGTGATCTCAAAATAATCATAATGATTAAAAATTAATCGATCAAACACGCTATTCCAGGCTGGAAAGTGGAAACGATTGATGCTTGACAAGCTTTATGCTCGTCTCTAGCATAAGTGGTGCGCAATCCCCGCGCGCCTTTTTTTAATTGGTAAATACTCAAAATGAGCATTAAAGCCGAAGCGCCTCAGACCACTGCCCGACTGCCCGTTCCCCCCCTGCCGGAAGTCATGCTGGAGCCGCTGGTGCGCGCGGCCTTGCTCGAGGACTTGGGACGCGCCGGGGACCTGACCACCGATGCCATCGTGCCCGCCGACGCCACGGCGCAGACCCGCCTGGTCGCGCGCCAGGAAGGCGTGCTGGCCGGGCTGGACCTGGCCCGCCTGGCGTTTCGCGCCATGGACCCGGCCATCAAGTTCGAGGTCGCGCTGCGCGACGGCAGCGAACTGCAGCCGGGGACGGAAATCGCCCGCATCAGCGGCAACGCCCGCGCCATGCTGACGGCCGAGCGCGTGGCGCTGAACTTCCTGTGCCATCTGAGCGGCGTGGCCAGCGCCACCGCGTCCATCGCCCGCGCCATCGAAGGCTATGGCGCCCGCGTCACCTGCACCCGCAAGACCATGCCGGGCCTGCGCGCCGTGCAGAAGTACGCGGTGCGCGTGGGCGGCGGCAGCAATCATCGCCACGGCCTGGACGACGCGGTGCTGATCAAGGACAACCATATCGCGCTGGCGGGCGGGGTCGCCACGGCGGTCGAGCGGGCGCGCGCCGGCATCGGCCACATGGTCAAGATCGAACTGGAAGTGGACACGCTGGAGCAGCTGGAAACGGCGCTGTCCTTGGGCGTGGACGTGGTGTTGCTGGACAACATGAGCCTGGATGACCTGCGCCGTGCGGTGGCCATGGCGCGCGGCCGCGCCATCACTGAGGCTTCGGGCCGCATCACGCCCGAAACCGCCGCCGCGGTGGCGGCCACCGGGGTGGACCAGATCGCGGTGGGCTGGATCACCCACAGCGCCAAGGTGCTCGACATCGGCCTGGACGCCTGACCTTTCCGCCGGCCACCGGCCGGCATTGCCCATGCCCCCGCGCGCATGCCGCGCAGGGACGCTTGCTAGCCCGCATCATGAATCGCCTGCTCAGCTCTGTTCTTGCATTCCTGGTTTTGCCTCTGGCCGCCTGCGGCAATTCGCCCTCGGGCGAAGCGCCCAAGGACGCCGCGTATCCCTCGCACCCCATCACCATCGTGGTGACGTTTCCGCCGGGCGGCGGCACCGACCTGCTGGCGCGCCGCATCGGCGCCAGTCTGCAGGAGCAGCTCGGCATGGCGGTGGTGGTGGAAAACCGCCCCGGCGCCAGCGGCAACATCGGCGCCCGAGCGGTGGCTGAAGCGCCGGCCGACGGCCATACGCTGCTGATGGTCAACAGTTCGTTTGCGATCAATCCGGGGGTCTACAGCAACCTGGGTTTCGCGCCCAAGCAGGATTTTGCGGCGGTCATCAACGTGGCCTTCGTGCCTTCGGTATACGTGGTGCCGGCGGCTTCGCCCTGGCAGAGCCTGGACGATGCGCTGGCCGCCGCCACGCCGGACCGGCCGCTGCCCTTCGCGTCCTGCGGCAACGGCACGCCGCAGCACCTGGCCGGCGAGATGCTGGCGCGCGCCACCGGCGCGCCTTTGCAGCACGTGCCTTACAAGGGTTGCGGGCCAGCGCTCACCGACGTGACCGCGGGCCAGGTGGGGATGGGCGTGGTTACCGCGTCCAGCGCCGCGCCTTTGATTGCGGCCGGCAAGCTGCGGGCCCTGGCGGTGACGTCGCCCGCGCGTTCGCCGTTGTTGCCATCGGTGCCGACGGTGGCCGAGCGGGGCGTGCCCGGCTACGCGCTGGACCAATGGCACGGCTTGCTTGTGCCGGCGGCCACGCCGCCCGCGGTGGTGGCCAAGCTGAATGCAGCGGTGGCGAAGATCGTCCAGCGCCCCGATGTGCAGGCGGCGCTGCGCGAACAGGGCTTTACGCCCGCCAGCAGCACGCCGCGTGAATTCCAGGCCATGATCGATGCGGATATTGACCGCTACACCGCCTTGACGCAGGCGATCGGCCTGCGCGCCGACTGAGCCGGGCGCAGGCCAGCCTCAGGCCGCGGCGGCCCGGGCGTGCTGTTCCAGCTGTTCCTTCAGGCCCGGCTGCAGCTTGAGCTGGCGCGCCAGTTCGTCCAGATAGGCGCGTTCCATATAGCTTTCCTCGTCCACCACCAGCAGGCTGGCCAGGTACATCTCGGCCGCCATTTCCGGGGTCTGCGCGGCTTGCGCGATGACGGACGGATCCAGCGGGCGCGACAGCTCGGTTTCGAGCCAGCGGCGGTCCTGGGCGTCGGACGACAGCTTGGACAGCTCGGTCTCGAGCAGGGCGCGCTCTTCCGGGCCGATGTGGCCGTCGGCCTTGGCCGCGCCGATCATGGCGGTCAGCACCGCCGTGCTGTGCTGCTCGGCCTGGGGCGCGGGCAGGCGGTCCAGCGTTTGCGGGGGAGCCGCGGGCGCGCCGGCCTGGCTGCGCTGCCAGTCGCCATAGGCGCGGTAGGCCAGGGCGCCCAGCGCCGCCATGCCGCCGTACATGGCGACCTTGCCGCCGATCTTGCGGGCCTTCTTGCTGCCCAGCAGCAGCCCGAGGGCGCCCGCGCCCAGCGCGCCGCCGCCCAGGCCGGTCAGGAAGGACGAACCCTTGCCGCCCGTGGCGTTCTGCACGCGGTTGGTGGTGTCCGACAGCAGCCCTTGCCCGGACTGCAGCAGTTGATCGAGTAGTTGTCTGGCGCTCATGTGGCCCCCTTAAAGTTTGCTCAGGTATTGCGGATAGAGATATCCGACCGGCCCCGGGGCCAGAAGTTCAGCTTACAGTCAGTTGCTTGCGCTGGCCACGTCCTGGGAGCGCCCGCCAGGTGATACAACGTGGTCTGGGGCGGCCGCGGCGGCCGCCCGCCAGGACCCGTTACCAGGAGACAGGACCCATGAGCATCCGCGTGCGCCAGAATGCGCCCAACACGCTGCAATTCACCGCCACGGCCGAAGGCCACGATCTGCCGCTGGACATGCCCCAGCCCCAAGGCGCCGGCCCTGATCCGCACGACTACTTCGATACCGCGCTGGGCGGCTGCAAGGCCATGACCTTGATGGTCTACGCGCAGCGCAAGGGCCTGCCGTTGGAATCGGTGGGGGTGGAAGTGGTGCGCGATGCCGGCGAGGAGCGCAAGGGAATCTACCGCCTGACGGCCAAGCTGACGCTGAACGGCCCCTTGTCGGATGCGCAGATCGACGAACTGCTGGCAGTGGCCGAGAAGTGCCCGGTGCACAAGCTGATGACGGCGGTGGACGTGCAGGTGTCCACCGTGGTGGTGCAGGCGGCCTGAACAGGCCGACTGCCGCGGGCCGGGCCCCCCG
>JALDYL010000341.1:0-4154 GCA_032153965.1 Achromobacter sp. | reverse complement strand
TCCGTGGTGGTGGTCAACAAGGCCGGCGCGGGCGGCAGCCTGGGCGCGTCCGAGGTGGCGCACGCGCAGCCGGACGGCTACACCTTGCTGCTGGGCACGCCCGGCACGCAGATCATCAACGCCTACGTCTACAAGAAGATCGGTTACGACCCGGCCAAGGATTTCGCGCCGGTCGCCTATGTGGCGCAGGTGCCCAACGTGGTGCTGACGCATCCCGGGTCGGGCCTGAAGACCATGGACGACCTGCTGCGTACCGCGCGCGCCGAGCCTGGACGCCTGAACTGGGGTTCGCCCGGCGTGGGCAGTTCGGGCCATCTGGCGCTGGAGATGATCAAGCGCATGGGCAAGGTGGACATCCGCCACGTGCCGTACAAGGGCGCCAGCCAGGCCAACAATGACCTGCTGGGCGGCCAGATCGACCTGTCGGCCGACAACCTGCCCACCGCCTTGCCGCTGATCAAGGCGGGCAAGCTGGTGGCCCTGGGCGTGACCTCGGCCCAGCCGGTGGCCGCCGCGCCGGGCGTGGCCGCCATCGCGCAATCCGTGCCGGGCTTCGAACTGACCTCGTGGTTCGTGGTGATGGCGCCTGCCGGCACGCCGCAGCCGGTTATCGACAAACTCAACGCCGCCGCTCAGCGGGTGCTGGATGCGCCCGCCACGCGCGAACGGTTGGCCGCCTTGGCCGCGCAGCCCATGGGCGGCACGCCGCAAGCCTTGGCGCAGCATCTGCAGACGGAGCGCGAGAAGTATCGCGTCCTGATCGAAGGCACCGACATCCGTCCGGAATAAGCGGGGAAACGCATGGGCAAGCGCATGAAGAAAAGGCTGGCGGTGGCGCGCTTCTGGTACGAAGGCAACGCCTTCTGCCCGGTGCCCTGCACCATGGCGGATTTCGAACGGCGCGAGTGGCGCAAGGGCGACGACGCCCTGGCCGCCGCCGTTGGCACGGCCACCGAACTCGGCGAAGTGGCCGAGTTCGCCCGCGCGCATCCGGACTGGGAGGTAGTGGCCTTGCGCTGCGCGTCCGCCCTGCCTGGCGGGCCGATAGAGGACGCCGTGCACCGCGCCTTTACCGAAGAGGTGCTGGCCGGGCTGGCCGCGGACGAGGCCGGCTGGGATGCCGTCTACCTGTCGTTGCATGGCGCCGCCATCACCGACCTGCGCCAGACGCCCGATCTGGATTTCGTGCGGGCCGTGCGGGCCTTGCTGCCGGGCGTGCCTCTGGGCGCGAGCTTCGACCTGCACGCCAACCTGGCCCCTGAACTGGGTGGCCTGCTGGATTGCGCCAGCGGCTACAAGACTTATCCCCACATCGACATGCGGGAAGCTGCACAGCGCGTGCTCGACATGCTGTTGCGCACGCAGGCCGGCACGCTGTCGCCGCGGGTGCTGGTGGCCAAGCCGGACCTGCTGCTGTCCAGCTTCAACATGCGCACCGATGCCGGCCCCATGCGTGAATTGCAGGATCTCGCCGCCGCTCAGTTGGGCGAAGGCGTAGCCGAAGTCTCGGTGTTCGGCGGCTTTCCGTATGCGGATACCGTCGATACCGGCGCATCGGTGCTGGTGGTGGCCGACACGGCTCGCGATGCCGCGGGCAAGCTGGCGCAGACCGCGGCCGAGGCCATGATGGCCGCAATGCGGCGCCTGGAGCCTGCGTTTGCGGTCATCCTGCCGACGCCGCAAGAGGGCTTGGCGCAAGCCGTGGAAGCGGCGCGCGCGGGCGGCCTGGTGGCCGTCACCGATCCGGGCGACAACCCGCTGTCTGGCGGCGTGTGCGACACGCCGGCGCTGTTCCGCGCCTTGCTGGATGCGCGTATCGATCTGCCTTGCGTGTTCGCCAGCTTCGCGGACCCGGACGCGGTCAGGCGCGCCTATGAGGCAGGGTTGGGCGGCGATTGCGAACTGGCCCTGGGCGGCCGCGTGAGCCGCGACTTCGGTGCGCCGGTGCTTGCGGCGTTCCGCGTCGAACGCTACACCGATGGTGAATTCAGCAATACCGGTCCGATGGAGACGGGCGTGCGCACGAGTTGCGGACGCACCGTGCTGCTGTCGCTGCGCGACCGGCCCAATGTGCGGGTCATTGTCACTGAACTGGTGGCGCCCGCCAACGATCCGGGCTTCTTCACCCTGCATGGCGTCGATCTCGATCAGGTGCGGCTGCTGTGCGTGAAGGCCAAGAACCACTTCCGCGCGGCCTTCCTGCCGCTGTGCGCCGCGATCATCGACGTCGACGCGCCCGGACCCGCGGCGCTGGACCTGCGGCTGCTGCCGTTCCGGCATGCGCGCCAAGGCGCAGCCAGCGACGCGCAAGACTGGCGGAAATAGCGGCGCGGATCCGCGCGCCTTGGTGTTGACCCTGCGTTACACGGCAAGGGCCTTGCGCTATATTGCGACCCTTGTCCCGCAGGCCCGCCGGGCGGCGTCCGCGCTGTCGAATCCCTATTCCGGAAGTCGTTTACATGCCCCAGACACTTGAAGTCATCGCCACCCTTCTGTTCGCCGTGGCGGTTCTTCATACCTTCTCGGTTCCCTTCTTCGCGCGGCTCGCGCATCGTGGCGGACCGCATGCGGGCATCTGGCATCTGTTCTCCGAAGTCGAGGCCGTGTTCGGCGTCTGGGCCTTCGTGCTGATCGTGGCGATGGCCGCGCTGGCCGGCCCGTCGCATGCCATCGAGTACATGGACACGCGCAACTTCACCGAGCCGCTGTTCGTCTTCGTGATCATGGTGGTGGCCGCCAGCCGGCCCATACTGGAACTGGTCGGCATGCTGGTGCGGCTGGTGGCGCGCGTGCTTCCGCTGCCGCGCGAACTCGCCACGTTCTTTGTCGTGATGTCG
This sequence comes from Achromobacter sp., assembly GCA_032153965.1. Taxonomy (GTDB): domain Bacteria; phylum Pseudomonadota; class Gammaproteobacteria; order Burkholderiales; family Burkholderiaceae_B; genus Achromobacter. Next base: position 1,317 of record JALDYL010000341.1, on the reverse strand, counting down.
CTGGTGCCGCTGGGAGGCTCCTTCATCACCGAACCCGCCGCGATGACGCTGGCCGCCATCCTGCTGCGCGACGCCTACTTCCGCAGCAGCGGGCGCGCGGGCTTCAAATACCTGACGCTTGGCGTGCTGTTCGTCAACGTCTCCATCGGCGGCGTGCTGACCTCCTACGCCGCGCCGCCGGTGCTGATGGTGGCCTCCACCTTCGGCTGGGACTCGGCCTTCATGGCGCAGCACTTCGGCTGGCGCGCAGCGATCGCGGTCTGCCTGAACGCGGCCCTCCTGACCTTCATCTGCCGCAAGGCGCTGCTGGAGCGCTCGGTGGGCACGGGCGGCGGCGTGGACGCGCCCGAAGGCGGCGACGCGCGCGGGCCGGTGCCGCTGGTGGTCATGCTGGTGCACCTGGTGTTTCTGGTCGCCGTGGTGCTCAGCGCGCATCATCCGGCCATCTTCCTGGGCCTGTTGATGATGTTCATCGGCTTCGCCGAAGCCTACAAGCGCCACCAGAGCCGCCTGATGATCAAGGAAGGCCTGATGGTCGGCTTCTTCCTGGCCGGGCTGGTGGTGCTGGGCGGCCTGCAGAAGTGGTGGCTGCAGGACCTGCTGGGCGGGCTCGAACCCTTCGTGCTGTTCTGGGGCGCGACCGCGCTCACCGCCATCACCGACAACGCCGCGCTGACCTACCTGGGATCGCTGGTCGAAGGCACCAACGAGGCCTGGCGCTACATGCTGGTGGCCGGCGCGGTCACGGGTGGGGGGCTGACGGTGATTGCCAACGCGCCCAACCCGGCCGGCTTCGCCATCCTGAAGAACCACTTCCCGGACGGCAGCATTTCGTCGGGGCGGCTGTTCCTGTCCGCCCTGGCGCCGACCCTGGTGGCGGCGGTCATGTTCCTGCTTCCCGTATAGGGAGGCAAGGCCGGCGCAGCCGCTGGCGGCGCCCCTGAGGCGCCGCCCAAGGCGGGCCGCCGGGGCCGGACACCGGCGGTTCACGAAAAACCGCTAAAATTCAAGACTTTCCCGTATTTTTTTCCGGCCTCGCCCACCCGCCGCTTCCGTTCGGACCAGTCTTGCGACCCGATCCGGCCCCGGACATTGCGTCCGGCGACAGCGGCTCTTGATATGCCGGGCCCGCGCCTGGGAGCCCTAGATGCCCATTTACGCTTACAAGTGCAGCGCCTGCGGCCATGCCAAAGACGTCTTGCAGAAGATTTCCGATGCGCCGCTTTCGGTTTGCCCCGAATGCGGCGAAAGCACGTTCTCCAAGCAGGTGACCGCGGCTGGGTTCCAGCTCAAGGGCTCCGGCTGGTATGTCACGGA
>JALDYL010000086.1:0-20095 GCA_032153965.1 Achromobacter sp. | reverse complement strand
GACGCAGCTTCAGGTTGCCGTAGCCGACGATCTCCTGCACGGCCTGCTGCTTGTCCAGGTAGTCGTTTCTTGCCAGCAGCGTGTTGGCATCCTGGATATCCAGGCGCGCCTGCACTTCGCTCAGGCCCACGCGGGTTTCCTGGCCACTGTGAAAGCGCGCCTGCACCAGTTCCTGCTGCTTCTGCGTGGTACGGCGCTCGGCCTCGGTCAGCTCGATCTGGTCCTGCGCCGCCAGCACGCTGAGATAGGCGGTCGCCGTGCGCAGCATCAGGTCTTGCTGCGCGTAGGCATAGCTGGCCACTTCCTTGCGCTCGGCCTCCTGCGACTGGCGCCACTTGTGATACGCGCCCAGTTCGAAGATCGGCTGGTTCAGCGTCAGCGCCCAACCGTTCTCGGCCCAGTTGGCGCGGCCGGTCTGGTAGACGGTATTTTCGCTGTCGACCACGTTCTGGCGGACGCGGCTGCGATTGACTTCGCCGCTCACGCTGGGCAGAAGGCCCGCGCGCGCGGAGATCACGCCATAGCCCACCGCCTGCAGTTCCTGATAGGCCCCCTGCATCTGCGGGTCGTTCTGCAGCGCCATCATGTAGACCTGATCCAGCGTCATGGGATCGGACTGGTCCGGCAGCTGCGCGCCGTTGTACGCCGGCATGTCTTGCGCCAGATAGGACGCGGGCGCCGGGAACTCGGTGCTCTCGTCGAAGCGCGGCGCGGGCGCGGGCGCGACTTCGTCCATCTGGGCGCTGGGCGTGGTCTTGCCGAAGCCTGAATCCTCCTGGGGCGTGGGCTGCCCAAGCTTGAGCGGACCGCTTTCGGTTTGCGGCGCCGCAGCCGGGGCGGCGGAGGCGGAGGCGGAGGCGGATGATGCAGCGGGCGCCGCTGCGGCCGGCGCTCCCTGGCCGCGCGAGGCGCAGCCCGCCAGGTTCAATGCGGCCAGAACCGCCGCCGCCAGCATGCCCTTGCGCGCGAACGCCGGGGGGAAGAGAAGCTTGTCGTTGTCAGTCATAGTAGACAGTCAGGAACTCGTGCCCGTCCCGCGCGGCGCCCGCAGCCAAGCTGTAAAGGCTGCGGGGTTCGTCGGGCATCAGGAAACCAAGAACATCGCTTTCCGCCAAAGCCAGACTGGCGGCCAAACGCAGAAGATCGGGAATGAACGCCCGCAACGGCAGGTCAGCCCCACGAAAAGTCAGCGTGAACGAATCGCGCCGGGTATCGGCCTCGTCCACTTCCAGGAACATGAAGCCCGCCGGATCGGCCTGCCCGCATGCCTGCGCCACGATGGTTTGCGCGACCTGCCGCAGCACCGGGTTGGCAAGCCTGGCCAGATAAGGCTCCAGGTGCGCATCGAACGCCGCGCGGTCTTGCAGATAGCGCATGCGGTAAGCCGTCACCGCCGCCTCGCGCTGCGTCGCCGGATGCCATTTGTAGCCGCAGCCCAGGGGCAGCACGCCGTGCTGGCGCAACGCCTCGGGCGTGGGCATGAACTCCAGGTAGACACGGTAGGTGCCGGCCGCGCCGTCGGGCTCGTAGGCGAAGAACATGGCGCGCGCGTGCTCCATGTCCTGCACCACCCTCATCCATAGCGACTGCGGCATGGCGAGCGCGCGCGACAAGGTGGCCAGATCCAGCTGACGCCAGTTTTCGCGCTGTATGCCCAGCATGAAGCGATTGCCGACCAGGCCCGCGGCCGAGAACTTCATCGACCACTCGACCCCGTCGATCTGCCTGTTCTTGAAGACCGCGAGCAGGCGGTCCGCCCAGATCCGCTGCTCTCCCCGCAGCGTATGCAGGGGGATATGGATCTCGGGTTCGGCGCCGGCTTGGCTGGGGGCCGGGCCGATCGCGGGAGTCAAGGTGGCGGTCAGCATGGCCCAGCGGCGGGAATCAGGCCGCGGACTCGACGGGCGGCGCGGCGTCCTGCTGCTGTGCCTTCAGGCGGCGCTGCTCGTCCAGCTGCATCGCCAGGCGCTGGACATTGCCCAGCGATGCGCGATGCAGTTCGATCAGGCGCAGGATGCCGGCGCGCTGCAGTTCGAGCACGCGGGCATCATCGATGCCGGCGAACTTCTGCTCGTCCACCACCCAGAAGCCGCTCAGATAGCGGTCGCCGTCAGCCTGCGAAATCGTGATGGTCTTGGCCGTGAGCAAGCCCAGCTCGTTCAGGCGCTGAGCCATGTTCTTGGTCAGCTCCATCTCGCCCTGGAACACCCGCAGGAATTCCATCATCTGCGTCAGGTAGCCAGTTTCCTTGCCGTCCTCGAACAGAGCCACGCCATCGGCAGCATTGACGCCGGGATAGGACTCGTCGATGCACACGGCCAGGCGGTCGGCCTCGGCCGTGGTGCCCAGCACGAAGGGATAGCGGCGGGCGAAGGCGGGCACATACGTGTCGGCCTTCCAGGTGCCCAGCTCGGTCACGAACAGATTGGACTTGTCTTCCAGGCCCAGCAGCACGGCCACGTGGAAATTGCCGGCATCGTCACCCACGAACACGATGGGATAGTGGCGGCCGGCATCCGCGAATTCGCTGGCGGCGATGGGCAAAGCATTCGTGTCCTGCGCGAATGCGTAATGATCCGGCTGAATCTGGATCTTGGTGTCCTGGTGCGCTGCCCGATCCAGCGCCACAGCCCGTTCATAAAACACAGTCGCTGACATGCCTCTAACCCTCCTAGCCTGTTTTTTCGCCATTCACCAACCCGAGCATCGCGTAAAGATTGCATACACTGTTGCTGATATGCAGCCTTTTTCGCTCAAGTCAATGCATCATTTGTCTATTGACTGAAAGCATTAGACGAGGATTGAAACTCTTCGTCTATACCTGAAACTAGGTATATCTGCTTATGGCATAAGGGCTTTTTGTGAGTTACAACTGATAACAATGCAATAAATTGACGTATTTCGCATTAATGCGGTGAATCCGCCAGGATGTCGCGCTCATGGGCCCGGGCAGCAAACGCGCGCGATCAGCTGGCAGCCTGACAGGCCAACAGCTCTTTGTCGGTAATCACCCATTTATCGGCGCCATCAATCTGCACCTCTTCGAGCACGCATTGATCGCCGTCCTCGTCGACGACGCGGACGTCCCACTTGCCACGGCTCACACCGGACAGGGTGAGTGAATCGCCTTTCTGTAAAACTTCCTGGTCCAGGTGGTCTTCGCCCCAGCTCTTCTGCTTGGCGGGCGAGAAGTAGATCTCGTGGATTTCCCAAGATGACTGATTGACGAAAACCACATCCGCTGCCGAAGCGACCATGGGAACGCATGCCAAAGCCGCAAGCGCAAAATGCCTGACTTTCATTACTTCACCGTTGCTTAGAGAGTGGGTCTGAAAAAACCCGCAGACTCTAACCAGTATTTACCTCTGCGCCTATCACTGAAATCAGTGATGTTGGCGTCCAATCCTTCTCCGCCTTTCAGAGCCCGGCAAACGCTTGACCGGTGATGGGAGATGCCGCGCGCATACCCAAAATGAGGCATTCAACAGGATTACTACCAGGGTTACCGTACTCGCCTGGCTTGGACTATTCAGCGGCATCCAACTCGTGGTGACGATCGGTTGTCTGACGTAGGCGTCTGACTTGGGGGATCTCCTGGCTCCGCAGACCGCCGCTCGGATGGATGCAGCGTGAACGCGGTGCAAGACTTGCGCTCGCCCAGCCAGATCAGTCCGGCACAGCGGGTAGTGCCCGACAGATAACCCACTCGAGAAAATCCCTATCAGTAGCAAAGCGCCCGCAATAGCAAAGGCAGTTGATTAGTACGACTTTCTTGAACCCTGCGGACAACTGGCCATGGCTCGCGAGTCCCAAGGGTGCATGACAACCTTTCTCAATCTGCACGATTTTTTCTAACGCTTGTTCGTTGGAGGATATAGTCATGTCAGAAAAGAACAGCAATTCCACACGCGTGGACAACCCGGGCGAAGGCGATGACAGCGGCCCGGCCAGCGGAAAATCCGCCGCAGGCTCTCCCGAAAACCCCGATTCCGACTCCGCCGGCCTGGACGCGCTGAGCGAAGAAGCGGAACAGCAGGCCACGCTGACCGAGGCCGGTGTCTCAAAGGACCTGCTGGCACTCAGGGACGCGGTCGAAGCAACCTTGCTCGCGGCGTCCGGCGAGTTCGCGACACTCTCCGAAGCGCCTTCGACCGAAGGTATCGTGGGCGTGGGGATCGGTCTGCCCGAACCGGGCGACATCGCGTTCGGCATAGGCGGTCCGGGGGAGCCGGTGCTGACGATCTTCACCGAAACCCTCCTGCCGCAGGACGCCATCATGGGCCAGTTGGCGCAAGCCGCCGGCACTCGGGCGCTATCGAGCGTAGCGGTACAGCAGGTGCCGGTGGGCGTGGTCGACGCCTACTCGCACCGCGCACGGCACCGCCCCGCGCCAGGCGGCGTCTCGGTAGGGCACGTCAATGTCACGGCGGGCACGCTCGGAAGCCGGACGATTGGACTGACTGCGCCTTGGACCAACCGGCACCTGATCCTCAGCAACAACCATGTGCTGGCCAATTCGAACGCCGGCCGCGTGAACGACAGCATTATTCAGCCTGGCGCCGCGGATGGCGGCCGCCACCCGGCGGACCAGATCGCGGTGCTGGCGCGCTGGGTGCCCATCAGCTTCGGCGGCGCCGCGAACTTCGTCGACGCCGCCTTCGGCTGGGCCTGGCATGAGCGCATCCGCGGCGAGCAATATTATCTGTCGGGCGGCAGAGCCGCCTACTACCGAACCGGCACGGCGCCCCTGGCCGCCTCGCTCGGCCTCATCGTCGGCAAGAGCGGCCGCACGACAGGACTCACCCAAGGCCGCGTGACGCAGATCGGCGTGTCGGTCAACGTGAACTACGGCGGCGGCCGCGTTGCGCTCTTCCGCAACCAGATTGCCATTCAATCGGTGAATGCCAACCCCTTCTCCGCTGGCGGAGATTCCGGCTCGCTGATCTGGCACTGGGCGACTGGTGTGCGGCCAGTCGGCCTGCTTTTCGCGGGCGGTGGCGGCACCACGTTTGCCAACCCGATTGGCGCCGCGCTATCCTCGTTGAATATCAGATTGCTGCCGTAACCGCGGTCCCGGCCGCTCCTGCAAGGCAGCGGCCGGTGTTTCCCAAACCCCGGCGAGGCCAAAGGAGTTGACGCCATGAGCAACGTCCAAAAACCAGGGCCGGACTTTTCGGGTGCGGGACCGGTCGAATACAACCCCGTCGAAACCCCGCCAGGCGGAGCGGCCGAAGCGCTGTTGGCCAGCGACGGCCCGCGGCTGCTTGCCATTCCGGGTGTCGTCTCGGTCGGCATCTGCACCGGCCGCCCGGGAGAGGAAGCGCTTGCGGTGGGCGTGCTGGACGCGCAAGTGGCTGCGCGCCTGCCCGATCAGATAAACGGCGTGCCATTGGTGATCACCGTCACCGGGCCGGTGGATGCGTTGCGGACACGCTGAGGGAAACACAGCCAGCGTTTTGCCGTCTTGTCCCAAAACACAAGGTGTCAGCTCAGAAACTGAGCTGACCCCACGATCGCTACCAGGTGCGCCGTTCCTTTTCCTGGGTTCGCTTGAAAAGCTCGGTCATGAGCTCGTCCAGCGCGCGTCGTTGCAGTGTTTCCTGCTGCAAGCGGCGAGTTTGGATCCAGAGCGCGAGACAGGCAAAAGGGGATGCCAGCGCTGCGAGAAGCACCAGCTCGTCCAGTTCAAAGTGCTCGTGTTCAATCAGGACGCTGCGAACCTGCTCGTAGGCATCGGTAGCGGCCAAGATTTGATGGACGGCGATCAAGTAACCAAGCGTGATGCATGAGATCGCGCCCCTACGCCGCCACATCTCCCTGGTTTTCATCCAAGCGTTCGCCCAAGCCATTACGCCCTCCGACCAGTTGTGTCTAATTATATTTGTCGCCTCGCGATATTAATCCAACATCCCTGATCTGACCAAGGTCGAGCCTCTCTCGCACTCTTGCGCATTCCGCCCTCCGTGAACGCACCGCTCCCACCGCTGACGATGTGCCGGAAATAAGAGGCCGACGGCATCCGCAACAAGGGGTTGGCGCGCTACAAGAACAAGAAAGATCCTGTCACGCCTTTCGTCCCGGCAAAGCAACCTGAGAGAGAAGGGATAAATGCGTTATTCGTCCGGCTGGGCCAATTCCAGCGTGTCGTCCGATCCACCGCCTCCAGCGTTAATCAGTGCATTCCGATGTCCACAACTGGGACAAAGGAAGTAGCACCCCTCCTCGTCCACTTCAGGCTGGGCGGCCGAGAACATGACTTCAAGCCCGCAATTTCGGCATTTCCACATGGCGCACTCCCAAGTGTGTACGACCATCATAGCGCCGGCCAATCCAGCCAGGACGAAGCGAAATGACAGTTACCGCTATTGCCAATCCGAGACATGCACCGACACGCTCGAAACGTCCGCGGAAGGCAACTTAAGGTTGATCGAGCGTCAGGAAAGCCGCGTCCCAAAGGGCTCGAAATCTCAAGAACGGAATACGCAAGCGAGTTTCCGTCAGACGAGAACGGAAGCCCGGGCGTTGGCGCCATCAAACCCTGATCGGCATTCCGATGGATCAAAAAAAAGCCCCGATCTCAATGAGATTGGGGCCTTTTTGCAGGCGGTCCGCATTCGGTCCACCTTTGAACTTCTCTTGCTCTGCGTATCCGAAGATACGCATGGATATTGGTCGGGGCGGTGGGATTCGAACTCACGACCCTCTGCTCCCAAAGCAGATGCGCTACCAGGCTGCGCTACGCCCCGAAGGGTGGCAACTATACCAGATCCCGGCCGGGCGGCCTATGTCCACCCAGCCGCGAAGGACCGGTCGCCATGCGGTAACGTCCAGAAACTGCCCGCGGCGGGGACCAAGCGGGCCCTGAAGCAGTAAAAGAAAAACGGCGCGCTTTTCGAAGCGCGCCGTTTTTTCTTGCGGAACCTGAACCCGGCGATCAGCCGAAGCGGCCCGTGATGTAGTCTTCCGTTTCCTTGCGCGAGGGCTTCACGAAGATCTGGTCGGTCTGGCCGAATTCCATCAGCTCGCCCAGATACATGTAGGCGGTGTAGTCCGAGCAGCGCGCGGCCTGCTGCATGTTGTGCGTCACGATGACGACGGTGTAGTCGTTCTTCAGTTCGGCGATCAGCTCTTCGATCTTGGCGGTGGAAATCGGGTCCAGCGCGGAACACGGCTCGTCCAGCAGCAGCACTTCCGGCTTGATGGCCACGCCGCGCGCAATGCACAAGCGCTGTTGCTGGCCGCCCGACAGGCTGTTGCCGCTTTGGTGCAGCTTGTCTTTCACTTCGTTCCACAGCGCGGCCTTGCTCAAGGCCCATTCCACGCGCTCGTCCATTTCACCCTTGGACAGGCGCTCGAACAGGCGCACGCCGAAGGCGATGTTGTCGTAGATGCTCATGGGGAATGGCGTGGGCTTCTGGAACACCATACCGACCTTGGCGCGGATCAGCGAGATGTCGGTCTTGGCCGTCAGCAGGTTTTCGCCGTCCAGGATGATTTCGCCCTCGGCGCGCTGGCCGGGGTACAGCTCGAACATGCGGTTGAACGTGCGCAGCAGCGTGGACTTGCCGCAGCCCGACGGGCCGATGAAGGCGGTGACCTTCTTCTCCTGGATCGACATGTTCACATTGCGGATCGCATGGAACTTGCCGTAGTAGAAGTTCAGGTTCTTGACCTCGATCTTGTTCTTGACGGCGTTAGCGGTGTTTTCCATTTGGTTTCCCTTGGCTGCGGCGCGCCCTGCGCGCCGGCATAGCGATCTTTACTTGCGGAACATGTTGCGGGCGATGATGTTGATGCCCAGCACCAGCAGCGTAATCAGCGTGGCGCCGGCCCATGCCAGGTTGTTCCAGTCCTTGAAGGGGCTGGCGGCGTATTGGTAGATGACGACCGGCAGGTTGGCCATCGGGCCGTTCATGTTCAGGGACATGAACTGGTTCGACAGCGCGGTGAACAGCAGCGGCGCGGTTTCGCCGGAGATCCGGGCGATGGCCAGCAGCACGCCGGTGATGATGCCGGTCTTGGCGGCGCGATAGCACACCAGGGTGATCATGCGCCACTTGGGGCAACCCAGCGCGGCGGCGGCCTCGCGCAGGCTGTTGGGCACCAGCAGCAGCATGTTATCGGTGGTGCGCACCACCACCGGAATCACCAGGATGGACAGCGCGATGGCGCCGGCCCAACCCGAGTAGTGCCCGACCTGCGCCACGTACACGGCGTAGATGAACAGGCCGATGATGATGGACGGGGCCGACAGCAACACGTCGTTCAGGAAGCGCGTGGCGGGCGCCAGCCAGCCGCGCTGGCCGTATTCGGCCAGGTAGGTGCCGGCCAGGATGCCGACGGGCGTGCCGATCAGCGTGCCCACGCCGGCCATCATGACGCTGCCGAAGATGGCGTTGATCAGGCCGCCGGTCTGCCCCGGCGGCGGCGTGATCTCGGTGAAGAGCGTGTACGACAGCGCGGGCGCGCCTTTCACCAGCAGGGTCAGAATGATCCAGAACAGCCAGAACAGCCCGAACACCAGCGTCCCCAGCGACACGGTCAGCATGATGCGGTTGATCACGCGACGCCGGCGATAGGTGCCGTTCTGCATATTGAGTACGGATACAGCCATGATCTTTTCCTTGTGCTCGCGGCGCGTCAGGTTTTCTTGCCTTCGCCGGCGGACAGGCGAACCAGCAGCATCTTGGCCAGGGCCAGCACGATGGTCGTGATCAGGAACAGGATCAGGCCCAGTTCCAGCAGCGCCGACTTCTGTATGCCGCCCGCTTCATTGAATTCGTTGGCCAGCGCCGAGGCGATCGAGTTGCCCGGCGAGAACAGCGAGCCGGACCACTTGAAGGCGTTGCCGATGACGAAGGTCACCGCCATGGTCTCGCCGAGCGCGCGGCCCAGGCCCAGCATGATGCCGCCGATGACGCCCGACTTGGTGTAGGGCAGCACCACGCGCCACATCACTTCCCAGGTCGTGCTGCCCAGGCCGTAGGCGGATTCCTTGAGCATCGCCGGCACCAGCTCGAACACGTCGCGCATGACCGCGGCGATGAACGGGATGATCATGATCGACAGGATCAGGCCGGCGGTGAAGATGCCGATGCCGAAGGGCGGCCCCGCGAAGATGCCGCCGATCACGGGGACGCTGCCCAATGTGGCGATCATGAAGGGCTGCACATACTGCTGGAACACGGGGACGAAGACGAACAGGCCCCACATGCCGTAGATGATCGACGGAATCGCCGCCAGCATTTCGACCGCGGTGCCCAGGGGGCGGCGCAGCCAGGTCGGCGACAGTTCGGTCAGGAAGATGGCGATGCCGAAGGAGACCGGCACGGCGATGATCAGGGCGATGGCCGAGGTCAGCAGCGTGCCGATGATGGGCACCACCGCGCCGTAGTTCGAATTGACCGGATCCCAGTCGTTGAGCCAGAGGAACGACAGGCCGTACTTGGCCAGCGATTCCCGGCTGCCGTAGATCAGGGAAACAAGAATCGCCGCCAGCAGGATGAACACCAGGAAGGCGAACAGGCGGGTCAGATTCTTGAATAGCGCATCCATCAGCGCGTTTTTATTTTGCTTCATAGGCGAAGGCGTGCCGGTAGTCACGGAGTCCGCCACGCTGGGCGAAAGCGGCACACTATTATCCATTACCGCGCTCATGGATGGACTTTCCTTAGGAAACCAGGGGAGTAACTTCGAAGATCTTGCTGCGGTCCGTCCCTGTCGATCCGCTCTCGCGCATGCTCAAGGGACGGCTGCTGATGGTTTGCGTGGCGAAGACCGGGACGCTTGCCCGGTCTCCCCGCGCTCCATCCGTTATTGCCAGACGGCCTTGCCGTCGGCGGCCTTGACCTCGCCCCAGGCGGCGCGGATTTCCTTGGTCACGGCTTCCGGCAGCGGCACGTAGTCCATGGCTTCAGCCGACTTGGCGCCGTTCTTGAAGGCCCAGTCGAAGAATTCGAGGACAGCCTTGCCCTGAGCCGGCTTGTCTTGCGACTTGTGGATCAGGATGAAGGTGGCGGCGGTGACGGGCCAGGAATCGGCGCCCGGCTCGTCGGTCAGGACCACGCCCATGCCCGGCGCGCTCTTCCAGTCGGCGTTGGCGGCCGCGGCGGCGAATGCCTTCTGCTCGGGCTGGACGAACTTGCCGTCCTTGTTCTGCAGTTGCGTCCAGGCCAGCTTGTTCTGCTTGGCGTAGGCGTATTCGACGTAGCCGATCGAGTTCTTCAGCTGGCCGACGTAGGCGGCGACGCCTTCGTTGCCCTTGCCGCCCTGGCCCACCGGCCACTTGACGGCCTTGCCTTCGCCCACGGTCGACTTCCAGTCCGGCGACACCTTGGACAGGTAGTTGGTCCAGCCGAAGGTGGTGCCCGAGCCGTCCGAACGGTGCACGACGATGATGTCGGCCGAGGGCAGCTTGAGGTCGGGGTTCATTGCCTTGATGGCGGCGTCATCCCACTTCTTGATCTTGCCCAGGAAGATGTCGGCCAGGACCTTGCCCGACAGCTTCAGCTTGCCGGGTTCGATACCGTCGACGTTCACCACGGCAACCGTGCCGCCGATGACGGCCGGGAACTGCAGCAGGCCGTTCTTTTCCAGGTCGGCTGCCTTCATGGGATCGTCCGAGGCGCCGAAATCAACGGTCTTGGCGATGATCTGCTGCTGGCCGCCGCCCGAACCGATGGACTGGTAGTTGACCGCGCTGTTGGTGGCAGCCTTGTAGTCGGACGCCCACTTGGCGTAGATCGGGTACGGGAACGAAGCGCCGGCGCCGGTCACGTCGGCGGCCTGGACGGCAAACACGGCGGCGCTCAGCGCGACGCCCAGGGAAACTTGTTTGAAGACACGTTTGAACATCAGGGTTCCTTCTGTGCTCGTTGGAGGAGTCTGGCAGGCTTGGAAACTGCCTGTCTTTCAGCGACCATCGAATATTAAAAGCCTCACATGACAGGATAGTGACAGTCATGATCGCCCCCCCGAGGCGCGCAGCGCCTCCCCCCAGGGGGGCGCCGGTAGCGGACCGGCGGAGCCGGATCCGCGCGGCCTGGATTGGGGACGCTTTGCTTCGAACGCCGTCCTGAAAAAGGGGGTCGGAGCAAACAGATGGAGGAAGGGATGGCCTTGCTGGCCCCCCCCCCCCGGGGCGGGGCGGCGGGCGCTACACGCCCAGCTTCTGCATCAAGTACTGGTGCAGGTTGAAGGGCTCGCGGCGGCTCTTGACGCGGGCGTAGTCGCCGTCGGCCTGCTGCTGCCAGGCCAGTTGGTTGTCGCGCAGGGCGTAGGTGAAGGCCTCGTCGATGACGCGCTTCTTCAGGGTCTTATCGTAGATCGGGAATGCGATCTCCACCCGGCGGAAGAAGTTGCGGTCCATCCAGTCGGCCGACGACAGGTACACCGTTTCTTCGCCCTCGGCGTAGAAATAGAAGACCCGCGAGTGCTCCAGGAAGCGGCCGACGATGGAGCGCACCCGAATGTTTTCGGACAGGCCCGGCACGCCGGCGCGCAGCGCGCATACGCCACGCACGATCAGGTCGATCTTCACCCCGGCCTGGCCGGCCTTGTAGAGTTCCTCGATGACCTGCTCTTCCAGGAGCGAGTTCATCTTGGCCATGATGCGTGAACGCTTGCCGGCCTTGGCCGCGCGCGCCTCCGCACGGATCAGCGCCACCATGCCGTCGTGCATGGTGAAGGGCGACTGCATCAGCGCCTTGAGCGAACGGCGCGCGCCCAGCCCGGTCAACTGCGCGAACACCTTGTCCATGTCCTCGCACAGCTTCGGATCGGCGGTCAGCAGACCGAAGTCGGTGTATAGACGCGCCGTGCGCGGGTGGTAGTTGCCAGTGCCCAGGTGGGCATAGCGGCGCAAGCGCCCTTTCTCGCGGCGCAGCACCACGGCCATCTTGGCGTGCGTCTTGTGCGCCACCACGCCGTACACCACGTGCGCTCCCACCTCTTCCAGCTTGGAGGCCCAGTTGATGTTGGTCTGCTCGTCAAAGCGGGCCATCAGTTCCACCACCACCGTCACTTCCTTGCCGGCGCGCGCGGCGGCCAGCAGGATATTCATCAGCTCGGAATCCTCGCCGGTGCGGTAGATGGTCTGCTTGATCGCCATGACGTCCGGATCCAGCGCCGCGGCGGTCAGGAAGTCGATGACAGGCTGGAACGACTGATAGGGATGGTGCAACAGGCGGTCCTGTTCGGCCACTGCCTCGAACAGCTCGGCCGGCTTGTCGCCCACGCGGTCGAACGGCGCCGGCACGGGCGCGCGGTAGTCGGGGAACAACAAGTCCGGGCGTGAATCCGAGTTGCACAGCTGCATCAGGCGCGACAAGTTCACCGGCCCCGGCACGCGGTAGGTGTCCTCCGCCTTGAGTGAAAACTCGCGTTGCAGGAAGTGTTCCAGCTCGACCGGCGTCAGCTTGTCGATCTCCAGGCGCACCGCTGCGCCGAAGTTGCGCTGCGACAGTTCGCCCTGCAAGGCGTGGCGCAGGTTGGTGACTTCTTCCTCGTCCACGAACAGGTCGCTGTTGCGCGTGACCCGCCACTGGTAGCAGCCCAGCATCTCCAGGCCCGGGAACAGCTCGCCCACGAAGGCGCGCAGCAGCGAAGTCAGCAGGATGTAGCCCTCGGGCTGGCCCGACAACTCCTGGGGCATCTTGATCAGGCGCGGCAAGGCGCGCGGCGCCTGCACCACGGCGATCGAGGCCTGGCGGCCGAAGGCGTCGGCGCCCGACAGCGACACGATGAAATTCAGGCTCTTGTTGTAGACGCGCGGGAACGGATGCGCCGGATCCAGCCCGATCGGGGTCAGCAGCGGCATCACGTCGCGGTTGAAGACCTCGCGCGCCCACTCCTGCTGCTGCGGATTCCATTCTGATGCATGGTGCAGCGAGATGCCCTCGGCGTGCATGGCCGGCAGGATCTCGTCATTGAGCAGGTTGTATTGGCGGTAGACCAGCGCGTGCACCGCCTGCTGCACGTTGTCGAAGGCCTGGTCCGGCGTCATGCCGTCCGGCCCCACCAGATTGGGCGATTGGCGCTGTTGCTCCTTCAGGCTGGAAATCCGGATCTCGAAGAACTCGTCCAGGTTGGAACTGACGATGCACACGTAGCGCAGGCGTTCCAGCAAGGGAGTCTTGGGATTCTCCGCCATCGCCAGCACGCGTTCGTTGAATTTCAGCAGCGACAACTCGCGGTTCAGAAGCAAAGGCTCGGCAGGAGGGCGTGAGGGCATACCGGATTCCATACGTAGGGAGAGCGTGGAGTTTTACTGCAAAAAAGTGACGGTTCCATGACACAGCAGCAAATACGTAGCGTACGCCAAAACCGGGACGCATAGCAGGCCGATCAGATGCCGCAAACCCCTGTTCCATAAGAAAAAAAACGCGCGCGGGGACGCTGTCACATGGGGTCTCTATAATCGGGCCACCTCTCAGACAATATTCACGAGCCGCATGGATCAACTTCTGGCCGCGGTGGACCTTGGGTCCAACAGCTTCCGCCTCTCCATCGGACGCATCGTTCAACAGGACGGTACGCCCCAGATCTATCAGATCGACCGCCTCAAGGAAACCGTCCGGCTCGCAGCCGGCCTGGACTCTGAAAAAAGGCTGGGCGACGAGGCCATCGACAGAGCCATCGCCGTGCTGGAGCGCTTCGGCGACCGCCTGCGCAGCTTCCACCCGAACCGGGTTCGCGCCGTCGCCACCAATACCTTCCGCGTCGCCCGCAACACCCGCGACTTCCTGCCGCGCGCCGAAGCCGCGCTGGGCTTTCCCATCGAAGTCATCGCCGGCCGCGAAGAGGCCCGCCTGATCTTTTCCGGCGTGGTCCACACCCTGCCCCCCTCGCCGAACAAGCGCCTGGTCATCGACATCGGCGGCGGTTCCACCGAAGTCATCATCGGCCGCGGCCATGAACCCGGCCTGATGTCCTCGCTTTACATGGGCTGCGTCAGCTACAGCCGCCAGTTCTTCTCGGACGGCGTGGTCGACGCGCACCAGATGAAGCAGGCCGAACTGGCCGCCCGCCGCGAAATCGAAGTCATCGCCAAGCAGTACCGCAAGATGGGCTGGAAGGAAGCCTACGGCTCTTCCGGCACGGCCAAGGCGCTGTTCGCCATCCTGACCGAATGCCGCTTCTCGGACCGCGGCATCACGCGCGCCGGCCTGAACAAGCTGAAGGACCGCATCATCCGCTCGGGCCGCGTGGTTCCGTCGGAACTGCCCGGCATCAAGATCGAACGTTCGGACGTGCTGCCGGGCGGCCTGGCCATCATGAGCGCCCTGTTCGACGAATTGGGCATCGACGTCATGCACACCGGCGACGGCGCGCTGCGCCTGGGCGTGCTGTACGACCTGCTGGGCCGCGACGACGAGCATGACAAGCGCGACGAATCGGTGCGCCAGTTCATGAAGCGCTACCACGTCGACGTCAACCAGGCTCGCCGCGTGCACCACGCCGCGCTGACCCTGTTCGACACGATGTTCCCGGACGGCCCGGAACGCGCCGAGCTGCGCCCGGCGCTGGGCTGGGCTGCCGACCTGCACGAAGTCGGCCTGTCCATCGCCCACAACGCGTACCACAAGCACACCGCCTACGTGCTGGAAAACGCCGACATGCCGGGTTTCTCGCGCGCCGACCAGCAGTTGCTGGCGCTGCTGGCGCTGGGCCACCAGGGCAAGCTGACCAAGCTGGAGCCGCTGGTGCGGTCGCGCCCGCAATGGAAGGCCATCCTCAGCCTGCGCCTGGCGGTGCTGCTGTTTCGCCGCCGCAACGAGATCGAACCGCTGCCGCTGACGGCCTCGGTGCGCGACAACTCCATCGTGGTGCGGGTCAACCGCGAATGGCTGGCGCAGCATCCCCTGAGCGACTTCACGCTGCGCGCCGAAGAAGCCGAGTGGAACAAGGTAGGTTTTTCGTTCGAACTGCTGGAGTTCTGAGGAACAGGCGGGGCGGCTCCGGCGGCCCCGCGCTGCCGGGCCGGCGCGCTAGAACGGCGACAGATCGGTTTCGCGATCCAGCCGCTTGAGTTCCATGCGCAACGGCCTGGTAGCCCGCCGTATCAGCCTGATCTTCATGCGGCGGAGCAGGCGGCGCATGATGGCCTCAGCGCTGGGCGTTGGCGGTTGCGGGCTGGTCCAGCCCGAAGTGGCGGCGGTAGCGCTCGTCCATGCGGTCCATCTTGAGCAGCACCGGAAAATCCGCGGCATTGAAGTCCGGGTCCCAGGCGGGCTCGCCACAGACCTTGGCGCCCAGCTTCAGATAGCCCTTGATCAGCGGCGGCACGCGCGCCGGCAAAGTGCTGTTGAGCTTTTCCACCGGGTAGCGGTGCAACGGCGTCACGCGCGGCTCGTCGCCCTGCGGCAGCTGCTTGGAAATGGTGCGCCACACTTCGGCGGCGGTGACGCCGTCGTCGCGCAGGCTGACGCTGGCGCAGCCCAGCACGTACTGATAACCGCCGCGGCGCAGGTATTCGGCCAGGCCCGACCACAGCAGCATGATGACGCCGCCGCCACGGTAGTCGGGGTGGGTGCAGGAGCGGCCGACTTCGACCAGTTCATCCTGGATCGAGCCCAGCCCGGACAGGTCGAACTCGGACTGCGAGTAATAACCGCCAGCCTCCCGCGCCTTTTCCGGCGTCAGGATGCGGTAGGTGCCGACCACGCGGCCCGTATCCAGCTCACGGACCATGAGATGTTCGCAGAACGGGTCGAAGCGGTCGTGCTCGATGCCATCCTGGGCATCGGGAAACACCGCGCCCATGTCCTCGGTGAAGACCTCATAGCGCAGGCGTTGAATCTGCTCGATTTCTTCAGCGGTGCGCGCCAAGCCCACCACCAGCACCTTGGCGGCGGCGCCGGTCCAAGGTTCTGCGGCATTACGGCTTGGATTGATGCGTGCTAATTCCAGCATTGCGCGAAGCTCCTAGAGAGTCCAGCCAGTGTGGACGCCCTGTATGTCAAAGACTTGACCAATATGTTACGTGACTATGAAGTTTAGTCTGGAGCGAATAAATCAATCCTCCCTCCAAATCGACAAAACTTTACAAATCTATACAACCCTTGAGCAAACAAGGCCACCCGTCACGCGCCGGGTGGCCTTGTTTGCAATCGGAAGCCGGCGTTTATCCCAGGCTGGCCGCAAGCTTCTCGGCGCAGGATACGGCGAGAGCTTCGTCTTCTGCCTCGACCATCAGGCGCAGCTTCGGCTCGGTGCCCGAGGCGCGGATCAGAATGCGGCCGCGGCCGTCGAGCTCGGCTTCGACTGCCTTGCGCGCGGCGCTCAGGCCGGCGTGCGTCTTCCAGTCCTGGCCGGGGGCCAACGGCACGTTGATCATTTTCTGCGGATACATGCGCAGATCGCTCAGCCACTCCGCCAGCCCGACCGAATTACGGCGCAGCGCAGTCAGGACCTGCAGCGCGGCGACGATGCCGTCGCCAGTCGAATGGCAGTCCAGGCACAGCAGATGGCCGGAGCTTTCGCCGCCGTACAGCCAGCCGCGCGCCTGCATCTGCTCCAGCACATAGCGGTCGCCCACGTTGGCGCGCTCAAAGCCCACGCCCAGGCGCTGCATTTCACGCTCGAAGCCGAAGTTGGTCATCAGCGTGCCCACCACGCCGTCCACCTTGCCGCGCTGCATGCGTTCGCGGACGATGGCGTACATGAGCTCGTCGCCGTTGTAGATGCGGCCCTCGCCGTCCACCATCTGCAGGCGGTCGGCGTCGCCGTCCAACGCGATGCCCAACTGGGCGCCGCGGGCGCTCACTTCCTTGGCCAGCAGCTCGGGATGCAGTGCGCCCACGCCCTTGTTGATGTTGAAGCCGTCCGGGTTGACGCCGATGGCATGCACTTCGGCGCCCAGTTCGCGGAACACGTGAGGCGCGATGTTGTAGGCGGCGCCGTGGGCGGCGTCGACCACGATCGTCATGCCGTTCAGGTCCAGATCGTTGGGGAAAGTGCTCTTGCAGAATTCGATGTAGCGGCCCTGCGCATCGCCCATGCGGCGCGCGCGCCCTAGCGCTTCCGAAGCGACGCAGCCCAGCGGCTCGTCCAGGGCGGCTTCGATGCTGGCCTCGATCTCGTCGGGCAGCTTCATGCCCTGCGCCGAGAAGAACTTGATGCCGTTGTCCTGGTACGGATTATGCGAAGCGCTGATGACGATGCCGGCGACCAGGCGCAGCGCCCGGGTCAGGTAGGCCACCGCCGGCGTCGGAATCGGACCGGCCAGCAGCACGTCGATACCCGCGGCCGACAGGCCGGCTTCCAGCGCGGACTCCAGCATGTAGCCGGAGATCCGCGTGTCCTTGCCGATCACGACCTGCGGCCGGCTGCCGCCGCGCACGGCGTGCTCGCGCGCCAGCACGCGGCCGGCCGCGTAACCCAGGCGCAGGGCGAATTCGGCGTTGATCACCGGACCGCCGACTTCGCCGCGGACACCGTCGGTACCGAAATATTTGCGTCGAATCATGAACTGATTGCTCCTTGTTCTGCCGCGTGCCATACCTTGAGCGCGTCGACCGTGGCGGCCACATCGTGCACCCGCACGATGGAAGCGCCACGCGCCACGCAAGCAAGCGCCGCAGCGATGCTGCCGGGCAACCTGTCGCCCACCGGCCGGCCGGTAGCCTGACCTATCATGGTTTTGCGCGACAAGCCGATCAGCAATGGATAACCGGCGCTGCGCAGGCTGGACAGTCGGCGCAGCAATTGGAAATTCTGGTCGCCCGTCTTGCCGAAGCCGAAGCCCGGGTCAAGCACGATACGGCGAGGATCGATCCAGGCCGCGCGCAGCTTGTGCGCACGGGCCCCCAGGAAGAGCCCGATTTCACCGATCAGGTCGGTGTATTCGGGCGGGGCGGCCTGCATGGTGCGGGGCTCGCCCTTCATGTGCATCACGCAGAGCCCGCAGCGCGAATGCGCCACTGCCTCGACGGCGCCGGGCTGCCTGAAGCCATAGATATCGTTGATCATGTCCGCGCCGGCGTCCAGCACGGCGCGCATGACTTCCGGCTTGAACGTGTCGATGGACAGGGGCACGCCGCAATCGCGCAGCGCCTCCACCACCGGCAGCAGTCGGGCCAGTTCGTCGGCCACGGAAACCGGATCGGCCCCGGGGCGCGTGGACTCGCCGCCCAGGTCCAGGATCTGGGCGCCTTCGGCGATCAGTTGGCGCGCGTGCGCCACCGCGGAATCCGTATCGTCGTGCTGACCGCCGTCGGAAAAGGAATCCGGCGTGACATTGACGATACCCATGACAAGCGGGCGCTCGAGATCAAACTCGAAGCGCCCGCAAAGGAAGTTATTTGCCATAACTCAGGATGAACAACCTCAGACAGCAGCAGCCGTATTGCCACCTGCCGCCAAGCCCGTGGGCGGCGTGTCGGAAGTATCCGACGGGCCCTGAGGCGTCTTCGGGGGACGCGGCGGGCGCCCCTCGACGATGTCGTTGATCTGATCGGCGTCGATGGTTTCCCATTCGAGCAGCGCGGCGGTCATCACTTCGACCTTGTCGCGGTTGTCTTCCAGGATCTTGCGCGCAACACCGTACTGCTCGTCGATGATGCGGCGGATCTCGGTGTCCACCTTCTGCATGGTGGCTTCGGACATGTGCGTCGTCTTGGTGACGCTGCGGCCCAGGAAGACTTCGCCTTCGTTTTCGGCGTACACCATGGGGCCCAGTTCGTCGGTCATGCCGTAGCGCGTGACGATGTCGCGGGCGATGGCGGTGGCGCGTTCGAAGTCGTTCGAGGCGCCCGTGGTCATCTGGTCCATGAACAATTCTTCGGCGATACGGCCACCGAACAGCACGGCGATGGTCGACAGCAGACGGCCCTTGTCCATGCTGTAGCGGTCGGTCTCGGGCAACTGCATCGTCACGCCCAGCGCACGGCCGCGCGGGATGATGGTGACCTTGTGGACCGGGTCGGTCTTGGGCAGCAGGCGGGCGACGATCGCGTGGCCGGACTCGTGGTACGCGGTGTTCTTGCGTTCCTCTTCGGGCATCACGATGGAGCGGCGTTCCGCGCCCATGATGATCTTGTCCTTGGCCTTTTCGAAGTCGGACATGTCGACCGTGCGGCCATTGCGGCGGGCGGCGAACAGCGCGGCTTCGTTGACCAGGTTGGCCAGGTCGGCGCCCGAAAAACCGGGGCAGCCGCGCGCCAGGACGGTCGCGTCGACGTTGGGCGACAGCGGAACCTTGCGCATGTGGACCTTCAGGATCTGCTCGCGGCCGCGGATATCGGGCAGCGGCACCACGACCTGGCGGTCGAAGCGGCCCGGGCGCAGCAGCGCGGGATCCAGCACGTCGGGACGGTTGGTCGCGGCGATGACGATGACGCCCTGGCCGGACTCGAAGCCGTCCATTTCCACCAGCATCTGGTTCAGCGTCTGTTCGCGTTCGTCGTTGCCGCCGCCCAGGCCGGCGCCACGCTGGCGGCCGACCGCATCGATTTCGTCGATGAAGATGATGCAGGGAGCGTGCTTCTTGGCGTTTTCGAACATGTCGCGCACGCGGGCCGCGCCCACGCCGACGAACATTTCAACGAAGTCGGAACCCGAGATGCTGAAGAACGGCACCTTGGCTTCGCCCGCGATGGCCTTGGCCAGCAGCGTCTTGCCGGTACCCGGAGAACCGACCATCAGCACGCCGCGCGGAATGCGGCCGCCCAGCTTCTGGAACTTGCTGGGGTCGCGCAGGAAATCGACCAGTTCCTGCACATCTTCCTTGGCTTCGTCGCAGCCGGCGACGTCGGCGAAGGTGATCTGGTTGGTGTTCTCGTCGAGCATGCGGGCGCGCGACTTGCCGAAGCTGAACGCCCCGCCCTTGCCGCCGCCCTGCATCTGGCGCATGAAGAATACCCAGACGCCGATCAGCAACAGCATGGGGAACCACGAGACGAAGATGCTCATCAGCAGTGACTGCTCTTCGCGCGGCTTGCCCGAAACCTGGACGCCATACTTCAACAGATCGGAGACCATCCAGAGGTCGCCCGGCGAAGTCAGCGTGTAGGCGCGGCCCGCGTCAGGGGTGACGTACAACACGTCGCCCTGGACGTCGACCTTGCGGATACGTCCCGCCTTGGCGTCGTCCATG
>JALDYL010000085.1:0-20174 GCA_032153965.1 Achromobacter sp. | reverse complement strand
GGCAGCGGAATAGCTGCTCTGCGCAATGCTGGGCGCGGTCGCCAGCCAGCGCGACGGGATGCCCACCAGTTCCAGCGCCATCAGCCCGGCATACATGGGGCCGACGTGCGCCGTGGCGACCACCACGCCCTTGCCCCCCGCCAGCAGCGGCGCGAAGAAGCGCTCGCCGGTATCCAGTTCGCCCAGCACCTGCATGGCCTCTTCTACGCTCTCTTCGCGGCACTCAAGCCAGTCGAACAGCAGATGGTCGACCAGGTGGCCCCAGCGCGCACGGCGTTCCCACTGCGCGCGGTCGATGCTGGTGTCGCCGCGCATCGACCAGGCCCAGTCCAGGCGCGCCTGCGGTATCGGGGCGGTGTGCAGCCGTTCCTCCAGCTGCGCCATGGCTTCCTGGAAGGTCGCCGGCAGCCGCTGGCCGCGTTGCGCCACGTACTGGCCAAACAGCGTCTCGGCCTCCTGCTTGCGCCCGGCTTGGGACAGCGCGCTGATGGCCGCACGCTGCCAGAGCTGCTTTTCGGGCGACTTCTCCAGCAGATGCATCATCTGGTCGGCCGCGGCATCGTATTGCAGCGTGTAGCGCAGCGCGCGCGCATAGAAGGCCCGCGTCTGCTCCAGATCCGGCGCCAGGTCCATGGCCTGCTTCAGCGGCGTCAGGGCTTCCTTGTAGCGTCCGGCGCGCAGCAGGGTTTCGCCATGCAGCGTCAGCAGCCTCACGTCCGCGGGCGCCGCGCTCAGGCCGGCTTCGAAGTGGGCCAGGGCATGCACCTTGCGGTCTTCCTCGTTGCCGCGCCGCAAGTGCGCCAGGCCCAGGGATGAGCGCAGGACCGCGCAGTCATGGCCCGCGGCCAAGGCCGCGTCGCCGAACCGGATCGCCGCCTCGACTCTGCCATCTTCCAGCAGGGCGCGCACGGCCATGGTCGCCACGCGCTCGTTGGGCAGCTCGCGCGGATCCAGCGCCGCCGCCATATCGGCCGCCTCGGCTGCGTCGCCGTTGCGCACGAAGGCCATCAGCCAGGGATAGGCTTCGCCAGGTTCGTTTTCCGCCAGGCTCCTGGTCGCGCGGGCGACCTCGGCGGCCTCGGCGGTTCTGCCTGCCTGCACGCGCAACTGGATGCGGGCCGCATGCAAGGCCGCAGCGCCGGGCTCGATACCGGCGGCGGCGTCCGCCTCGGCGATGGCGCGGTCCCATTGCTCGGTGCGCCCGAAAAGGCTGGCGAGCAGGCGGCGCTCGTCGGCGCGCGCGGGATAGACCGCGACCATGATTTCCAGCGCGGCGATCGCGGGGACGAGCTTGCCTTCCCGCACCAAGGGCGAAACCAGCAGGCGGCGCGCATCGCGCCAGCCATCCGCAGCCTGCCGCAGCGCCGGCTCCAGCAGAGGCATGTCGTTCAGCGGTTCGGCCGAGGAATGAATCTGCTTGATCACGTCACGCAAGCGTGCCGTGGCATCGATACCGGCGGGACGATCCGCAATTGCCATATCAACCATGACGCAACCCCCTCAACAACGCCCATGCCACGCGAGCGATGAACATCAGCACAAAACCCAGCGCCAGCGCCTGCAGCAGCAGGATTCCCGTGCGCGGACTGCTCGGGCGGTCCGTGGGCACCGGCTGCGCGATGATGGACAGGTAGCGCTGCAGGCGCAGCGTGTCCGTCATGGCCTGCTGGTAGGTCTGCTGCGCCAGGGTCAGGTTCGAATCCGCGAACGCCTGGGCGTTGCGCAGCGCTTCATACGACTTGAGCTGCTTCGCTTCCGTGTTGCCCCCGCCGCTCAGGCGCTGGCGCACGGCCGCGATCCGTTTTTTCAGGGACGTCACCTGCATCTCGGCGGGCCGCAGCATGAAATGGTCCTTGTTGCCCAGCGCGCGGATCTTGTCGAGATTGATCTGCGCGGTGTTGAGCTCGCCTTCGAGCTGGCTGGAGAGGTTCAGCAGCATCGTCACCGTGGCGGTGGGATCGATGTTGCCGTGGGTGGTCCGCCACGCGGTCAGCGTCTCGCGGGCGGCAAGCGCCTTCTGCTCCGCGAGCTTGACCGCTTCCTCGCTGACCTTCAGTTTGTCGGCGACGCCCTTCTCGTTCATGGAGCTGACGAAGCTTTCGGCCAGTTCGATCAGCGCGCGCGACAACAAGGCGGCGTCCTCCGAGGAAAACGCGCTCACGCGCAGCACGTCGATCTGCTCCAACGCATTGAAGGAGACCTTGACGGAAGCCTGGTAGGCGCGGAAGAGATCGTCCTCGCTGGAGTCCTCGGCAAGATGACTCACCGGGTCCAGGCCCGCGCGGATCAGGTACTGGCGCAACCCGACCTTCTTGTCGAGCTGCTGCATGGCGTCGCGCGACTTGAGGAAGTCGGCGACCGCCCAGCCATCCACGAAGCCGCCCAGCATGCCGCCCGCGTTGCCGGTGGTCAGCAGGCTGGCCGCAGCCCCCCCGCCGCCTTGCTGGCCCGAGGCCGACTGCACGAAGAAGCGCGATTCGGCCTCGTAGCGCGGCGTGGCGAAGAGCAGCAGATACACCAGGGCGCACGCGACCGGCACCAGCACGATGAGCGTGTTGATCCAGCGGTGGCGGCGCCGTTCGCGCAGCGCCGCTTGCCGCTCGCCGCGGCGGCGTTCGATTTCCGAGCGGCCTTCAGATGCCAAACCCGGTTTCCTCGAAGCCGCCTCCGAGGACGTCGTCGCCTGCGCTGCCGGATTCGTTCCTTGACCGTCTTGGGGGGAACCTGCGGATGCACTGGTCGAGGTCGTCTTCGATGCTGAGTGCGCTTCGTTCATAAATCAAACCCTTGAAGCAATAGTCCGCCAACTGATTCTGGCGGTAACTGGAAAGAATGAGTGTCCGGCCGACCAGGCGCTCTTCGAAAAGAGCCAACCACAGGCGGGTGAAACGGCAAGGCTCGAAAGGGATGGCCCCTTCGATCACGTAGACGTCGAACGCCGGCGCCAGCGCCAGCGCAAAGGAAAATTCCTGCCGCGCGTAGAGCGGCCAATGCTCCATGGGCTTGGCCAGGGTAGCGGGATCGCTGACCAGGTCCGCGACCAGCTCATGCGTGGCGTCCGCGTCGATCTCGTACATCTCGCTGACGAAGTCGATCATGCTCAGGCCGTTTGCCTTGCCGCGGATGAAGCCCTGCCGGCCTATCGCCCACGACACATTGCCATCGTGCTTGACGAAGCCCTGGCGCGGCGGACGCAAGCCGCACAGCACATCGACGATCTGGCGATGCAGCTCGGGCGCGGGCGACAGCAAGGCATAGCGCCCGACCGGTATCTCGAGATCGACATTGGAAAGCAGCGCCTGCCTGCTGCCGAATGCATAGGGCTCGTCAGTGACGCCATTGAGATGGATCATCTTCTTCCCTCACATCGGCTGGACATTGGGACGGGCCAGACGCTCGGCCGCCAACGCAAGCACCATCAAGAAAACCAAAGAGGTCAGGAAGTACCCCAAACTCGCATCGTGCGAGGTGTAGGCCTCGAAATAGGCCGAACGCAGCAGCTGCATGCCATGCGCCAGCGGCAGCCACAGCATCCAGGGACGCAGGTTCTCCGGCAACTGCTCCGAAACAAAGAACACGGCCGCGAAGATCTGCAGAAACCGTTCAATGATCGGCGCCAGCCTGAGGAAAAAATGCCAGAAGGTCGCGATCGAGCCGAACAGCACGCCCAGCGCAGCCCCGAAACATCCCATCAGCACGACAAAGAGCAGGAACCCCGACCAGCTTTTCGGCAGCGTCACCAGCTCCAAGGCATGTCCGGCGCTGATCAGCACCAGGAACACCACCAGATACACCGACACGTAGATGAGCGCCTGCACCAGCGCGCACATCAAGGGCGTGACGCCCTGGAAGTTCAGCAGGCCGCGCGCCGACACATAGGCCGTGCTGCTGCGGAAGGCGATCTGCCGGAACATGATCCAGGTCGTGGCCCCCAACAGCGAGAACGTCTGCACATCCATGCCCATGATGTAGTGCGTGCCCATCAGGATGTACAGCGACGAGATCAGCGTCAGCAGCACGACCGGGCCCACCAGCGCCCATACCAGGGCGATCCGGCTCTCGCCGTGCATCACGCGCAGCTGGTAGATGAACATCGCCAACAGCGTGCGTCCGACCGGTCGGACCTTCACCGAGTGACTGGGATCATGCCCCTCATGCAGGCCCTGCAGGCGATTCCGCAGTATCGCCAGATCGCCGGCCTCGTCCTGCGGCACCTCGACTTCCAGCGCGATATCGTTGCGCGAGGCATGGCGGCGCGCTTCGCGCGCCTCGTCCTGCTTCCTGCGCTCCACGCGCCGCGCATGCGCCGCGGCCAGACGCTCGTCTTCCGCCACCAGTTTGGCCGGCATGTAGCCGGGCGCGAACACTTCGACGCCATCGCGGATGTCCATTTCCAGCAGGCGCACGATGACGCGCAGGCGCCGCCGCGAAAAATCGGCCAGCGTCTCGTCGACGGCGCTGCGCGCGATCTCCGCATCCAGCTCCGCCTGCACGGCCTCGTAGACCGCCCGCCGGGCAGCCACGGAATCGTGCGGCTCGCCTTGCAGGCGCGCGACCAGAGGCTTGAGCAGGACGGCCGGCGGGGCCTTTGCTTCAAACAATGCCGCCGGATCCAGGCGCCAGGCCGCGACGCCGGATCCTACTGAGTAGCTACTGTCCTTACGGCGCGAACGCCAGCCCTTGATCCTGTCCTCGTTGCTCATCGACACGCTATTGGCTTATGCCGGACGAGCCGCCCGAATCGCTGTCGATGGCACGCGTGGCGCTGAAGCCGGCGCTCATCGTGACGCGGAACGCCGACAAGACCTTCTGCACCTGCGTGAACGGCGCATCCGAGATATAGATGGCCTGCCCTTCATGCACGGTGAATTCGCGCGCCAGCGCCACCTGCTCCGGACGCGTGAGATCGAACTGGTAGACCACCGGCAGCAGATCCGGCTTGCCCTCGGCGCCCGCCTTGGCGGGCGTGAAGAGGAACACGGAGCGCGGATCCGCCAGCTTGTCGTCCAAGCCCTTGGAATCCGCCAATGCATCCAGCACGCTGTAGTTGCGCTTGCTGATGGCCACGCGTCCCTGGTTGCCGGCCGCGCCCAGCACGGTCAGGTACTCCTTCGAGTCATAAGCGGTGATGACGTCGCCCGCGCGCAGCAGGATGTCGTTGTTCTGGTTGCGGTAGATGTCCGACAGCCGCACCGACGCCACCTGGTTGTCGCGGCGCAGGCTGATGACGAGCTGTTCAGGATTGGTCTGCACCGGCGCGGCCTGGGCCAGCGCGCTGCTCAGGCGCTGCGACGTCTGGGTGATGGGATACATGCCGGGCTTGGTCAGATTGCCCTGCACCGTCACCATCTGTCCGCGCGCATCCGCGGCGCGCGTCACGCTGACGTCGGCGCCGACGACGAGCCTGGCCAGGCGCGCGACCACGGCGTCATGCAGCTGCCCCAGGGTCTTGTCGGCCGCGTGGAATTTTCCAAGAATGGGGAAATTCACATTCCCCGCCGTATCTATCTCCTGGTTGCCCAGGTCGCTCACGCCCGAGGGATCCGCCGCGAACACGCCCAGCCCGCCGCGCTCCCACACCTTCACGTTGATGCCGTCGCCGGGCACCAGGCGGTCGAAACCAGCCTGAGTCAGGTCGCGATAGCGCACGGGAAAGTCGGCCACGTCGGGCACCCGGCTGGCCTGCACCAGTTCGCGCGACACGGGCATCACGATGACGTCCTTGTCATCGTGCGCGCCCGTCATCTCGCTCAACATCGGGCCGGAACGGGGCAACTGGCACCCCGCGAGAGTCAGCGTGGCAAGAACCACCATGGTCAGGGCTGCTTTGCGCCGCAGCCCTGAACCCGGGACGTACATATGCATAAGATCCTTTCGTTTCAGCAGCTTGATTGGTTGGTTGGACGCCAATCAGGCTTGCATCAGGCGCATGGGTTCGAGATCCATGCGTTCGTCGTTCTCGGACACCACGGGCATGCACAGGCCCATGAACTTGGTCAGCATGGCGTCAAGCGAGAACAGCTTCTGCGCGCGGTGGCGGCTGTGCTCCCTCAGCTGCTCGTTGCCGCGCACCTGATCCACCATCGACGCGACTTTCTCGCAGGCCTCGTGCAGATCCGGGTGATCGACGCAGCTAAGCAGATGGCCGGTCTCGTTTTCGACGAAACATTCGCCTGCGCCGCCGGCAGGGGTCGAGATCACCGGCACGCCCACGAGCTGGGCTTCGATCAGCACGTTGGGCAAGCCTTCATAGCGCGACAGCAGGACGCTGGCGTCCATTTGCGAATACCAGTAGCCGACGTGGTTGGAAAGCCCGACCAGCAACAGCCTGTCCGTCACGCTCAGCTCTTCGGCCAAGGCCTCGATGTTCTCGCGCAGGCGTCCATCGCCCACGATGACGAAGCGCGCTTGCGGACGATCCTTCAGGTACATCGCCGCCAGCTTGATCCACAGCTGTGGCCGCTTGTCCGGTTCCAGGCGGAACACGCCGCCTATCGTTTCCGTGGCGTCGCTCGTGCTTTCCTGGAAGGCTTGCCACTTTTCCTCATCCACGGCCGACGCATCCGTCGACAGATCGGGCACACCGTTGTACAGGATGTGGAAGCGCGTGATCGGGATGCCCAGCCACTCCGAATAAGCTTCCGCGGCCTTGCAGCTATTGCTGACGAAAACCACCCCGGGCACCAGGGCCAGGGCCTGGTACAGCTCGGGATACTCTTCGCGGAAGCGGTCCTTGCGGATGTTCGGCGGCAATCCGCGGAAAACCAGATGTATGGTCGGGGCGCCGGCCAGAAGCGCGGCCAGCGCGCCAAACAGGCAGGTGCCGTCCTGCCACAGGCTGACCACGTCGAACGGGTTCTCCCGCAGCACGGGAGTCAACCGCGTCACGCCGTAGTGGACCGGAGGCGGCAATTGCTCCAGCAGCCGGCTCAGGCTGCCCTCGGGCACGGATTGATGGGACACCGACACCGCCGGCAGCTTGTTGATTTCCGTGACCGGGATCTGCGCCTTCGCCAGCACCGGCAGGAAGAAATCCAGCCCCTGCTTCTTGGTGGAGCCCGCGGGCTCGGTGTGCTGCTTCACCATGACTTCCACTTTCTTCGGCATCATGATGACGTCGGCCGGCCGGCGCTCGGGAGACTCCGCCAGGCGGGTCAACTCGCCCGCCAGCCGCGTCAGCTGGCGTTCGGCGCCGCCGGGGCCGAGGCTGCCCGTCACAAGCGCCACGGACACCGGCTTCTCGGTCGACTGCTCGGCGATCTTCCGGTCGCGGAAATGCAGGATCGCATGCTTCATCGACACGATCCTGACATCCTTGCCCACCAAGCCCTCTTCGGATTCGAAGCGCTGGTAGAAAGCGTAGTCGCTGGCCAGGTCGTTGGCCAGTTCCGCCGCCTTGCTGCCGGGCGTCAGGTGCTTCATGACGGGCGCGATCGCGTCGAACGCGTCGGCCAGCAGCCCGCGCTTGCGCAGACGCTTGGCGAACTCGACGCGCATGTTGCGATCGGTATTCTCCGAAATCAGCCGGCGGAACAGTTCGTCGGACTGCTCGTGCGCACGGATGTCGCTAAGCAGCTTGGCCCGGGCAAACAGGCGGTTGGCGTTCTGCGTCGAAGCGGGCAGATGGCGATCAACCAGGGACAGGGCCTCATCGATCTTCCGTTCCTTCACCAGCCGGGTCGCGCAGTAGCGGACGATCAGGAAGTCGTCCGGGCATTCTTCCAGCAGCGTGGCCCATTGTTCAGCCATGCCTTCGTTCAGGCCCGCCGCTTCCTTCAGCCTGAGCAGCAGGAAGCGGACCTTGGAGTCTGCCAGGTGATCGCACGCCAGCGCCTGGGCGCCGGGCAGGTTGTCCTGCGCGACTTGAACCCGCACCGACGCCGTGACGATCTCTTCCAACTGGGCTTGCACCGCCTGTAGGTCGGATGCAGCCTCCGCACTCTCGGTAATCAGCGGCGGATTCATGCTGCCTTCCTCCGGTTGATTTTTTCGATCCACACCTGGCAGCGCTGGATGTAGTGATCGAACTGCGCCGGATTCTCGGAACGTTCCTGCAACTTGCGCCAGTACGGCAGGGCCTGCTCGAAGCGGTGCAGGCGCATGGCGCCCACGGCGGCCAGGCGCAGACCGATGGGATCGTCCGGCACCAGCTTCACGATGCGCTCGCCCAGGGCCAGGCGCTCGGTGGCGCTCGCCGGATCCAGAGCACGCGATTCCGCGTACAGCACCGCCAGGATGCGACGCTTCTCATGGTCGACTTCGGTCATGGCAGGCCAGGACTGCGCGACGCGATCCAGCAGGTTCCAGGCAGCCTGGTGATCGCCGGCGGACAGGATCTCGCGGGCGCCCCGGATGGCGCGCGGTCCGAGCCTGCCAAGCTGGCGCTCGGCCTCGTCGCGGGCGCTCTGGTCGGCGCCCTCGTGGCCCAGCACCGTCTTGTAGGCGTCGATGGCTTCGCCGTACCAGCCGCCATTGAAGGCGACCCGTGCAAAATGCAGCTTCGTGCTGAACGGGACGGAATCGCCTGCTGCAGCCTGCTCGAGGTGCCGCATGGCCGTCTGCTTGTCTCCCAGTGCGTCGGCTGCACGGCCACGCATGGCGTGTAGTTCAGGGAAGTCGATCTGGGTGTCGAGCGCGATATCCGTGAGGTCGATGACCTCCTTGTGATTGCCCGCCACCAGCGCGGCGCGCACGCCCAGGCGCATGGCGCGCTCGAACGCACGCTGTGCGCGCACACCGGCCAGGGCATCCGGCGTCAGCAGACGGTGCGCGCAGATGCGCTCCGCCGCGTCGCGCAGACGCCCTTCTTCCAGGGCTCGATCGCCTTCGTCGGCCCACGCCTGCGACTGCGACTTCAGCCAGGAAACCATATCCTCCTGCTCGCTGCTTGCCAGCTTGCACGAGACCGCCAGCGTAGCCGCCGCCATGATGCAGCCGCGCCACGACGCTTCCTTGACGAGCTCGAGAACCTGAATGTCATTGAGCGCGGGCGATTCGGACGCCAGGTTGCGCAGTCCGACGCGGTCGCCAGCCAGCAGGCGGTCGCGCCACAGCATCGCGAAGCCGCGGCCGTACGTGGGCATGGCCGCGCGGACCTCGTTGACCCAGCGTATGGCGGCTTCCATGTCGCCGCTGGCCTGCAGCAGCGCGAGCACGGTGTCGGCGGCCTCCACGGCTACCGCGTCTTGCGGGGAGGAAATGCGGAACAGCTGCTTCCAGTTGCCCAGTGCCTCGTCCACATAGCCCAGATGCCCCGCGGAAAATGCCGCGATCCGCACGATTTCCGGGGTCTCGATTTCATCGCCCAGCAGGCCGGCGGCCAGCGAGTATGCGACCTCATGGCGTCCCAGCTTGAACTGGTTGCGCATCAGGATCTGCTCGGCCTTGCTGCCGGAAGCCACCGCGCCATCGGCGCTGCCCAGCAGCGCCAGCGAGCCTTCGTAGTCGCCCAGTTCTTCCTGGATGCGCGCAAACAGCAGGGTGTGGTCGGGCAGGCCGGGGTGGCGGCGCAGCACCTCGCGCACGCGGCGCGAGGCTTCGCGCAGTTGTCCCGCGTCCCACAGCTTCTCGATGCGGTCGGCGCTTTCGTCGGCGCCAAGCTTGGGCACAACGGGCTGCGTGGTCGAAGCGTCCATCCGCGGACGCATGTAGGTCTTGAACCATTCGCCGCACAGACGCTCGGCGAAGGCCGGCGTGTAGTGGGTCAGGTCGAGCCCGCCGTCCTCCATCGCTTCGGCCTGGCCGATCTTGTTCATCAGCGGCGTCGGGTCGTAGCAAGGCACGCCGATGCGTTGGGCGCTGGCGAGCACCGCGGCGATCAGCTGCTGGCGCTGTTCGATGGGCGCGTTATCCGGCGTCGTGGCGTTGACGTGCGTGACGAACACCACTTTGTCGCGGCCCAACAGCTCGACCAGCTGGTTCATTTCCTGCTCGATCTCCTCATCCGTCTGGTCGCGCTTGACGATGCGGGCGAGCAGGTCGCGGTCCTCGGCGGACAGTCCCTTGAAGACCGGGTCTTGATCCAGCAAGGCGCGCCGCTCGGCCAGGCGGTCGGCGTGCGCCATGGACCAGAACATGCGGGTGCGTGTGCGGTCGGCGAAGAATTCGCTGAAATAGCGCACCAGGTAGTTGGACTGGATGGGATAGCCGTCTATCGTCAGCAACTTGCGCGAGGACAGTTCGACCACGTAGAGGTCAGCCGGCTTGTGGACGCCTTTACGCGCCTGCTCGCCATTTGAAGGCCGGAAGATCACGGGCTGGACGTCGGCGGGGATATCGCCCTGGCCGAACATGAAGCGCGCCTGCTGCAGCGCCTCGGCGCTGGTGTGCACGAAGCCGTAGTTGCGGCCGAGTTGCAGCTTGATCGGGTAGCGGCCCACGGCATCGCGCAGCGGCGTATGGATACGGCAGGTTCCAATCGGAGCGGTGGTAAAAGCAGCCATTCGGAGGCTCTCCTCTAGTGATCGATAGTGAGCCTGAACTTAAAGAGTCCAGTACAGGAGGTCGGGCTGAAGCCGTTTGCTGTCGAGCACGGACTTCAGGTCGCACACCATGCCGCCGCTCTTGACCAGCGTCGGCAGGTCGTCCCAGATGGAGTCCATGGTTTCGCGGTGCGGCACCGCCAGGATCAGCACGTCCATGTCGCGGAACTGGTCGCGCTCGACGAGCTTGATGCCGTACTCGTGATCCATCTGTTCCGGATCGACCATCGGGTCGCACGCAACCGGGGTGATGCCGTATGCGCCCAGGGCGTTGTAGAGATCGACCACCTTGGAATTGCGGATGTCGGGCACGTTTTCCTTGAACGTCATGCCCAGGATGCCGACGCGGATCGTGGCGTTGAGGCGGCCGTTGCGGGCCAGGGTCTGGACCACGCGCGAGGCCACGTGGCTGGCCATGCCGTCATTGATGCGGCGGCCCGACAGGATGACTTCGGGGTGATAGCCCAGTTCCTGCGCCTTGGACGTCAGGTAGTACGGATCGACGCCGATGCAATGGCCGCCCACCAGGCCGGGCGAGAACTTGAGGAAGTTCCACTTGGTGCCGGCGGCCGCCAGCACTTCCGAGGTACGGATGCCGACCAGATCGCAGATCTTCGACATTTCGTTCATCAACGCGATGTTGATGTCGCGCTGCGTGTTCTCCAGCACCTTGGCCGCCTCGGCGACCTTGATGGAGGAAGCACGGTGCACGCCCGCGTCGATGATCTGCTCGTAGACGCCGGCAATGACTTCCAACGATGCCTCGTCCTGACCGGACACGATCTTGACGATCTTCTCCAGCGGGTGTTCGCGGTCGCCCGGATTGATCCGCTCGGGGCTGTAGCCCAGCTTGAAATCGACGCCGCAGCGCAGGCCGGACACTTTCTCCAGCTCCGGTCCGCAGATTTCCTCGGTGGCGCCGGGATGGACGGTGGATTCGAAGACGACGATGCAGCCGGGGCGTAGCGCGGGGCCGATCGAGCGGCAGGCGCGCACCAGCAGGGAAAAGTCGGGGTTGTTCTTTTCGTCCACGGGGGTCGGGACGGCGACCACGAAGAAATCGCAGCCTTCCAGTTCCGAGACCTGGTCGGTGAACTGCATGGGGGAGGCAAGCAACACGTCGCGTTCGATCTCGCCGGTCCAGTCATCACCCTCTTTCAGCCGTGCGATTCTGCGCTTGTCCACATCAAAGCCGATGACATCAAAGCGCTTGGAAAATGCGACGGCTACGGGCAGGCCGACATATCCAAGGCCACACACTGCGATTCTCTTTACCACGGGGGACCTCACTGGTTTCGTCGTGTCGAAGACACTAGAAATTGACGCCCGAGGGACCTGAAATCGATGCGGAATCGAATATGTTTGTCCCGGTTCGGGCGGGCGTATTGCTTAAGAATATTTACAGCCAGATACTTGAATAAACGTACCGAGCGGCGAGCCAACGAATCGTATAGGGGGCAAACAGCGAAATTCTTTCTAAATATTTTTATTGCTGTGCAATTAAATCGGATTCGTCGCAATAAACCCAGGGAAATCCCTCAAACAATTACATTCATTACATGAACCGCAACATGGCTCATCAATGAGATTGTTAGCAAATATATAAAAGAGTTTTTGTTGGTCCGGTTTAACAAAAATGAAAAAACATAATATTGGCGCGAGGTTATTTATTAATGGCCCCGAGCAATGTCATATTCCAAAACAGCCTCGCTACAGTCATTATTCAGAAATAACAAAGACTGACCCGGCCCGCCGCACAAGTAAGCATTCGCACACCCATCGCTCCAAAAGCAAAAAGCCCACCGGGCGGGGTGGGCTTTTGCTCGATACTGCTGCGGCTATCCGGCCTTACTCGACCGTCACGCTCTTGGCCAGGTTGCGCGGCTTGTCCACGTCCGTGCCTCGCGCGCACGCCGTGTGATACGACAGCAGCTGCAGCGGAATGGTGTGCAGGATGGGCGAGAGCTTGCCGTAGTTCTCCGGCATGCGGATCACGTGCATGCCTTCGGCGCTCTGGATCTTGCTGTCCGCATCCGCGAAGACGTACAGCTCGCCGCCGCGCGCGCGCACTTCCTGCATGTTGGACTTCAGCTTTTCCAGCAGCTCGTCCTTGGGCGCGATGGTCACGACGGGCATGTGCTCCGTCACCAGCGCCAGCGGGCCGTGCTTGAGTTCGCCGGCCGGGTAGGCTTCGGCGTGGATGTAGCTGATTTCCTTGAGCTTGAGCGCGCCTTCCAGGGCGATCGGGTAGTGCATGCCGCGGCCCAGGAACAGGGCGTTTTCCTTGGAGGCGAAGCGATCGGCCCAGGCCATGATCTGCGGCTCCAGGGCCAGCACCGAGCCGATGGCCACGGGCAGGTGGCGCAGCGCCTTCAGGTGTTCGGCTTCCTGCTCTTCGGTCAGATGGCCGCGCACCTGCGCCAACGCCAGGGTCAGCAGGAACAGGGCGGTGAGCTGGGTGGTGAAGGCCTTGGTGGAAGCCACGCCGATCTCGACGCCGGCACGCGTGATGTACGAGAGCTTGCACTCGCGCACCATGGCGCTGGTGGACACGTTGCAGATGGTCAGCGTGTTTTCCATGCCCAGCGAACGGGCGTGCTTCAGCGCGGCCAGGGTGTCGGCGGTTTCACCGGACTGCGAAATGGTGACCACCAGCGAGCGCGGGTTGGGCACGCTGTCGCGATAGCGGTATTCGCTGGCGATTTCCACCGCCACGGGGATCTTGGCAATGGACTCGATCCAGTACTTGGCGGTCAGGCCGGCGTAGTAGCTGGTGCCGCAGGCCAGGATCAGCAGGGAATCGATGTCCTTGAAGATCTTGTAGGCCTGGTCGCCGAACAGTTCGGGGGTGATGGCTTCGATGTCCTGCAGCGTGTCGCCGA
Source organism: Achromobacter sp. (assembly GCA_032153965.1). Lineage (GTDB taxonomy): Bacteria > Pseudomonadota > Gammaproteobacteria > Burkholderiales > Burkholderiaceae_B > Achromobacter. The sequence goes on along the minus strand of JALDYL010000085.1, from coordinate 6,811 downwards.
CGGCGCGCGGCTGTTCGAAGATTTCCTTCTGCATGTAGTGGCGGTAGGGGCCGAGTTCGGCCGCGCCGGTATGCACGTGCACGGTGTGGACTTCGCGGTCCACGTTCTTGCCGTTGGCGTCCACGATCCAGACGCGCGAGAGCTGCAGGTCGACGACGTCGCCATCTTCCAGGTAGATGATCTGGTCGGTGGTGCCGGCCAGGGCCAGCGCGTCGGAAGCCAGGAAGTTCTCGTTCTGGCCCACGCCCACCACCAGCGGCGAGCCTTGGCGCGCGCCGACCACGCGGTGCGGTTCGTCGCGGCAGAACACGGCGATGGCGTAGGCGCCATGCAGGCGGCGCACGGCGTTCTGCACGGCTTCGAACAGGTCGCCAGCGTACAGGTGGTTGACCAGGTGCGCGATCACTTCGGTGTCGGTCTGGCTTTCGAAGACGTAGCCCACGGCCTGCAGCTCGGCGCGCAGTTCGTCGTGGTTCTCGATGATGCCGTTGTGGACCAGGGCGATGCGCGGCTCGTCGTTGCCCAGGCGCGAGAAGTGCGGGTGGGCATTGTGCGTGGCCGGCACGCCGTGCGTGGCCCAGCGGGTATGGGCGATGCCGGTGAAGCCGCTGACCTTGTCCTGTGCCACCTGTTCGGCCAGTTCGGCCACGCGTTGCGTGCTGCGCGTGCGGCGCAGATGGCCGTCGGCGTAGACGGCGACGCCGCAGGAGTCGTAGCCGCGGTACTCAAGGCGCTTGAGGCCTTCAACGAGGATCGGGGTGATGTCGCGCTGGGCGACGGCGCCAACAATGCCGCACATAGGAGAGTGCTCCGGTAAGTTCGTGTACCGACGCATTGTGCTCGTCCCTGCAAGAAATTTGATTTCTTTATGTGGCCATATATGGAAGTTAATTCCCTTACATGATTGTGATTAAATAATATTTCTTCTTGGACAAATTTTTGAAATTAATCATGCAAAACGCACAGATTCCCCTGCCGGAGCTGGATGATCTGGACCGGCGCATTCTTGAACAGTTACAAGACGACAGTTCGCTGACCAACCAGGAGCTGGCGCAACGGGTGCATGCCTCGCCCCCGACCTGCCTGCGGCGCGTCCGGCGGCTGGTGGACGAAGGAGTGATAGACAGGCAGGTGGCCATTCTGGCGGCGGAAAAGCTGGGCAGCACGCTGACCGCCATCGTCGAGATCACGCTGGACGTGCAGGCCGCTGAAAGCCTGGACGCGTTCGAGCAAAGCATGCTGACCGAGCCCGCGGTGCTGCAGTGCTACCGGGTGTCGCCCGGGCCGGATTTCGTGGTGATCGCGCAGGTCAAGGACATGCCGGCCTATCACGCGCTGGTGCACCGGGCCTTTACCGCGCAGGCCAATGTGCGCAACGTGCGCACGTTCTTCTCGGTGCATCGCGCCAAGTTCGAGACCCGGATAGACCTGCGGGCCTGAAACGCGGCGCGGATCAGCGGCGGGCGATCAGGCGCTCGAATTGCGCCAGGTAGCGGTTGCCCATTTTCTGCACGTCGTGCTCGTTGCGCACGTATTCGTAGGCGCGTTCGGTGACTTCCTGGCGGAAGGCCGCGTCGTCCAGGCAGCGGGCCATGCCTTGCGCCATGGCCTGAAAATCGCCCACGGCGCACAGCACGCCGCGCCCGTCGGCCAGGCTTTCCTTCAGGCCGCCGGCGTCGGTGGACACCACCGGCACGCGTTGCAGGAAGGCGTCCAGCACGCTGCTGCCCAGGGCCTCTTCCTCGGAGCTCATGACGAACACGTCGAGGATGCTGTAGAAGTCTTCCACGCCCTTGCGAAAGCCGGCGAAGCGATAGACGTCCTCGATGCCCAGCTTGCGGGCCTCGTCCTTGGCCTGCTGCTCGCGGTCGCCGCCGGCGCCGAAGTGCAGGAAGACGAAGTCGCGGCGTGTCTTGGCCAGTTCGCCCACGGCGCGCACCAGGGTGACCGGATCCTTGTCGCGGATCAGCGCGGCGGACGTCGCCATGACCTTCTTGCCGGTCAGGTCGAATTCGCGCACCAGGTTGGCGACGTTTTCGGTGTTGATCTGGTGCGGCTCGACGGCGCTGCGGATGATGACGGGTTCGATCCCCAGGCGGCGCGGCTCGCCCGCGGCCATCTCGCTGATCGCCACGAACAGGTTGGCATGGCGCCACTTGAAGCCAGTCTTCCATTCATCGCCGGGCTTGACCACGAAGGACGTGCGGCGGGAAAAGACCACGGGACGGCGGTGCAGCCATTTGGTCAGGACCGCCCAGGTGATGGTGTTGGCGGTCTGGGCGTGGACGATGTCATAGCGGCCGGCGCCGGCCAGAAAAGCCAGCTGCCCGGGCACGTTGCGGCAGGTATGGGCCACGAAGCCCTCCTGGCGGGCGCGCTCTGCCAACGGCGCGCCTGCACGGCACATCACTTCGACGTCGTGGCCGGCCTTGCGGAACGCGCGCATGCAATACAGCGTCTGCCGTTCGCCGCCGCGCCAGCCCTTCTCGAAGTTCAGCTGCAGGATCTTCATGCGCGGCCGATGCCCGAGTACTCGAAGCCCAGGCCGCGCACATCCGCGGGCGTGTAGAGGTTGCGGCCGTCGATGATGAGCGGCGTCTTGAGCAAGGCCTTGACGCGGTCGAAGTCGGGCGCGCGGAAGACCTTCCATTCGGTCGCGATCAGCAGCGCGTCGGCGCCGTCCAGCGCGTCGTACATGTCGGTGGCGAAGCTGATGCCCGGTTTGCCGGCCAGCGCGCGGGCGGCCTCGTGCATGGCGACGGGGTCATAGGCGCGCACCTCGGCGCCGCGGCGCGTCAGTTCGGCAATGACGGTCAGGCTGGGCGCTTCGCGCATGTCGTCGGTGTTGGGCTTGAAGGACAGGCCCCACAGCGCGATCTTGCGGCCCTTGAGGTCCTCGCCGAAACGCGCGACCACCTTTTCGGACAGGCGGAATTTCTGCGCGTGGTTGGCGGCCTCGGCGGCCTCGATCACGCGCATGGGCAGGGAGTTCTCGGCAGCGGTATTGACCAGCGCCTGCACGTCCTTGGGGAAGCAGGAGCCGCCGTAGCCCGCGCCGGGATACAGGAAGTGGTAGCCGATGCGCGGATCGGCGCCGATGCCGCGGCGCACTTGTTCGATGTCGGCGCCCAGCGCTTCGGCCAGGTTCGCCATTTCGTTCATGAACGAAATGCGCGTGGCCAGCATGGCGTTGGCGGCGTACTTGGTCAGCTCGGCCGAGCGCACGTCCATGACCATCAGGCGGTCGTGGGTGCGCTGGAAGGGCTCGTAGATGCGGCGCATGACGCCGATGGTGTAGTCGTCGTCCGCGCCGACCACGACCCGGTCCGGGCTCATGAAGTCGTTGATGGCGGCCCCTTCCTTGAGGAATTCGGGGTTGGACGCCACGCTGAACGGGATGTCCACGCCGCGCGCAGCCAGCTCACGGGCCACCACGGCGCGCACCTTGTCGGCCGTGCCCACCGGCACGGTGGACTTGTCCACGATCAGCTTGCGCGACGTCATGTGGCGCGCGATGTTCTGAGCGGCGGCCAGCACGTACTTCAGGTCGGCGGAACCGTCCTCGCCGGGCGGAGTGCCCACGGCGATGAACTGCACGTCGCCAAAAGCCACGCTCTGCGCGACGTCATCGGTGAAATGCAGGCGGCCCGCCTGCACGTTGCGGCGCACCAGGTCTTCGAGGCCCGGCTCGTAGATGGGAATGCCGCCCTGGCGCAAGAGGGCGATCTTCGCCGCGTCCACGTCCAGACACATGACGTCGTTGCCCATGTCGGCCAGGCACGCCCCCGACACCAACCCCACGTAACCGGTACCCACGACCGTGATCTTCATGCCTGAACGCCTTCAAAATAGGTAATCGTTGCGCCGGGTGACTGAAACCCGGCGCCGGTCGTCATTATAGAAGCGGCCGGGGGCCCGAGCCCGCCGGCGCCGCAAAGGCGGTCCCTGGGGGACCTCCCTAGGTCCGCAGCTTGCTGAAGCGGACCGTATTGACCACCACCGCCAACCCGGCGCAGATGGTGCCCAGCACCAGCGCCAGGCCCGGGCCATGCGCCAGGCTGATGCTGAACGCGATCGCGACCAGCGCCGTGCCGAAGCTCTGGCCGAACACCCGGGTGGTGGCCTGCAGGCCGCCCGCCGCGCCGCTGCGCGAGCGGGGCGCGGCCGACAGCATGGCGCGGTTGTTGGGCGTCTGGAAGAAGCCGAAGCCCATTCCCGCCACGAACATGCCGGCAACGATGGGCCAGTTCGAGACCGTGGCCGGCAGCGCCGCCAGCCACAGCATGCCGACCACCATCGCGGCCGCGCCTATGCCGCTCAGCGTGGCGGCCGAGTAACGGTCGGACAGCCGCCCCGCCAGCGGGGCGATGATGGCAGTGCCCACGGGCCAGGCGCCCATCAGCATGCCTACTTCCAGATAGGGCCGGCCCAGCACTTGCTGGAAATAGAACGGCAGCGACACGTAGGACGCCATCTGCGCCGCAAAGGTGCAGGCCGAGGCGCCCACCGCAAAGGCCAGCGGACGGATGCGCAGCAGGTCCACCGGCACCAGCGGCGCCGGCTGCTTGCCGACGCGGCGCACCAGCACAAAGCCGATGACCGTGGCGATCGCCACCAGGCCGATGCCGCGCAGGAGGTCCATGCCCATCATGTCCACGCCCGAAATGAAGACGCCCAGGGTCAGCATGCACAGCAGGGCGCTGATCCAGTCCAGCTTCACGTCGTTGCGCGGCACTTCCGGCAGATGGCGCAGGCCCAGCATCGTCAGCGCGCAGATCGGCAGGTTGACGGCGAAGATCCAGGGCCAGGGCGCCACCGACAGGATGGCCGAACCGATGGTCGGCCCCAGCACCGACATGATGGCCACGGTGGTGGCGTTGATGCTGATCCCGCGTCCCAGCAGCTTGAGCGGATAGATGTTGCGCACCAGCCCGCCGAACATGCACATGAGCGACGCCGCGCCTATGCCCTGGAACACGCGCGCCGCCGTCAGCTGCCACAACGTGCCGGCCAGGGCGCAGCCCAGCGAGGCCAGGGTGAACAGCATCAGGCCGAAGGTGAACATGCGGCGAAAGCCGATGCGCTCGGCCAGCGCCGACAAGGGCAGCAGCATCATCACCACCGCCAGGTTGTAGGCGTTCACGATCCAGACCGCCTGAGCCGGTGACGCATTGAGGTCGACGGCGATCGTGGGCAGCGCCACGTTGGCGATGGTGGTGTCCAGGACCGACAGGCTGATGCCTGTCATCACCGTGGCTGCCGCCCAATAGCGGCGCGGCGTAGGCAGGCCGTCGGGCGGGGCGGGCTTGGCGCCGGTGGCCGGCGCCTCTCCGCTCTGCCCCGTCACGATTTCTTGACCGGGCGCTGCCATCCGTCGACGGTGACCTGCTTGGCGCGCGACACCGTCAGTTTCTCGGCCGGCGCGTCGCGGGTCAGGGTGGTGCCCGCGCCCAGCGTGGCGCCGCGGCCGACGCGCACCGGCGCCACCAGCTGCGTGTCCGAACCGATGAACGCATCGTCTTCGATGACGGTGCGGTGCTTGTTCACGCCGTCGTAGTTGCAGGTGATGGTGCCCGCGCCCACGTTCACGCGCTGGCCAATGTCGGCGTCGCCGATGTAGGCCAGGTGGTTGGCCTTGCTGTCGGCGCCCAGCACGCTCTTCTTGATCTCGACGAAGTTGCCGACGTGGCTGCGGTCGCCGAGTTCGGCGCCCGGACGCAGGCGCGCATAGGGGCCGACGCGCGCATCGCGGCCGACCTGCGCCTGCTGCAGATGGCTGTAGGCCTCGATATGCGTGCCCGGACCGACGCTGACGTCGCGCAGCACGCAATGCGGGCCGACGCGCACGCCGTCGGCCAGCGACACCTGGCCTTCGAACACGCAGCCCACGTCGATGAACACGTCGCGCCCGCAGGTGAGCGAGCCGCGCACGTCAAAACGCGCGGGATCGGCCAGCGTGACGCCGGCTTCCAGCTGGCGGCGGGCCTGTTCGGCCTGCCAGCGGCGCTCCAGTTCGGCCTGCTGCACGCGGCTGTTCACGCCCAGCGTTTCCCAGGACGCGCCCGGCTGGGCCGCGCCCACCGGCACGCCATCGACCACCGCCAGGCCGACCACGTCGGTCAGGTAGTACTCGCCCTGGGCGTTGTTGTTGTCGATGCGGGACAGCCAGTCCTTCAGCTTCGCCGTCGGCGCAGTCAGGATGCCGGTATTCACTTCCTTGATCGCGCGCTCGGCTTCCGAGGCGTCCTTGTGCTCGACGATGCGGCACACGTTGCCGCTGGCGTCACGCACGATCCGGCCGTAGCCGGTGGAGTCATCCAGCACTTCGGTCAGCACGGCGGCGCCCGCGCCGCGCGCTGCCAGCAGGCGCTGCAGGGTTTCGGGCTGCACCAGCGGCACGTCGCCGTACAGCACCAGGGTCACGTCATCCTTGCCATCGCCTTCGAGCAGCAGCGGCACCGCCTGCTGCACGGCGTGGCCGGTGCCTTGTTGCGGTTGCTGCAACACGAAGTGCAGATCTGCCTGGCCTTCGTAAGCCTGTTTGACGCGGTCAGCGCCATGGCCGACCACGACCACGATACGCGCCGGCTTCAATTGGCGCGCGCTGTCCAGCACATGGCCCAGCATCGGTTTGCCGGCCAGCGTGTGCAGAACTTTGGGGAGGTCGGACTGCATGCGTTTACCCAGTCCGGCGGCAAGAATTACTACGTTAAGCATAAGTTCCAGTATGTTGAGTGGCGGCCGAGAGGCCTTGCAGCCGTCTCGCCCGACGATTTAAAGAGAGGACCGCCGCTAGCTGGCGTCCGGTCCG
>JALDYL010000340.1:0-4186 GCA_032153965.1 Achromobacter sp. | reverse complement strand
CACACGCTTTTCCTCCCCTGAACGCCGAGCGCCTCTGGGCCCGCGTCGAAACCCTGTCCCGATACACCCTGCCCGACGTCCCCTGGACCCGCCGCGCGTTCTCGCCGCTGTTCGACGAAGCCCGCGCCTGGCTGCGCAGCGAATTCGAGGCCGCGGGCCTCACGACCCGCCTGGACGCCGGCGGCAACCTGATAGGCACGCTGGCCGGGCGCGATCCCGCGCGCAAGCCCATCGCCACCGGCTCGCATTGCGACACCGTGATGGCCGGGGGCCGCTTCGACGGCATCATCGGCGTGCTGGCCGGCATCGAAGTCGCCCACACCCTGCGCGAGCAAGGCGTGCAGCTGGAACACCCCTTCGAGGTCATCGACTTCCTGTCCGAGGAACCCAGCGACTACGGCATTTCCTGCGTCGGCAGCCGCGCGCTCTGCGGCCAGTTGACGCCCGACATGCTGGAGGCCCGCAACCCCGATGGCGAAACGCTGGCGGCTGGCATTGCCCGCATCGGCGGCGACCCCTCGGCGCTGGGCGCGCCGCTGCGCGGCCCGGGCGGCACTGCCGCCTTCGTCGAACTGCATATCGAACAAGGCCCGGTGCTGGAAAGCCGCGGCCTGCCCATCGGCGTGGTCACCAACATCGTCGGCATCCGCCGCGTGCTGATCACGGTGGAAGGCCAGCCCGACCATGCCGGCACCACGCCCATGGACATCCGCCGCGACGCCCTGGTGGGCGCGGCCCGCATCATCGACGCCGCCCACCGCCAGGCCAGCGCGGCCAGCGGCAATCCGCATTACGTGGTCGCCACCGTGGGCCGTTTGTCCATGACGCCCAACGCCGCCAACGCGGTGCCGGGCCGGGTCGAGCTGACGCTGGAAATGCGCAGCGACAGCGACGCGGTGCTGGACGCCTTCCCCGAAACGCTAATGGCCGGCGTGGCCGCCGACCTGACCGCGTTGCGCCTGTCCGCAAGCTTCACGCAGCTGAGCCGCGCGCGGCCCACGGACTGCACGCCGCTGGTGATGGACGCGGTGCAGGCCGCCGCCGACCAACTGGGCTACGCCTCCATGCGCCTGCCCAGCGGCGCGGGCCACGACGCGGTCTACATGGCGCCCACCGGCCCCATCGGCATGATCTTCATCCCTTGCCTGAACGGCCGCAGCCACTGTCCGGAAGAATGGATCGAGCCCGCGCAGCTGCTGGACGGCACCCGCGTGCTGTACCAATCCGTGCTGGAACTGGACCGCAAGCTGCGCGCCGCCTGAGGCCGGGGCGGCCCTGCCGGGCCCGCGGGTATCTCCCGCCCGCGGGCGGCGCGCTGCCATAATGGGCGCCTCGCGCCGCGACCGGCGCCCCTCCTCCGCCTTGTCCGCCCCATGGAACAGATAGAACTCAACGACAGCACCGCCGACCGCTACCTGCTGGACGCGCCCGGCCTGTCCCTGCTGGTCTTCCACAGCCGCACCTGCGGCACCTGCCGCATCGCCCGCGAACAGCTGCCGCAGCTGGAGCTGCCCGTGGAACGCGTGTGCTGGGTCGACGCCGGCGACAACCGCGGCCTGGTCGAACGCTACGAAGTCTTCCACCTGCCCGCCATGTTCGTGACACGCGACGGCGCCTACTTCGGCCCCGTCCAATCGACCCTGGCGGACTGGGACCTGCGCCAGCAGATCGGCCTGGCCCTGGACAGCTACCCCGCCGAACTGCCGTGAGCGCCGCCCTGCCCTTGCGCCGGCCGCTGGACGGGCTGGCGACCGGCGCCATGCTGCTCTTGTGCGTCTGCTGGGGCTTCCAGCAGATCGCCATCAAGCTGGTGGCCGCGGACGTGTCGCCCATCATGCAGATCGGACTGCGCTCGGCGTTCGCGGCGCTGGTGCTGGCCGTGGCCGTGTGGCGGCGCGAAGGCCTGCGCGCGGTCATGGACGGCACGGCGCTGCCCGGCCTGATCGTGGGCCTGCTGTTCGCCGGGGAGTTCCTGTTCGTGGCGCAGGGCCTGGTCTACACCACGGCCTCGCACATGTCGGTGTTCCTCTACACCGCGCCCATCTTCGCCGCGCTGGGGCTGCACTGGCTGCTGCCCGAGGAACGCCTGAAGCCCCTGCAGTGGCTGGGCGTGGCCATCGCCTTCTGCGGCATCGCCGTGGCCTTCCTGGGCAAGGGCCAGCCCGCAGGTTCCGCCGCCGCCCCGAACATGCTGCTGGGCGACGCGATGGGACTGCTGGCCGGCCTGTTCTGGGGCGCCACCACCGTGGCGATCCGCAAGACCTCGCTATCGGAAGCCGCCCCCGCCAAGACGCTGTTCTATCAGATGGCGGTCGCGGCCATCACCCTGCTGGCATACGCCGCGGCCACCGGCAACGCCGGCTTTCGCTACACGCAGGCGGCGGTGCTCAGCGTCGCCTTCCAGTCCGTGGTGGTGGCCCTGTCCAGCTACCTGGCATGGTTCTGGCTGCTGCGCCGCTACCTGGCTTCGCGCCTGTCGATCCTGTCGTTCATGACGCCGCTGTTGGGCGTGAGCTTCGGCGTGCTCATCCTGGATGAACCGCTGGACGGCGGCTTCGTGCTCGGCGCCCTGTTGGTGCTGGCCGGCATCTCCCTGGTGAGCGGCGCCGAATTGCTGCGCGAGAAACTGCGGCGCGGCGGCTGAAGCGCCCGCGCTTATGGCCTGGATCGCGGCGCGGGCGCCGCGCCCAGGTTCAGCACGATCAGCGCGGCGCCGCCCAGCACCAGGGCGAAGCCCCACCAATCCATGGCGGCGGGCCGGTCGCCCACCAGCGCCATCGCGCCCAGCACCCCCACCACCGGCACCATCAATGTGGTCAGCGCGGCCACCGTGGCGCTGACGCGCTCGCTCAACACGAACCAGAGCCAGTACGCGACGGCGGTGCCCAGGATGATGTGGAACGACAGCGCCGCCACCACGCGGCCGTTCCAGCCCTGCGTGGGGAACGATTCGCCCGCGATCAGCATGCCGCCCAGGGCGCAGGCCGCGCCCACCGCCAACTGCCAGGCGGTGACGACGATGCGGTCGCCGGCCACCGGCCAGCCCTTCAGGTAGACCGTGCCGGCGGCCCAGCCGAAAGCCGCCAGCAGCGGAAACACCAGGCCCTTGGCCGCGGCCGCGTCGTGTTCGCCGAAGACCGCGCGCAGCACCGGCCAGGCCAGGATGGCAACCCCGGCCGCGCCCAGCAGCAGCGCCAGCGCCCGGCGCCGGTCCAGACGTTCGCCCAGCACCGCCCAGGCCAGCAAGGCCGACATCATGGGCATGGTGAAGGTCAGCACCGCCGCGCGCGAGGTGCTGGTGCTGAGCTGCGCCCAGGCCACCAACAGGTTGAAGGCCGCGACGGCCAGCAGGCCGCCCACGACGATGCCGCGCCACGACTCGCGCGGCGGCAGCAGGGCCACCCGCTTGGCGCGCGCCAGCAGCAACAGCAGCAGCGCGCCGCTGCCCAGGCCGAGCAGGCGCAGCGTGAACGGCGGGAAGATCGACAGGATGATCTTCACCGCCGGCCAGTTCAGGCCCCAGAACAGGGCCAGCGCAACCGGGATCAGGCGCACGCGGCGCGCGCCTCTGCCGTCAGTTCGGACAAGCCCTGGCGCTGGCGCCCTTGCGCATCGAAGTTGTCCGGGCTCAGCCAGCGTTCATAGGCGGCGCGCAACGCCGGCCAGTCGCCGTCGACCATGGCGAACCAGGCCGTGTCGCGGCTGCGGCCCTTGTATACGGTGGCCTGGCGGAAGATGCCCTCGAACTGGAAACCCAGCCGCAGGGCCGCCGCGCGCGACGGCGCGTTCAGGCTGTCGCACTTCCATTCATAGCGGCGGTAGCCCAGCTCGTCGAAGGCGCGGCGCATCAGCAAGAACTGGGCCTCGGTGGCGATGCGGGTGCGCTTGAGCTGGCGCGAGAACGACACGAAGCCGACCTCGATCGCGCCGTTGGCCGGATCGATGCGCATCAGCGCCAGCGTGCCGATGGCGCGGCCCGTTTCCAGGTCGATGATGGCGTGATGCAGAGGGTCATGGCCGGCCTGCGCCTTCTCGGCGAACTGGCGGTAGGCCGCCAGATCCGCGAAGGGTCCCACCGACATATAGGTCCAGTCGCTGTCGTCCGGCGCCTGGCTGAACGCGTGGAACAGATCCTCGGCGTGGCGCTCGGCCGACAGCGGCTCCAGCCGGCAATAGCGGCCGACGA
>JALDYL010000084.1:0-20415 GCA_032153965.1 Achromobacter sp. | reverse complement strand
CCTGGTGCTTGGCCAGGTAGCCCACGGCCGGCGATGCCGACGCGGCGCGGCCGGCGTAGCCCAGCTTCTGGCCTTCGACCATGTTTTCGTACACATGATGCTGAACGTAGAACCAGGCGCCCTGGTTCTGCGGTTCGTCCTGAACCCAGATCACTTCGGTTGCCTTCGGGTACTTGCGCAGTTCCGTTTCGAACGACTTGTGCGCGAACGGATACAGCTGTTCGACGCGGATGATCGCCACGTTGTCGGCGCCACGCTCGCGGCGGGCGTTGACCAGATCGTAGTAGACCTTGCCCGAGCAAGCCAGCACGCGCTTGACCTTGCCGGCGTCGATGGCCTCGTCGACCTCGCCGATGACCGGACGGAAGCTGCCGCCGGCCAGGTCGGTCAGGGGCGAACCCGCGTCCTTGTTGCGCAGCAGCGACTTCGGCGTGAACAGCACCAGCGGCTTGCGGAACGGGCGGATCATCTGGCGGCGCAGAACGTGGAAGATCTGCGAGGCAGAGGTCGGCTGGACCACTTGCATGTTGTTGTCGGCGCACAGTTGCAGGAAGCGCTCGATGCGGCCCGACGAGTGCTCGGGGCCCTGGCCTTCGTAGCCGTGCGGCAGCATCAGGGTCAGGCCCGACTGGCGGCCCCACTTGGCTTCGCCGGAGCTGATGAACTGGTCGATCACGACCTGGGCGCCGTTGACGAAGTCGCCGAACTGGCCTTCCCAGATGGTCAGCGTGTTGGGTTCGGCGCTGGAGTAGCCGTATTCAAAGCCCAGCACCGCCTCTTCGGACAGCACGGAGTCGATGACGGTGAACGGCGCCTGGCCGTCCGACACGTTCTGCAGCGGAATGTAGGTGCCGTCGTTCCAGCGTTCGCGGTTCTGGTCGTGCAGCACGGCGTGGCGGTGCGTGAACGTGCCGCGGCCCGAGTCCTGGCCGGTGATGCGGATGGCGTAGCCCGAGGACACCAGGGTGGCGAAGGCGAGGTGTTCGCCCATGCCCCAGTCCAGGTTCAGTTCGCCCTTGGCCATCGTGCGGCGGTCGTTCAGCAGCTTGGCGACCAGCGGGTGCACCGTGAAGCCTTCCGGCACGGTGGTGATGCGTTCGCCGATGCGCTTGAGTTCGGCCAGCGGCACCGCGGTGTCGGCCTGGTCGGTCCACTTGGCGCCCAGGAACGGCGACCAGTCGATGGCGTACTTGCTCTTGTAGTCGGTCAGCACCGGTTCGATGGTGCGCTGGCCGTCTTCCATCAGCTGGCGGTAGTCCTTCACCAGTTGGTCGGCTTCGCCTTCGGCCAGCACGCCTTGCGTGGTCAGCTTGTCGGCGTACAGCTTGCGCGTGCCGGGGTGATGGCCGATGCGCTTGTACATCAGGGGCTGCGTCAGCGACGGGGTGTCTTGCTCGTTGTGGCCCAGCTTGCGGAAGCAGACGATGTCCACGACGATGTCGTGACGGAACTGCAGGCGGTAGTCCAGCGCCAGCTTGGTGACGAACACCACGGCTTCGGGATCGTCGCCGTTGACGTGGAACACCGGCGCTTCGATCATCTTGACCACGTCGGTGCAATACAGCGTCGAACGCGAGTCGCGCGGGTCGGACGTGGTGAAGCCGATCTGGTTGTTGATGACGATGTGCAGCGTGCCGCCCGTGCCGTAGCCGCGGGTTTGGGCCAGGTTCAGCGTTTCCATCACCACGCCTTGGCCGGCGAAAGCCGCGTCGCCGTGCACCAGCACCGGCAGCACGGTCTTGCCTTCGGCGTCGCCGCGGCGTTCCTGGCGAGCGCGCACGCTGCCTTCGACCACGGGGTTGACGATTTCCAGGTGGGACGGGTTGAACGCGAGCGACAGGTGGACCGGGCCGCCACGGGTGGACAGGTCGCTGGAGAAGCCGTTGTGGTACTTCACGTCGCCGTCGGTCAGGCCTTCGGCGTGCTTGCCTTCGAACTCGGCGAACAGGTCGCCGGGCATCTTGCCCATGATGTTCACAAGCAGGTTCAGGCGGCCGCGGTGGGCCATGCCGACCACGATTTCCTGGACGCCGTTTTCACCGGCGTGGTTCACCACTTCGTCCATCGAGGCGATGAAGCTTTCGCCGCCTTCCAGCGAGAAGCGCTTCTGGCCGACGTACTTGGTGTGCAGGAAGCGCTCGAGGCCTTCGGACTCGGTCAGCTGCTGCAGGATGTGGCGCTTTTCTTCGGCCGAGTAGGCCGGCGCGCCCAGCGTGGTTTCCAGGCGTTCCTGGATCCAGCGCTTGGCGGCGGGGTCGGAGATGTGCGTGAATTCAGCACCGATGCTGCGGCAATACGTGTCGCGCAGCGCCTTCAGGATGTCGCGCAGCGTCATGGTGCTGGCGGTCGTGAAGTAGGTGTTGGTGGCCGAGTAGGTTTGATCCAGGTCGGCTTCGGTCAGGCCGTAGAAGGCCGGATCCAGTTCGGGGATCGGCGGGCGCTCTTGGCGCTTGAGCGGATCCAGGTCGGCCCAGCGCGAGCCCAGCGAGCGGTAGGCGGCAATCAGCGATTGCACCGACACCTGCTTGCTGGCGACGCTCAGATCGGGTTCAGCAGAGCGTTGCACAAAGGCATTGGCCTTGGCGCGCTGGGCGAACGATTCGACGATGGGAGCGTGGGCCTGGTCACGAGTGGACTCTTGGCCGTCGGTAGCGGGAGCGTGCTGCAACTGGTCGAAATATTCGCGCCAGTTATCAGGAACCGAACCGGGATTGTCGAGGTAGGCTTCGTAAAGCTCCTCAACATATGGCGCGTTACCGCCAAAGAGATAAGACGTGGATAGAGATTCTATTTCCGAAGACATATCGCTTCACCTTTACGAGTGCTTCACTCGACACGATGCAGGAAAACCTTCCGCGACACGGGCTTCCCGTTAAGCGGATAGCAGGGGCAGAAGGCGCGTACAAGCCTTAAAAGCCGTATGGGATAAGAGTATAGCCCTTTGAGTTTAAGGACGTCTTCTTGCGTTTGCGTGACGCAAAAGCGCATTCGGAATGCCGTCATGCAGCATTGGAATGTCCAGGCAACCCCTTCCATTGCGCTGTCTACTCGCATTCAATTTCCGGCAACCCAAAATGCCGCGCCGCATCATTTTCACTGACAGAAATGCCAGTGTTGCGCTTTAGCCTCGTTCATACGGGCAATTCGGTGGTCGACAGGATTTCTTTCAGGACGAAAAAGGTGCGGATCTGGCGTACGCCGGGCAGCTTGATGATCTCGCCCGCATGCAGCTTGTTGAAGCGTTCCAGGTCGCGTATGCGCAGCATCAGGAAGTAGTCGAACTCGCCCGCCACCAGGTGGCATTCCAGGCAGCCGCTGATGCCGCGCGCCGCGGCTTCGAAATCGGTGAAGGACTCCGGCGTGGAGCGGTCCAGCACCACGCCCACGATGACCAGGGTGCCCATGTCCACTTGCGCCGGTTCGAGCAAGGCGACGGCCTTGCGGATGATGCCTTCGCTCTTGAGCTTTTCCACGCGGCGCAGGCAGGCGGCCGGGCTCAGGTGGACGCGCGCGCTCAGTTCCAGGTTGGTGATCTGGGCGTCCTGCTGCAGGACGCGCAGGATGTTGCGATCGATGCGATCGAGGCTGGAAATGGCTGGCATTTGATGCGTCCCTGAAAATTAAATTTCGATCAAAAAACCAATCTGGAAATATTAAATACAATTTTCTGCGCATATTCAATTATTTATCTTTTAAATAATAAAAATACGCAATTGACGGTAAATCGTTGAAATTCCTATGATTTTTCCATCCGCGCCACCCGGCCGGGACAGGAGAACCCACATGGATCTGCAACGATTTCCGCGCCACCGCCTGACCTTCGGCGACACCCCCATCGAAAAGCTCGAGCGCCTGTCCGCGCATCTGGGCGGCAAGGTCGAGATCTACGCCAAGCGCGAAGACTGCAACAGCGGCCTGGCGTTCGGCGGCAACAAGCTGCGCAAGCTGGAGTACCTGATCCCGCAGGCGCTGGAACAGGGTTGCGACACGCTGGTCACCATCGGCGGCATCCAGTCCAACCACACCCGCATGGTGGCCGCCGTGGCCGCCAAGCTGGGACTGGCCTGCGTGCTGGTGCAGGAAAACTGGGTGGACTACTCGGACGCCGTCTACGACCGGGTCGGCAACATCATGATGAGCCGCCTGATGGGCGCCGACGTGCGCCTGGTGGACCAGGGGTTCGACATCGGATTCCGGCGCAGCTGGGAAGAGGCGCTGGAAGACGTCCGCAAGCGCGGCGGCAAGCCCTACGCGATTCCGGCCGGTGCGTCCGACCACGAGCTTGGCGGCCTGGGCTACGTCGGCTTCGCCGAGGAAGTGCGGCGCCAGGAAGCCGAGCTGGGCTTCAAGTTCGACTACATCGTCGTATGCGCGGTCACGGGCAGCACGCAGGCCGGCATGGTGGTGGGCTTTGCGGCGGATGGCCGCGCCGACCGCGTCATCGGCATCGACGCCTCGGGCACGCCGGAGCAGACCCGGGCGCAGATCCTGCGCATCGCGCGGCGCACGGCCGACATGGTCGGGCTCGGAACCGCCATCGAGGAGCGCGACGTGGTGCTGGACACCCGCTACGCCTACCCGGCCTACGGCCTGCCGTCGGCCGAAACCAACGAGGCCATCCGTGTTTGCGCGCGGCTCGAAGGCATGATGACCGACCCGGTCTACGAAGGAAAATCCATGCAGGGCATGATGGACATCATCCGCCGCGGCGAAATTCCGGCAGGTTCGCGGGTTCTGTATGCGCACCTGGGAGGGGTGCCGGCGATCAACGCCTACAGCTTTCTCTACCGCAACGGATAAGGGCGCCTACGGCGCCTTCGGCTGGCCTTGCGGCGACCTGCGCTGAAAGGCCGGCCAGGCCCGGGGCTTGCCAGTCCTGGCCGCCTGCGCCCATGATGAGCGCAGGAAGCGCAGCCCAGCCGGCGTATCCGCCGGCTGGGCTTTTTGCGTGGGCTGGCCCTTCCCGCGCCTCGTTTCCACAAAATCATGTACATAGTTTGTATACAAAACTACGATTTCCAGCTATGGTGCTGAGCATCAGGAAGTCGTCCGCCCATCCACGCCCCGCCGTTGCATTCTGCCCGCCTGCCCATGACCGTCTACGATTCCACGCTCCCCTACCCCCGTGACCTGGCCGGCTACGGCCGCAATCCGCCGCATGCCCGATGGCCGGGCCAGGCGCGCATTGCGGTGCAGTTCGTGCTGAATTACGAGGAAGGCGGCGAGAACAGCGTGCTGCACGGTGATGCCGGGTCCGAACAGTTCCTGTCGGAAATGTTCAACCCCGCCAGCTATTCCGAACGCCATCTGAGCATGGAGAGCATCTACGAGTACGGCTCGCGCGCGGGCGTCTGGCGCATCCTGCGGGAGTTCGAGAAGCGCGCGCTGCCGCTGACCGTGTTCGGCGTCGGCATGGCCTTGCAACGCCATCCGGAACTGACCGCCGCCTTCACCGAACTGGGGCACGAGATCGCCTGCCACGGCTGGCGCTGGATCCATTACCAGCACATCGACGAAGCCACCGAACGCGAACACATGCGCCTGGCCATGGACGCGATCACGCAATTGACCGGCAGCCGTCCGTTGGGCTGGTACACGGGCCGCGACAGTCCGCGCACCCGGCGCCTGGTGGCCGACTACGGCGGCTTCGAGTACGACAGCGACTACTACGGCGACGACCTGCCCTTCTGGATGCGCGTGCAGAAAACGGACGGCAGCGTCGTGCCGCAACTGATCGTGCCCTACACGCTGGACTGCAACGACATGCGCTTCGCGCTGCCGCAGGGCTATTCGCACGCCGATCCTTTCTTCCAGTACCTGAAGGACAGCTTCGACGCGCTCTACGCCGAAGGCGAGGAAGCGCCCAAGATGATGAGCATAGGCATGCACTGCCGCCTGCTGGGACGGCCCGGCCGCATCGCCGCGCTACAGCGCTTCCTGGACCACATCGCCCGCCATGACCGCGTCTGGGTCTGCCGGCGCCTGGACATCGCGCGCCACTGGAAGGCGGCGCATCCCCATACCCCCAACGCCTGAACAGGACGGCCATGGCCCATACCCTAGCCCAACTCAATGCGGCGGCGCCCGCGGACGCCGCCGCCATGCTCGACGGCCTGTACGGGCACGCGCCCTGGATCGCCGAGCGCGCGCTTGGCCAGCGGCCGTTCCGCTCGCTGGCCGACCTGGCGCAGCGCCTGCGCCGCGCCGTGAACGATGCGCACGCCGAAGCCCGGACGGCGCTGCTGCGCGCCCATCCCGAACTGGGAGCCGCGCAAGGCGCGCGCCTGGATGCGGATTCGGCCCGCGAGCAGGATCTGGCCGGCCTGGCCGGCTGCACGCCCGCCGAACTGGCGCGCCTGCAAGAGTTGAATGCTGCCTACAAGGATCGGTTCGGCTTTCCCTTCGTCCTGGCCGTGCGCGGCGCGCGCGGCGCCGGCATGGCGCGCCAGCAAGTGATCGACGAATTCGCCCGCCGCCTGGACAACCCGCCCGACCTGGAATTCGAAGAGGCCCAGCAGCAGCAGCACCGCATCGCCGAAATTCGCCTGGGCGAACGTTTCGGCGCCGAGCCCGCCATCGGCAACGACATCTGGGACTGGGGCGAGCAACTGGCCGTCCACAGCGACCCTGGATACGCCGAAAAAGGGCAGCTCACCGTCACCTACCTGACCGCAGCCCACCGCGCCTGCGCCGGGCTGTTGTCGCAATGGATGCGCGATTGCGGCTTTGACGAAGTCGGGATCGACGCCGTGGGCAACGTGGTCGGCCGCTATCTGGCCGCCAGCCCCAACGCGCCCACCCTCATGACCGGCAGCCATTACGACACGGTGCGCAATGCCGGCAAGTACGACGGCCGGCTGGGCATCTTCGTGCCGATGGCCTGCGTGCGCGAATTGCAGCGCCAGGGCAAGCGCCTGCCCTATCACCTGGAAGTCATCGGCTTCGCGGAAGAGGAAGGCCAGCGCTATCGCGCCACCTTCCTGGGTTCGGGCGCGCTGATCGGCGACTTCAAGCCGCAATGGCTGGACCAGCAGGACGCCGACGGCGTCAGCATGCGCGACGCCATGGCGCAAGCCGGCCTGCGCAGCGAGGACATCCCCAAGCTCAAGCGCGACCCCGCCCGCTATCTGGGCTTCGTCGAGGTCCATATCGAGCAGGGTCCGGTGCTGTACGAAATGGGGCTGCCGCTGGCCGTGGTCACGTCGATCAACGGCTGCGTGCGCTACCAGATCCGGATCAACGGCCTGGCCTGCCATGCCGGCACCACGCCCATGAACCGCCGCCGCGACGCCGCCACCGCCAGCGCCGAGCTGGCCCTGTACGTGGAGCAGCGCGCCGCCCGCGACGGCGACTCGGTGGGCACCATGGGCATGCTGGAAGTCCCCGGCGGCTCGATCAACGTGGTGCCGGGAGAATGCCGCTTCAGCCTGGACCTGCGCGCGCCCAGCGACGCGCAGCGCGATGCGCTGGCGCGCGACGTGCTGGCCGAACTGGAAGCCATCTGCCAGCGCCGCGGCCTGCGCTACACGCTGGAAGAAACCATGCGCGCCGCCGCCGCCCCCAGCGATCCCGCCTGGCAACAGCGCTGGGAACGCGCCGTGGACGCGCTGGGACTGCCTGTCCACCGCATGCCCAGCGGCGCGGGCCACGACGCCATGAAGCTGCACGAGGTCATGCCCCAGGCCATGCTGTTCGTGCGCGGCCAGAACTCCGGCATCAGCCACAACCCGCGCGAATCCACCTCCAGCGACGATATCCAGCTTGCCGTGCTGGCACTGCTGGGCCTGCTCGACGAGCTTGCCAACGACACCAAGTAAAGACCATGACCGACTACGCCCGACTCGACGCCTGGGTTGACGCCCACTTTGACGAAGAAGTCCGCTTCCTGCAGGAGCTGGTGCGCGTGCCGACCGACACGCCCCCTGGCAACAATGCGCCGCACGCAGAGCGCACGGCCGAATTGCTGCAAGGCTTCGGCCTGGACGCCGAAGCCCATCCGGTGCCGGCGCAGGAAGTGCGGGATTACGGCCTGCAATCGATCACCAACCTGATCGTGCGCCGCGAGTATGGCGCCGGCGGCCCGCGCGTGGCGCTCAATGCCCATGGCGACGTGGTGCCGCCGGGCGAAGGCTGGGAACATGACCCTTACGGCGGCGAAATCGACAACGGCAGCCTCTACGGCCGCGCCGCCGCCGTCAGCAAGAGCGACTTCGCCAGCTTCACGTTCGCCTTGCGCGCGCTGGAAGCCGTCGCCCGCCCCCGCCACGGCGCAGTCGAATTGCACTTCACCTACGACGAGGAATTCGGCGGCCTGCTCGGCCCCGGCTGGCTGCTGTCGCAAGGGCTGACCAAGCCCGACCTGCTGATCGCCGCCGGTTTCAGCTACGAGGTCGTCACCGCGCACAACGGCTGCCTGCAGATGGAAGTGACCGTGCACGGCAAGATGGCCCATGCCGCCATCCCCAGCAGCGGCGTGGACGCGCTGCAAGGCGCAGTCGCCATCCTGAACGCGCTGTACGCGCAGAACGCGCGGTATCGGGAGATCCGCTCCGAGGTGCCGGGCATCAGCCACCCCTACCTGAACGTCGGCCGCATCGAAGGCGGCACCAACACCAACGTGGTGCCGGGCAAGGTGGCGTTCAAGCTGGACCGGCGCATGATCCCCGAAGAAAACGCGGCCGAGGTCGAAGCCGACATCCGCCGCATCATCCAGGAAACCGCCGCGTCCGTGCCCGGCATCAGCGTGGACATCAAGCGCCTGCTGCTGGCCAATTCCATGCGCCCGCTGCCGGGCAGCCAGCCGCTGGTGCAGGCCATCCAGAAACATGGAGAGGAATTGTTCGGCGAGCCCATCGCCGCCATGGGCACGCCGCTCTATACCGACGTACGCCTGTACGCCGAAGCAGGCATCCCTGGCGTGATCTACGGCGCCGGACCGCGCACCGTGCTGGAATCGCACGCCAAGCGCAACGATGAACGCGTGGTGCTGGAAGACCTGCGGCGCGCCACCAAGGTCATCGCCCGCACGCTGGCCGACCTGCTGGACGCCGCCTGAGGCGGCCGCCCGGCAGGACCGGCCGGGCGCCTCACGCCAGTTTCATCACCCGGCGCCAGAACAGGATCGCCACCGCCACGAAGACGGCCAGGCCCAGGAACGAGGCCGTGTGCTCGAAGCCCGCGCCGGCGATCGCCAGCGGCGCTTCGGTGCCGGCCGCGCCGATGATGCCGGCCATCAGGACACCAACCAGGCTTTCACCCACGATCAGGCCCGAGGCGATCAGCACGCCGCGGCGGTTGGCCGCGTCGGCGAACTGCTCGTAGGGCTTGCCGGCGGCGGCCGCGCGGCGGCGCAGGGCGCGTTCCAGCAGCCATGCCAGCACGGCGCCCACCACGATGGGCGCGGCGACGGTGGGCGGCAGATAGATGCCGATACCCACCGCCAGCACCGGAATGCGGGCCACGCGGCAGGTGCGCTTCATGACCTCGTCCACCACGATCAGGCCCACGCCGACCGCCATGCCGATCAGGATCATGGTCCAGTTGAGCTGGTGCGTGAAGATGCCGCGCGCGATCGCCAGCATCAGCGTCGCCTGCGGCGCCGACAGGGCCTGCGCCGGGTCCATGCCCTCGCGCGGCATGGCGTCGGCAAAACCGTAGGCGTTGTAGAGCAGCTCCAGCACCGGCGAAATCACCGCCGCGCCGGCCACGCAGCCGATCAGCAGGGCCACCTGCTGGCGCCAGGGCGTCGCGCCCACCAGCCAGCCGGTCTTCAGGTCCTGCAGGTTGTCGTTGGAAATGGAGGCCACCGCCACCACCGCCGAGGTGCTGAAGATCGACAGCGCAATCGCCATCTGCACGCCGTTCTGCGCGCCCAGCAATTCGCCGCCCAGCGCCAGCATCAGCAGCGACACCAGCACGATGGCGACAATGCCCACGCCCGAGATCGGGCTGGTCGACGAGCCCACCAGGCCGGCCATGTAGCCGCAAGCCGCGGCCACCAGGAAGCCGAACACGAAGGCGAACAGCACGGCGTAGGCCACCAGCTTCCAGATGCCGGCGGGCGACAGCGGCGCGCCGGACAGGAACACCTGGAAAGTCACCACCAGAACCGCCACCAGCACCAGCGTCACGGCCGAGATCCAGCCGGCCGACAGATCGCGCTCGGTGCGCGGCGCGCGTCCGGCGCGGGCCGCGCCCGCCTTGGTCAGGGCCGCGAACGAGGCCTTGACGCCGCGCGCCATCGGCATGAACAGCGTGGCCAGCGTCCAGATGGCGCCCACGCCGATCACGCCGGCGCCGATGAAGCGCACCTGCGACGCCCACAGGCCGGTGGCGTACTTCGCCAGCGACGTGCCCGCAGGCATGTCCCCCATGGCGGTCAGGATGGGCACGGCGATACCCCAGGAAATGATCAGTCCGGTCAGCATGGCCAGGCCGGCGACGATGCCGATCAGGTAGCCCGCGCCCAGCAGCGCCAGCGAAAAGCCCATGGGCAGCCGGAACACCGCGCCGCCCAGCGCGAACCAGCCGCTGACGCTGTCGCCCAGCACGCGCAGGCCGCTGGCCGCGAAGCTGACAGCGGCAGCGACGACGCCGCCGGCCACGATGTCGCCCATGCCGGTCTCGGCCTTGCCCGGCGCGCGTCCGTCCTCCGCAGCCTCGTCCTGGGCGCGCTCGGCGCTACCCACCCGCAGGATTTCGGCGGCGGCCACGCCTTCCGGATACGGCAGGTCGCTCTGCACCACCATCACGTGGCGCAGCGGAATGGTGAACATCACGCCGAGCATGCCGCCCGCCGCGCAGATGCCCAGCGTCTGCCAGAACGGGAAGCCCTGCCAGTGCCCCATCATGACCAGGGCCGGCAGGATGAAGATGATGGACGACAGCGTCCCGGCCGCGGAAGCCTGGGTCTGCACCATATTGTTTTCGAGGATGTTCGCGTCCTTGAACAGGCGCAGGACGGACATCGAGATCACCGCCGCAGGTATGGCGGATGAGAACGTCAGGCCCACCTTCAGTCCCAGAAAGACGTTGGAGGCGGTGAAGATGACGGTGATGATTGCGCCCAGGAGGATGCCGCGGAACGTAAGTTCGGGCAACGTGACCTCTGCCGGGACGCTGATGGGTTGGGTCATTGCAGTAATTCCTATCATGCCAGCCGCGAATTCTAGCGCCTTCGCGTCCACCCAGCGGCCACACCCCTGGGGCGGTCGCTGGGCGCATCCTCGGCAGAAGCTGCCGCCGGTCGCAAAACCTGCAACAGATTATGCTGAATTTCCGGGAATTCCCCCAAAATTTTGATTACCCATGCCAGGGGCTAGGGTCTAGCATGGACGTCACAACAGGAGACGACCAGACCATGCGCGACGCCAGTTCCGCCCGCCCCGGGCAAGATATCCAGCACGACGCCGACCCCGCCGAAACCGCCGAATGGCGCGACGCGCTGGAATCGCTGGTACAGGCGGAAGGTTCCGGGCGGGCAGGCTATGTGCTGGACAATCTGCTGGGCCATGCGGCCTCGCTGGGCCTGCGCGCCAACAGCCAGACCCGCACCGCCTACCTCAACACCATCCCCGCCGACCAGGAGCCGCCCTTCCCCGGCAACCTGGCCGTGGAGGAGCGCATCGCCCGCATCAACCGTTGGAACGCACTGGCCATGGTGGTGCGCGCCAACCAGGCGCATGGCGAGCTGGGCGGCCACATCGCCAGCTACGCCTCGGCGGCCGACCTGTTCGAGGTGGGCTTCAACCACTTCTTCCGCGCGCAGAGCCAGGACGGGCCGGGCGACCTGGTCTACATGCAGCCGCACTCGGCGCCCGGCGTGTACGCCCGCGCCTACCTGGAAGGGTTCCTCGGCGAAGAGGACCTGGCGCATTTCCGCCAGGAGATCACCGCTGGCGCGCGCGGCCTGCGCGGACTGTCGTCGTACCCGCACCCGTGGCTGATGCCCGACTTCTGGCAGTTCCCCACCGGCTCGATGGGCATCGGCCCCATCAACGCCATCTACCAGGCGCGCTTCATGCGCTACCTCGAGCACCGTTCGCTCATGCCCGGCGGCGACCGCAAGGTCTGGGGCATCTTCGGCGACGGCGAAATGGACGAACCCGAATCCATCGCCGCGCTGACGCTGGCCGCGCGCGAGAAACTCGACAACCTGGTGTTCGTCGTCAACTGCAACCTGCAACGCCTGGACGGCCCGGTGCGCGGCAATGGCCGCATCATCGACGAACTGGAAACGCTGTACGCGGGCGCCGGCTGGAACGTCATCAAGCTGGTCTGGGGCAGCGACTGGGACGCGCTCCTGCGGCGCGACACCAACGGCGCCCTGGCGCGCGCCTTCGCCAATACCGTGGACGGACAGTTCCAGACCTTCGCCGCCAATGACGGCGCCTTCAACCGCGCCCACTTCTTCAACCAGAATCCCGAACTGGCCGCCCTGGTGGCCGACTGGAGCGACGAAGCCATCGACCGGCTGCACCGCGGCGGCCATGACATGGTCAAGATCCATGCCGCCTACCACCGCGCGGCCAACCATCGCGGCCAGCCCACCGTGATCCTGGCGCAGACCAAGAAGGGTTTCGGCATGGGCTCGGCCGGCCAGGGCAAGATGACCACGCACCAGCAGAAGAAGCTCGACGACGAGGCGCTGCTGGCCTTCCGCGACCGCTTCGCGCTGCCGATCTCGGACGCCGACTGCCTGGCGCTGAAGTTCTACCGCCCCGCCGAAGACAGCGCCGAACTGCGCCACCTGCAAGCGCGCCGCGCCGCGCTGGGCGGCCACATTCCTCGCCGCAACACCGAAGCGCCGCGCCTGGCGCCGCCAGAGGCCGCACATTGGGCGCGCTTCGCGCTGGCCGCGGACGGCAAGGAAATGTCCTCCACCATGGCCATCGTGCGCATGCTGACCGCGCTGCTCAAGGACGCCACCGTGGGTCCGCGCATCGTGCCCATCGTGGCGGACGAGGCGCGCACCTTCGGCATGGCCAACCTGTTCCGCCAGATCGGCATCTATTCGGCGCAAGGCCAGCTCTACGAGCCCGAGGACATCGGCTCGGTGCTGTACTACCGCGAGGCGCGCGACGGCCAGATCCTGGAAGAAGGCATTACCGAGGCCGGCGCGATTTCCTCGTGGACGGCCGCCGGCACCAGCTACTCGGTCAACGGCCTGCCGATGCTGCCCTTCTATATCTATTACTCGATGTTCGGCTTCCAGCGCATCGGCGACCTGATCTGGGCCGCCGCCGACCAGCGCACGCGCGGTTTCCTCGTTGGCGCGACCTCCGGCCGCACCACCCTGGGCGGCGAAGGACTGCAACACCAGGACGGCTCCAGCCACATCATGGCCGCGGCCGTGCCGAACTGCCGCGCCTATGACCCGGCCTATGCGTTCGAGGTCGCCGTCATCGTCGAGCACGGCATGCGCCGCATGCTGGACGAACAGCGCGACGAGTTCTACTACCTGACCGTCACCAACGAGAACCTGGCGCAGCCGGACATGCCGGCGGGCGCGGACGTCCGCGAGGGCATCCTGCGCGGCATGTACCGCCTGCGTCCCGCGCGCGGGCAGGCCCAAGTGCGCCTGCTGGGCGCCGGCCCGATGCTGCGCGAAGCGGAACTCGCGGCGCAACGCCTGCAAGCCGACTACGGCGTGGACGCCGAAGTCTGGAGCGTCACCAGCTACTCCGAGCTGGCCCGCGCCGGCCGCGAAGCCGAACGCGCCCGCGTGCTGGGCTTGGAGTCCGGGGTCGACTGGGTCCGGACCTGCCTGGGCGCAAGCAACGCCCCGGTGGTCGCCGCCAGCGACTACGTGCGCGCCGTCCCCGAGCAAATCCGCGCCTGGGTGCCCGCGCCCTACCGCACGCTGGGCACCGATGGCTTCGGCCGCAGCGACACCCGCGCCCAGCTGCGCGACTTCTTCGAGGTCAGCGCGGACTGGATCGTGCTGTACGCGCTGGACAGCCTGGACCGCCAGGAAGACGCCAAGGCGCTGCGCACCCGCTTGAATGCCGGCGCGCGCCAGACGCCGCCCTGGGAACTATAGGATTGCAATCCGCCATGCGCTGCGCGTTTGAGCTAAATCGTCCATTCGCTGCACCGCAACAACCAAGCACCCGCGCTTTCTGTTGAAATACGGGTGTTCCCAAGCATTTCCAAAAAAATACGGCGGGCCGCGAGCCCGCCTTTTGCAATCCGATTTCCTTTCCATTTAGCGCCCTCAAGGCCTGTATCCCATGGACGAAACTCTCACCAAAATGGCGTTGGACTACCACGCCTACCCCACCCCCGGCAAAATCTCGGTCACCCCGACCAAGACGCTGGCCAACCAGGACGACCTGTCCCTGGCCTACTCCCCCGGCGTGGCGGCCGCCTGCATGGCCATCTTCGACCAGGGCGATGACGCCGCCTCGAAGTACACCTCGCGCGGCAACCTGGTGGGCGTGATCACCAACGGCACCGCCGTGCTGGGCCTGGGCAACATCGGCCCGCTGGCCGCCAAGCCCGTGATGGAAGGCAAGGGCTGCCTGTTCAAGAAGTTCGCCGGCATCGACGTGTTCGACATCGAGCTGGCCGAGAACGACCCCGACAAGCTGGTCGACATCATCGCGGCGCTGGAGCCCACGCTGGGCGGCGTCAACCTCGAGGACATCAAGGCGCCCGAGTGCTTCTACATCGAGAAGAAGCTGCGCGAGCGCATGAAGATCCCCGTCTTCCATGACGACCAGCACGGCACCGCCATCATTTCGTCGGCCGCCATCCTGAACGGCCTGAAGGTCGTGGGCAAGGACATCGGCAAGGTCAAGCTGGCCTGCTCGGGCGCCGGCGCCGCCGCCATCGCCTGCCTGGACCTGCTGGTCCACCTGGGCGTCAAGCGCGAGAACATCTACGTGGTGGACTCGCGCGGCGTCATCTGGGACGGCCGCGATGAAAACATGGAAGCCAACAAGAAGCGCTACGCGCAAAAGACCGATGCGCGCACGCTGGCCGACGTGGTCAACGGCGCCGACGTGTTCCTGGGCTGCTCGACCGCCGGCGTGCTGACCGCCGACATGGTCAAGACCATGGCCGCCAGCCCGCTGATCCTGGCGCTGGCCAACCCGGAACCGGAAATCCGTCCTGAAGTGGCCAAGGCCGCCCGCCCGGACTGCATCATCGCCACCGGCCGTTCGGACTACCCGAACCAGGTCAACAACGTGCTGTGCTTCCCGTTCATCTTCCGCGGCGCCATGGATGCCGGCGCCTCGCGCATCACGGAAGAAATGAAGCTGGCTTGCGTCAAGGCCATCGCCGAACTGGCGCAGGCCGAACAGAACGACGAAGTGGCCCGCGCCTACGCCGGCCAGGAACTGTCGTTCGGCCCGGATTACATCATTCCCAAGCCCTTCGACCCGCGCCTGATCGTCCAGATCGCGCCGGCCGTGGCGCAGGCCGCCGCCGACTCCGGCGTGGCCGCCCGCCCCATCGAGGACATCGAAGCCTACCGCCAGAAACTGATGGGCTTCGTGTACCACTCGGGCCAGCTGATGCGTCCGCTGTTCGCCCAGGCCAAGAAGGCGCCCAAGCGCGTCATCTACGCCGACGGCGAAGACGAGCGCGTGCTGCGCGCGGTGCAGACCGTGGCCGATGAAAAGCTGGCGGTCCCGATCCTGATCGGCCGCCCGGCCGTCATCGAAATGCGCATCAAGAAGTTCGGCCTGCGCCTGGTCGCCGGCCAGGACTTCGAGATCGTCGATCCCGAAGACGACAGCCGCTTCAACGAAACCTGGAATGCGTACTACCAGCTGAAGGGCCGCGAAGGCGTGACGCCGGCCATCGCCAAGGCGATGATCCGCAAGCACAACACGCTGATCGGCGCGATGCTGCTGCGTCGCGGCGACGCCGACGCGCTGCTGTGCGGCGTGGCCAGCAAGTACGACAACCAGCTCAAGTACGTCGACGAAATCATCGGCAAGAAGGAAGGCCAGACCTACGCCGCCCTGAACGTGCTGATGCTGCCCGACCAGACGCTGTTCGTCACCGACACCCACGTCAACGAAAACCCGACGGCCGAGGAAGTCGCCAGCATCACCATCCAGGCCGCGGACGAAATGCTGCGCTTTGGCGTGGTGCCGAAGATCGCCCTGCTGTCGCACTCCAACTTCGGCAGCCGCGTGACGGAATCCTCGCGCAAGATGGCGGCCGCGCGCCAGATGGTGCAGGACCGCGCTCCCGACCTGGAAGTCGACGGCGAAATGCATGCCGACGCCGCCCTGTCGGAAAAGATCCGCGTCCTGGCCTACCCGGACAGCACGCTCAAGGGCCGCGCCAACCTGCTCGTCATGCCCACGCTGGACACCGGCAACATCACGTACAACATGCTGAAGATGACCGGCAGCAATGGCGTCGCGATGGGTCCGATCCTGCTGGGCGCGGCGCGCCCCGTGCACATCCTGACCACCAGCGCCACCGTGCGCCGCATCGTCAACATGACGGCGCTGGCCGTGGTGGACGCGCAGCAGGAAGCCGCCGAGGCAGCCAAGAAGCGCCGTTGATGATCGCCAGCCGCTAAGGCAAAGGGCGCCCCTCGGGGCGCCCTTTTTCATTGCGCGGGCGCATGCCGCCGCGATAGCCCGCCGGCCCGGGCTGATGGTAAAAACCAAGTTCAACCTTGTCTTCTGGAGTCCACATGCTGGCCGACGCCTTGTATGCCTGGTTTCACTACCTGGCCATTTTCCTGCTGGTGGTGGTCCTGACCGCCGAAGCCGTGCTGCTGCGGCCCGACCTCACTGCCTCCGGCCTCAAGCGCCTGGTCATCTATGACCGCCTCTATGCGCTGAGCGCGGTGGTGGTGCTCATCACCGGCGTGCTGCGCCTGACGCTGGGCATCAAGGGCGCCGCGTTCTACATGAGCAATCCCTGGTTCCATGCCAAGATCACGCTCTTCGTCGTCATCGGGCTCTGTTCGATCGCGCCCACGATGACGTTCCTGCGCTGGGCCAAGCAGTCGCGCCAGCAGCCGGGCTTCCTGCCCGCCGCGGCCGACATCAAGCGCGCCCGCCGCTGGGTCATGATCGAATCGCACCTGTTCATCTTCCTGCCGCTGTTCGCTGTGCTGATGGCGCGCGGCATCGGCGCATAAAGCGCGAGCCCCGGCCTGCGCGCCTCAGGGGCAGGCCGCGCGGCTCGGCTGCGGTTCCTCGTCGCCCACGATGATGGTGGCGAAGTGGAACACGCCCACCGTGTCGTTCTTGACCACGTCCACGACCTCGCCGGCCAGCGTCTGCATCACCGACATGCCCTCGGGCACGTCGGCCTGGCCATCGCGCCGGGCAACCTGGCCATTCCAGGGACTCAGCACCAGCACGCCCGGATATGGCTCGCGCGCATCGCCGCGGCCGCGCCGCGCCGACTTGACCTGGGTACCTGCGGCATAGCTCACGCCGCCAAACTGCGTTGCGCAGGCCAGCTCCGCATCGCTGACCCGCAACAGGCGCCGCGCCTCGTCCAGGTATAGCCTGGGCTCGCTCAAGGGCAGCCCGAATATCCGGACCGCCACCGGATTCTTCACCTCGATGCGCCAGCGATCCGGATCGCGCGAACCATCGGTGTACACCGTGCCGCTGGATCCGTAGACGATCGAGCCGGGAGCAAGGTCCAGCGTCTCGGCCCGGTTGCCGGGGCCCAGCACGCACTTGTCGAACGCCGTCATGGCGCCGTCGCGCGCCACCTCGAATTCGATGTCCTGCGTCGCGTCGCACTGCCAACCCAGCACCGTCTGGCTGCCCGCGCCGCGCAGGATGACGTTGCGCGGATAGCGGCCGCGCAAGGCATAGGTCTTGTCGTCGTAGTCCGAATGCAGATAACGCCGCGCGCTCGAAGCCTGCACGCCATACATGGCCACGGGTTGCGGAAACGCCGCTTCCAGATAGGTTTCGAGCAGCCCTTCGTCCTGCAGCTTCAGCCGTGTTCCCGCCGGCATGGCAATGCCGCCCACCGTGGTGGTGGCCTGCAGCGTGACATTACGGGCGGCCTCCGCGCGGGCGCCCTCCCGCTCGATCTGCCAGATCACCGTCTGGACCCAGGCATAGAAGGCGAACGGCACGGCCAACACCAGCGCCACCAGGGCTGAGGTCTTCCAGTACTTGCGTACCGCGCGGCGCGCACCGCCGCTGGCGACCAAGACCAAGGCCCACCCGAGCAACAGCAGGCCCGCAAGAAAACCCAGGGAAACAAAAATGTAGAAGCCGGCGGAAGGCAGCGCTATTGGAATCATGGCCAGATGATAAACGCCAAACCCAAGCGTCAAACCTACGCGCCAACCCGCCCCGCCGCCGGCGCTCCGCGCGCGGCAACAAAAAACCGCCCGAAGGCGGTTTCTTGTTCAAGCGAGGCTGCGTATCAACGCTTGTCCATCGGCGGCACGTCGCGCGTGACCGAACCGGTGAACAGCTGGCGCGGACGGCCGATCTTGTAATCGGGATCCGACAGCATTTCGTTCCACTGGGCGATCCAGCCCACCGTGCGGGCCAGCGCGAAGATGGCCGTGAACAGCGAGGTCGGGATGCCGATGGCGCGCTGGACGATACCCGAGTAGAAGTCCACGTTCGGGTACAGCTTGCGCTGGACGAAGTACGGATCCGACAGGGCGATGCGTTCCAGTTCCATGGCCAGCTTGAACAGCGGGTCGTTTTCCAGGCCCAGGGCCGAGAGCACTTCCTTGCAGGTTTCCTGCATCAGCTTGGCGCGCGGGTCGTAGTTCTTGTAGACGCGGTGGCCAAAGCCCATCAGGCGCACGCCCGAGTTCTTGTCCTTGACCTTCTCCATGAACTCGCCGACCTTGGCGATGCCGCCGTTGGCTTGCAGTTCTTCCAGCATCTGCAGGCAAGCTTCGTTGGCGCCGCCGTGAGCCGGGCCCCACAGGCAAGCCACGCCGGCCGAGATGGCGGCGAACGGGTTGGTGCCCGACGAACCGCACAGGCGGACGGTCGAGGTCGAAGCGTTCTGCTCGTGGTCGGCGTGCAGGATGAAGATGCGGTCCAGCGCGCGCTCGACGACTTCGTTGACCTTGTAGTCTTCGCACGGCGTGGCGAACATCATGCGCAGGAAGTTGCCCGTGTAGGACAGGTCGTTCTGCGGGTAGATGAAGGGCTGGCCTTGCGAGTACTTATAGGCCATCGCGACCAGCGTCGGCATCTTGGCGATCAGGCGGATGGCCGAGATGTGGCGATGCTGCGGGTTCGTGATGTCGGTGGAGTCGTGGTAGAACGCGGACAGCGCGCCAACCAGACCCGTCAGCACGGCCATCGGGTGCGCGTCGCGGCGGAAGCCACGCAGGAAGAAGTGCAGCTGCTCGTTGACCATCGTGTGATGGGTCACTTGCGAATCGAAGTCGGCCTTCTGGTCCTTGTTGGGCAGTTCGCCGTTCAGGATCAGGTAGCAGATGTCCATGAAGTCGCAATTGACGGCCAATTGCTCGATGGGGAAGCCGCGGTACAGCAGCTCGCCCTTGTCGCCGTCGATGTACGTGATGCCCGATTCGCAGGCGGCGGTGGACATGAAGCCGGGGTCAAACGTGAACATGCCCGTCTGGCCGTACAGCTTGCGGATGTCGATCACATCCGGACCAACCGTACCCTTGTAAACAGGGAACTCAATGGGGGCGCTGCCATCCGAGAAGGATAGAGTGGCTTTTTTGTCAGACAGGTTCATGTTCATTCCTCTCAATTAATCAGAGCGCGCGCATCTGGCCAATGATGCTCCGAAGCCTGGGCGTGTCCAGCGCGCCCTCAAGCTCTTTGCGGGCCAGCAGCAGATCGAGAAGGTCGTTGTCTCCCATCTCGAAAAGCTGCGTCAATGCCGCCACATCATCATCGGTAAGCTCAGCCTCGTGGGCATCCAGATACCGGGTGATGATCAAGTCGTTTTCGAGCAAGCCGCGGCGCGCCCGCCAACGCAAACGCGCCCGCTCCAATTCTGTTAGCTTGCTCATCTTTCTTTACACCTAAAAAAAGCCCCCACGCCGCACCCGCTACACGGGCTTGCCACCCCCGAGGGGGCGTTTTTGCCTTGGGACGACCCGGCGGCAAAAAGCCGCCGGAGGCAAAATGCGCTTGCTTAAAACTAGACCGTGCGGCGAACCATCAGTTCCTTGATCTTGCCGATCGCCTTGGTCGGGTTCAGTCCCTTGGGACAGACGTCGACGCAATTCATGATGGTGTGGCAACGGAACAGGCGGTACGGATCTTCCAGGTTGTCCAGACGGCTGCCCGTGGCTTCGTCGCGGCTGTCGGCGATGAAGCGGTAGGCTTGCAGCAGGCCGGCCGGGCCGACGAACTTGTCCGGGTTCCACCAGAACGACGGGCAGGAAGTGGAACAGCACGCGCACAGAATGCACTCGTACAGGCCATCCAGCTCTTCGCGCGCCTCGGGCGACTGCAG
>JALDYL010000083.1:0-20418 GCA_032153965.1 Achromobacter sp. | reverse complement strand
GCGGCTCTTCCAGCGTCTTGAGCATGGCGTTGAACGCGTGCCCGGTCAACATGTGAACTTCGTCGATCATGTAGACCTTGAAGCGCCCCGCGCCCGGCGCGTACACCGCCTGTTCCAGCAGCTGCGTCATTTCCTCGACGCCGCGGTTCGAGGCCGCGTCCAGTTCGAGGTAGTCGACGAAACGTCCGGAATCGATTTCCGTGCAGGCGCGACAGACGCCGCAAGGCTTGGACGTGATGCCTGTTTCGCAGTTGAGCGACTTGGCCAGGATGCGCGAGAGCGTGGTCTTGCCCACGCCGCGGGTTCCTGTGAACAGCCAGGCGTGATGCAGGCGTTGGGTGTCGAGCGCATGCGTCAGCGCGCGCACCACGTGATCCTGTCCCACGAGGGTATCGAACGATCTCGGCCGCCACTTGCGGGCCAGTACCAGATAAGTCATGGGTGGATTGTAGAGCCTGTTTCGCAAGCTGACCCGAAATGGCCGGTCCAGCTCCCGGGGTTCGGCGCAGAAGCATGACAGCCATGCCCAGCGCGGCCTGAAACGCAAAGGGGACGGGTTTATTCCCGTGGAACGTATCCTTGGAAAATAACCCCGTCCCCCTTGCAAGCGACGACATCATGGATAGTCATGACGCGTTGCTTTGAAGAATCCGGTTGGCGAGCCTTACTCCGGCACTGACCCTAAACGACTATGGCTGCTTCGTTCCCGACCTGACCAGGTTCACCGCCGAACCATGCGGAGGGGCAGTATGTGGGCCCCCTCCCCAGCCCTCCCCCCGAGGGGGAGGGGGTTGGGACGTCGCTTCGCTGGTCCTTTTGGCTCGCTTCGCTTTGCCCTGCTGGGGCTGCTGTGCTGCGCTTTGCTTGCTTGATGCCTGCGCTGATTTGTCGGGTTGTGCTACCGCTGTGGCCTCCCCTTCCCGCTACTCCTTCAGGTCGATCCAGGCGCGTGCTCTTGGGAAGTAGAGGGCGGCGCGGGCGGTGCGGCCGTCGAGGGCGGTGACTTGGGCGCAGTAGCGCAGCAGTTGGTCGCCGTGGCGTTGGCGCATGCGGGTGGCGAAGGCGGCGGGGGATTCGCCGGGGTGCGGGCGGCCGGTTTTGTAGTCGACGATGAGCCAGCCGTCTTCGGTGCTCAGCGCCAGATCGATCACGGAGACTTTGCCGGCGGCGTCTATCAGGGGCCATTCGCGGCGGGCGCCGGATTGCGATAGCAGCCACAAGCCGCGTTCGTCGGCCAGGGTGGCTTGCAGGGTTTGCAGCACGGCTTCGGAGGCCGCGTCCGCCTGGCTGGCGGGGATGCCCGCGCGCGTCAGCTGGCGGCGCATGGCAGGCTGGCGTTGGGCCAGCGCGTCGGCGGACCAGGCGTGCACGCCGTCCTGGCCGATGCGTGCCAGCCAGGCGTGCGACAAGGTGCCGATGGCGGCGTCGTAGCCGGCTTCCAATTGCCAGGCGGGATGCTCGCCGCCATCGCCCCAGGCGCCGCGCGCCGTGGCGCCAAAGCCAGGGCTGACCGCCACGTCGGCCATGCCCGCCAATTGCGCCAGGCCGGCGCGGTCCACGCGTCGCAAGGGTTCGCCCTGCCACTCGGGGCCGTCGGCCTCTTGCGCCATCGTTTCGCCGTCCAGCGACGGCGGGGCCGGAATGGCCAGGCATGGCCACAAGCGTCCCAGCAGGCTGGCGGACGACGGCGTCTTGACCTGGCCGCTGGCCTCGTCCACCGACACGTGGCCCACCAGATGCAGGCGCTTGCGCGCCCGCGTCGCCGCCACGTACAACAGGCGGTCGATTTCGTAGGAGGCGCGGCGCGCCTCGCGCGCGCCCAGATAGCGCGACAAGGGGTCGGCCTCGGTTTCGGCGCGCGGCTTGACCGGGCCGAACAGCACGCGGTGGCCGCTCTGCTCGAAGCGCACCAGCGGCGCCTGGTCGCCGCGCGGCGCGCGGTGCAGGCCGTAGAGGATGACGGTCTCGAATTGCAGGCCCTTGGACTTGTGCATGGTCATGATTTCGACCGCGCCCGTGTCTTCGTCGGCAGCATCCGGCGCGGCGAACAGCCGCGCGATGCCCGAGTCCAGCGCCGCGGCGTCGATGGCGCCGTGCGGCGCCAGGCGTTCGACCAGCTGGAACAGGCTTTCCGCGTCATTGGCCACGGACAGGCCGGCGTACAGCGCCGGGCCGCCCAGGCGGCGCCACAGCGACTCCACCCAGGCCGCGAACGGCATGGCGCCGGAGGCGTTGCGCTTGTCGAGCAGGATGCCCGCCACCTGCCGCAAGCGCTCGAACTCGTCGGCGCCGAGCACGCTTTGCGCCGATGGCGTGTCCGGCGCAGCGGGCGCCGCGTCGAACAATGAACCCTGAGGCGCGCTGGCGGCGGCCATGGGCGTGGTCTGCGGCGCGATGCGCAGCGCGCGCTCCAGCAGCACCGGCACGGGCGTGATGTGATCGTCGCCGAACAGGCGCTGCAAGGACGTCAGCGTCAAGCCGCAATACGGCGCCCGCAGCACCGACAACCAGGCCAGCCGGTCGCCGGGATGCGACAAGGCGCGCACCAGCTGCACCAGATCGGCCACCACCGGACGCAGCGCCAGCGGCACCAGGTCCACCGCCCGGCAGCGTATGCCTTCCTGCGCCAGCCGGCGGGTCAGATTGCCCAGGTGGCTGCGCGCTCGCACCAGCACGGCAACGGGATGCTTGGCGCCTTTGTGGTCGACCAGGGCCTGGCGCACCAAGGCCACCGCGGTGTCCTCGGCCTGCGTTTCCGCGGGTGCCGCGCCTTCGCGCGACCACGCCGGATGGAAGCGCACCGCGGGTTCCGGCAATGCTTCGTGAAAAGCGGTGGACGGGCTGTAGGCGATGGCTCCCGCCGCCGCATCGCTGCGCCGGGGCAGCAATTGTGCAAACGACTGGTTGACCCATTCGACGATGCCCGCCTGCGAGCGGAAGTTGTCGGTGAGGTTGAGAAAATCCGGCTGCAGCTCGCCCACGCCGATGTCGGCGACTTCCAGGAAAAGGCCCACTTCCGCCTTGCGGAAACGGTAGATGGACTGCATCGGGTCGCCCACCAGGAACAGGCTGCGGCCGTCGCCCTGCTGCCAGCCCGAGGTCAGCGTGCGCAGCAGGTCGAGCTGGGTCTGGCTGGTATCCTGGAACTCGTCGATGAGCAGATGGCGGATCGAGGCGTCCAGCTTCAGCAACAGTTCGCCCGGATCGTCGGCGCTGCCCAGCGCGGCCGCCGCGCGCTGCGCGATTTCGATGAAGTCCACCTCGCCCGTGTCGGCAAAGCGCAGCCGCAGCTGCGCTACCGCCAGCGCCAGCGTCATCAGCTGCGCGCCCAGCACTTCCCATTGCGCATCGGTGAAATGCGGCGCGGGCACGTCGCGCACCGCATGCAGACGGCGCACCCAGACGGCATCCGGGTCGGCGGCTTCCAGCCACGCGACGAACGGTTCCTTGTGCGCGCATTTGGCTGGAAAGCCCTGGTTCTTGTTGACGGTCTTGCGCAAGGTGCCGGTGCCCGTCAACAGCAGGTGCGCCACGGCTTGCCACAGGTCCAGCGCTTCGGCGTCGGGCGGCGGCTCTTCCGTCCAGTCCAGCAGGGCCAGCAGCTTGTTGTCCGCATCCCCGTCCTGCAGGTGGGCGGCAGCCAGCCGCGCCGGGCTGGATAGCGCTTCGGCCCAGCCATAGGGCATGGCCTCGCTGAGCGCGTCGAGGTCCTCGCCTATGGCCTCGGCCAGCATGGCTTCCATGCCCTCGCGGTCGGAGCCGTGGCGCAGCAGCGGCAGCCACTGGTCGCGCTGCCCCAGCATGTCGGCGATGGCTTCCTTGGCCGCCTGCACGTCCACGTCCAGGTGCTTGAGCAGGATGCGCACGGCCTCGTAGTCGTCGGCAAGGTCCAGAGTGGCACGCGCGGCGGCCTCGTACTGGACGCGCGCGTCATCCGTGATCTCGGGCATGCCGCCCAGTTCGGACAGCCAGGGCATGCTGCGCACCAGGCCCGCGCAGAAGGAGTCGATGGTGCGGATGGCCAGCCGTGCGGGATGATCCAGCAGATGCCAGCCCTGCTCGTCGTTGCGCGCCAGCGCGGCGCGCGCGAGTTCCCAGCTACGGCGCTCGTGCATGGCTTCGGGCGGCGCATCCAGTCCGCGGCGCAGCTTGCTGAGCACGCGCGCATGCATTTCCGACGCGGCCTTGCGCGTGAAGGTGATGGCGACGATCTCTTCCGGACGGCTCACGGTCGCCAGCAGCGCCAGGATGCGGTCCGTCAGCAGCTCGGTCTTGCCGGAGCCGGCCGGCGCCTGCACCAGGAACGAACGGGTCGGGTCCAGCGCGTCGGCGCGCGCGGCGTGGTCGTGCGGCAAGCGTTCTTGTTCAGCCATGGCTCATGCGTCCTCGTCATCCAGATGCAAACGCAAGAACGGCAATGCATCGCAGTATTTCAAATCATCGCGGCGATAGGCCACGTTGGCCGCGTAGCCCGCGGCATACTCGTCGGCCAGCGCTTCGATGGCCGTGCGCCAGCGCTGCCGGATCTCCGGCCAGGACAGGCCGTCGAAGTACTTGCTGTCGCTGGCCAGGGTGACGCCGGGCACGCCCAGGTCTTCGTCGGCCAGGCCCTGCGCGGCGACCTGCCGCGCGTGGATCTGCGCCAGCACCAGGCCGGCCACTTCGCCGCCTGCGGCGTCCGCCAGCACCGATGCGTAGAACGGCAGTTGCACGTTCACGGGGCGGCTGCGCGACCAGTCCGGTTCGGGTTTGGCCGCCGCCACGCCAGTCTTGTAGTCCACGATGACGTTGCGGCCATCGCCCAGCGTGTCGATGCGGTCCAGCCGCAGCTTCAGGTTGAGCGCGCCGCGCTGCCATTGATGGTTCTTTTCCACCTGCGCCACCGCGAAGGGCAGGCGCTGCGCCTCCATGTCCAGCCAGGACGCCAGCACGGCCTGGGCGCGCTGGCATTCCAGCGTGCGCAAGGCGGGCGCGTAGGCCTTCAGCTCCTCGTCCGCGGCCTGCGCCACCGCCTGCTCCAGCAAGGCAGGCAGGCGGCCCGTGGCCATGACCTCATGCAGCGCGTCCTGGTCGGGCATCATGCCCCACACCAGTTCCAGCGCCTTATGCAGGAACTGGCCGCGCACGTTGACGGTGGCCGCATCGGCGTAAGGCGCCATTTCGCGGCCGCCCAGGCGATGCCGCACAAAGGCCCACAGCGGATTGCGCGCCTGCGTGTCCAGCACGTCCAGGCCGCCGCCGCCGCGGTTGCCGGCCGCCAGCGCGGGCCCCTGCGCATCGTCCAGCGATTCCTGCGGCAAGACGGGCAGCGCTTGAGCCGCGGCGGGAGTCCAGTCCGTCAGCGCGGCAGCCGCGATCAGCGGCGAGGGACGCAATTCGCGCTCGCCATCCATGTGCGCGTGGCTGACGATGAGTTCGGGCGCGCAGCGGCACAGCGCGGCGTACATGCCCTCGGCCCATTCGCGTTCGCGTTCGGGCGTGGCGCGCGGCGCCTTGGCCTGGCGCAGCACGGCCAGCGGCAGCAGCGGGTTGGGCTTGGGCGACGCGGGCAACACGTCGTCGGTCAGACCCAGCATCCAGACGCCGTCCCAATACCCGCCCTCGGCCTCCAGCAAACCCAGCACATCCAGACGCGCCGTAGGGTCGCGCTGCGGCTGGAACGAGGCGGAGCGCGCCACGCTTTCCAGCAGATTCACGGCGGCCACGCCGCCCAGCCTGCCGGCGGCCGGCGCCAGCGCCGAAAAGCTGCCCAGCGCATCGCCCAGCGCACCCATCACCTGATAGCCGACGCTGTCCAGCACGCCTTCCCCGGGAAAACCCAGCGCCATCAGCGCGGCCTTCATGCGCAGCATCCACACGTCGCAAGTCGCCTGACGGCCGCCCTGCGTCCAGATCTCCATGGCCTGGTTCCAGGCCTGCGCCAGCGCTGGCAGATCCGCCAGCAGCTTGCGCCAGTCCTGCGGGCTGACATGCAGTTGCGCCTGCCGCCGCCAGCGCGCGTCAATCGAGGCCAGCCGCGCGCGGTCGCGCACGTCGCCCGCGCAATGTCCGCCGGACAAGGCCGCGCCCAGCACCTCGACGCCGCAGCCCTTGCCCGGCGCGCATTCGGCCAGGGCGCGCAGCCATGCCAGCGCGGCGCGCGCCATGGGCCACTCGTTCAATGGCCGGCCCACCGCCACGTTGAAGGCATGCGCGGCTTCGCCGCCGCGCCCGGCCAGGGCCTGGCTCAGCACGCGCCGCGCGAAAGGCGATTCCGCCTCCAGCTGGGGCGAGACGATGGCGTAGCGGCCATGGGGATGCGCTTTCAGGCGCTCGGCCGCCCAGGCCGCGGCGGCGCGCCACTCCGCGCCTTGATCCGCGGCTTCAAACCTGCGCGCCGCGGTTTCGATGCGCTGCGCATCGCGCCATTGCGAGACCACCGCGCCCTGTGCTTCGAAGGCCTGCAGCAGCCGGCGGAATCGCGGCGACATGTCCGTGAACCCAGCCAGCACCAGTTGTCGCGGCACGGGCAGGCGTCCGTCCTCCAGCGCCCGCAGCACGCGCGCGTAGCCCTGGTTCGCGTCCTCGGCATCGATGCCGGCCAGCGCCTGGCGGTAGCGCGCACGCCATTTCGCAAAGCCGCGGTATTCGTCGGTATCCGCGCCCGACGGCACCTGCAGCTCCCATTCGTCCATCAGCAGGTCCGCATCCATCGACAAGCGCGCGGCCTGGCTCGCGTCCAGCAGCACGCGTTCGGCCTCTTCGGCGCGGATCGCCTCGGTCCACACCAACTGCGTGGCGAAGCTGTCCAGCCGGTAGGCGGGCACGTCGTCATCAGCCTCGAACGCAAGTTCATTGGCGGCATCGGCCAGCCAGGCGGACAGCGGCAGGATGCGCGGCAATTCGCTGACTTGGCGCTCCTGGCGCAGCAGGCCCGCCAGCTCCAGCGTGAGGCGGCGCGACAGGCGGTTGTTCACCGTCAGCACCAGCGTGTCGGCGGCGGGCATGCCGCCGATGTCCGGCAGCGATAGATCGGAATAGATAGGCGAAGAGTCCTGCATGGGTATCCGGAGCGCCCGCCGGAAGCGGCGCGCGATGAGGGAAGAAATACCGCCGTAGGATACCGCGAGGCCGAGCGGAAAACGCGCCTAGAAGCCGCAGAGCGCGGCCAGGTTTTCCCAGTGGATCTGCATTTCCGGCGTGGTGTAGCCCCAGAACGCCAGGCCCATGACGCCGACCAGGGCCAGCGCGCCCGCAACCCGCCAGCCGCGATGGCGGCGCGCGGCGGGTGCGGAAGGAGTCGAAGGTTTCATGGGCGGCCGGATCTCAAGCGGCGGCCGGCTGGGCCACGGGCTGTTCGCGCACCGGCAGGCACAGCAGCGCGGCAATGATGGCCAGCGCCACGCCCAACCACCAGACGGCGTCGTAGTTGCCAGTCTTGGCATAAGCGTATCCGCCCAGCCACACGCCGATGAAACTGCCCAGTTGGTGCCCCAGGAAGACGATGCCGGACAGCGTGGCCGCATAACGCAGGCCGTAGATCTGCCCGATCAGGCCCTGCGTGAGCGGCACGGTACCCAGCCAGAACAAGCCCATCCACGCG
Source organism: Achromobacter sp. (assembly GCA_032153965.1). GTDB lineage: Bacteria > Pseudomonadota > Gammaproteobacteria > Burkholderiales > Burkholderiaceae_B > Achromobacter. The sequence goes on along the minus strand of JALDYL010000083.1, from coordinate 12,836 downwards.
GCGAAGGCATACAGCACCCATGGCGACAGCGGCATCCACAGCAGCAACAGGATGCCGAAGGCGCGCATGCCGTACACCACGGCCAGCAGGCGCTTCTTGCTGTACTTGCCGCCCAGCTTGCCGGCATAGAACGAACCCAGCACGTTGAACAGGCCGATCAGCGCGATGGCGGTCGCCCCCTGCCCCGCGCTCAGGCCGCCGTCGGTGACATAGGCCGGCAGGTGCAGCGTGATGAAGGCGGTATGGAAGCCGCAGACGAAATAGCTCCAGAACAGAAAGTGGAACGAGGGGTGGCGCACCGCCTGCTTGACCGCCGAGGCCAGCGATTGCTGCGGCCCGCTGTGAGCTTGCGGACGCCCGCGCAGGAAATAGGCCAGGGGCGCGCCGCAAGCGACAAACAGCGACAGCACCCACAATGCGCCCGGCCAGTCCAGGCCGCTGATCAGCACCTGGCCCGTGGGCACCACGGCAAACTGGCCCAGCGAGCCGCCGGCGCTGGCGATGCCCATGGCCGTGCTGCGATAGGCCGGCGGCACGGCGCGGGCCACCACGGGCAGGATCACGGGAAAGGTCGTGCCGGCCTGGCCCAGCCCGACCAGCACGCCGGCGGTCAGGTACAACGTGGCTTCGTCAGTGGCGAAGCGCGTGCCTATCATGCCCAGCATGTACAGCACCGCGCCCAAGGCGATGGTGCGGCCCGAGCCGTAGCGGTCGGCCAGGATGCCCATGAAGATACAGGCCACGCCCCACACCAGGTTCTGCAGCGCGAAGGCCATGGAGAACACTTCGCGCCCCCAGCCCTGCGCCAGCCCCATCGGCTGCATGAAGAGCCCAAAGGTGGCGCGTACCCCCATGGCGAGCAGCACGACCAGCGTGCCCACGATCAGGGTACGGGTGAAATTCGTATCGGTTTGGTTAGACATGAAACCCGTTTTTCGTTGTTTTGGTTCGCCGCCCCCTCCTCGGGACGGTCCGGCGCGCGGCGCGGGACTCAGACATCATATACAAATAGCCTCCGGGCTCCGGGAATAGCCACGTCGGAGACCAGGTCCGCGGCATCGGGCCGCGGGCACCGGATTTGGGGCTTGCGCCGCCTGCTGATAGACTTGCGTCCTGCGCCGAAGCCCGTGCCCCCAGTGATAAACTCAGGACCGGAAGATTCGCAGCGATATCAAGGCCTTAGTGAGCGAGCACGGTCTCTTCGACCAGCCCTGCCGCCTGATCGGAAATAGTCTCGCCGTAGTTAAATGGATATAACCGGCCCCTCCTAAGGGTCAATTGGTGGTTCGATTCCACCCGGCGAGGCCACCTTTGGCGTCGGCCCCGACGCTTTCCCTTCCCAGCATGCTCCCCTGTCCGCCCGAAGCCATGGCGCTTTTGCGAGCGCGTCTTGCCCTGCGCGGCCCCGGGACAAAAACCTCGCGTTCAGCCAGATGAGGGTTAATCCGGGCTACGCTCACGCGCGGCGTACCGTTAGCTTCTCGGACTTGTCTTGTGACGAATTGAATCCACGTCAATACGTCACCAATATTTTTTTGAACGATGATAGCGAATCGCCTTGCGCGCAACTTGAAATTGCTGTTTAAATTCGACGCGTAAGCCTCTAATTCATCTGGACTTTTCCTGACCCGACGAAACGCCGGCTTAAGAAACATTTACTGACAGACTGACAAGCCAGCTCAAACCATGGCATTTTCCTGGAAACGTGCGATTGCGAACGCGATAGCGCCTGTGGCGCTGGCGGTGTGCGCGCTCCTGCCCCCCGCTGCGCAAGCCGCGAAGAATACGGACCCTTGCAAGACCAACGCCAAGTCGTCGGCCTGCAAGGCGCAACAAGCGAAGAAGGCTCCGCCCCCCAAGGCCAGCTCCGGCAAGAGCGCCTCGGGCAAGCAAGCCGCCTCCTCCGCCAAGAAGGCTCCCCCCAAATCCTCCTCCGGCAAGAAGGCCGCCGCCCCCAAGGGCGGCAAGCAGGTCGCCGCCAAGGGCACGCCGCCCAAGAAAGGCGCGGCCGCCGGCAAGAACGGCAAGCCGAACAAGCCCTCCCGCGCGCAACGCGCCGCCGCTGCCGCCGCGCTGGGTTCGGCTGCCATGCCGCCGCCCGCCTCGTCGATGCGCGCCGAAGTCGCCGCCCTGCGTTCCAGCACCGCCTACGTGCAGGACCTGGAAACATCCACGGTCATCTTCGCCAAGAACGAAAACGTGGTGCGTCCCATCGCTTCCATCTCGAAGCTGATGACCGCCGTGGTCGTGGTCGACGCCAACCTGCCCATGGACGAAATGCTGGAGATCACCGACGACGACGTCGACGGCCTCAAGCACACCACTTCGCGCCTGCGCGTGGGCACCAAGCTGACGCGCGGCGACATGCTGCACCTGGCGCTGATGTCGTCCGAGAACCGCGCCGCCAACGCGCTGGGCCGCCATTATCCGGGCGGCCTGCCCGCGTTCGTGGCCGCCATGAACGCCAAGGCGCAGGCGCTGGGCATGACCAGCACCCGCTTCATCGAACCCACCGGCCTGTCCAGCGACAACGTCTCGTCGCCGCACGACCTGGCCCGCCTGCTGCGCGCGGCCTCGCAGCGCCCGCTGATCCACCGCTACTCCACCGATACCGAGTACGACGTCGAGGTCAACAACCGCACGCAGACCTTCCGCAACACCAACCTGCTGGTGCGCAAGCCCGACTGGGACATCAAGGTGTCCAAGACCGGCTACATCAACGAAGCGGGCGAATGCCTGGTCATGCTGGCCCGCATCAACGGCCGCGACCTGGCGATCGTGTTGCTGGATTCGCAAGGCAAGCTCTCGCGCATCGGCGACGCGGTGCGCATCCGCCGCATCGTGCAGAACGAAGTGGCGATGGCGTCGATCCAGTCCGGAGGCTGACCCCGGACGCGCCATGCCGCCGCATGAACAAAGGGCCCGAAGATTTCGGGCCCTTTGCTTTTTTGGGCGCCGTAGCGGCGCCGTCGCGGACGGCTTACGCGGCCTTGCGCTTGGGGCGCAGGGGCTGGGCGTCGTACAGCGTGGGCGGCAGGCCTTCCAGCACGGCCTGGGGGTTGAGCGAGCGGATGGGCACGGCTGCGTCCAAGGGAATGCGGCCTTCGGCCTGCAGCAGCTGGTAGCGCAGGCAGCACACGCGCAGGAACGAGGTGAAATTGGCGGCCTCGCCGCGGTACTCGATCAATTCATCGTACAAACGTTCGATCAGCTGCGTCACGCGCATGCCGTCGCGGCCGGCGATTTCTTCCAATACCTGCCAGAACAGCTGCTCCAGCCGCAGGCTGGTGGCCACGCCGTGCAGCCGCAGCGAACGGGTTTCGGGCGCGTAGGACTGCTCGCTGGCGCGGATGAAGATTTCACACATGGAAGCTCCTGGAACTCGGGACGGGACCTTGGGCCTGGGCCGTGCGGCCTACGGCCGACTGTACGCCGTTTGCCGCGGCCCCGGCAAGACGCGGCGGCCGGCCTCTTTCTGCAACCACACGTTTCCGGCGTCGGCGGACAGCCCCTCGGTTGATATAAATCATGGCTGGGAAAGCGCCCAAGTTCGAGGATAAGGAATCTTGATCAGACTTCGGAGGCAGTGATGGATAAAACCATGAAAGCAGCGGTTGCACGAGCATTCGGCAAGCCCCTGGCAATCGAAGAAGTCGCGGTACCGCGCCCGGGTCCGGGCGAATTGCTGGTGAAGATCGAAGCCTGCGGCGTGTGCCATACCGACCTGCACGCGGTTGAAGGCGACTGGCCCGTCAAACCCAACCCGCCCTTCATTCCCGGCCACGAAGGCGTCGGCCACGTGGTGGCGGTGGGCGCAGGCGTCACCCATGTGAAGGAAGGCGACCGCGTCGGCATTCCCTGGCTGTATTCCGCCTGCGGACACTGCGAGCACTGCCTGGGCGGTTGGGAAACGCTGTGCGAACAGCAGCAGAATGCCGGCTACTCGGTGAACGGCGGCTTCGCCGAATATGCGCTGGCAGCGGCCGACTATGTGGGCCTGCTGCCCAAGAACGTCAGTTTCGTCGACATTGCGCCCGTGCTGTGCGCCGGCGTCACCGTCTACAAGGGCCTGAAGATGACGGATACCCGTCCGGGCAACTGGGTGGTCATTTCCGGCATCGGCGGCTTGGGCCACATGGCGGTGCAGTACGCCAAGGCCATGGGACTCAACGTGGCCGCGGTGGACATCGACGACGCCAAGCTGGACTTCGCCCGCCGCCTGGGCGCCGAGGTCACGGTCAACGCCAAGACCATCGATCCGGCTGCCTACCTGAAGCGCGAGATCGGCGGCGCTCATGGCGCACTGATCACGGCGGTATCGCCCAAGGCCTTCGAGCAGGCGCTGGGCATGGTGCGGCGCGGCGGCACCGTGGCGCTCAACGGGCTGCCGCCGGGCGACTTCCCGCTGTCGATCTTCGACATGGTGCTCAACGGCGTCACCGTGCGCGGCTCCATCGTGGGCTCGCGCCTGGACCTGCAGGAATCGCTGCAGTTCGCCGAAGAGGGCAAGGTGCACGCCACCGTCGCCACCGAAAGCCTGGAGAACATCAACGACGTGTTCGACCGCATGCGCCGCGGCCAGATCGAAGGCCGCATCGTGCTCGATTTCGCCTGATTTCCAAGCCAGAAAGGAAAAGCGCCAGGGCCGCACGTTTGCGGCCCTGGCGCTTTGTGGCTTTGGCGATCAGGGGGTGATCTTGGTGCCCAGCACCGCCAGGAATTGCGACATCCAGGCCGGATGCGCGGGCCAGGCCGGCGCCGTCACCAGATTGCCGTCGGTGTAGGCCTGGTCGATGCCGATCTCGGCATAGGTGCCGCCCGCCAGGCGCACTTCCGGCGCGCACGCGGGGTAGGCGGAGCAGGTGCGGCCCTTCAGGATGCCAGCCGCGGCCAGCAGCTGCGCGCCGTGGCACACCGCCGCGATGGGCTTGCCGGCCTTGTCGAAGGCGCGCACGATGTCCAGCACCTTTTCGTTCAGGCGCAGGTACTCCGGCGCGCGGCCGCCCGGAATCACCAGGCCGTCGTAGGAAGACGGCTCGACGCGATCGAAATCGTAGTTCAGCGCGAAATTGTGGCCGCGCTTTTCCGTGTAGGTCTGCGCGCCCTCGAAGTCATGGATGGCGGTGGCGATGGTGTCGCCCGCCTTCTTGTCCGGGCATACCGCGTGCACCGTGTGCCCCACCGTCAGCAGGGTCTGATACGGCACCATGGTCTCGTAATCCTCGGCGTAGTCGCCGACCAGCATCAACAGTCGCTTGCTCATGTTTGTCTCCCAGGGATGGCGGAAAGCCGGTTCAGCGCCCGTGGCCGGGCTCCGGTTCTTGATCTACGCCCCTATTGTGGCGCCGCCTGCGGCCCGGGTGGTGGTATGGGAATACCACGCGCGCGCAAGCGCCCTACTCCAGCGCGACCGACACGCCCTTGGCGCCCAGCAGCGTCACCAGCACCTTGGGATCGATACCGATCAGATAGCCGCGCCGCCCGCCGTTGATGTAGACCACGGGGTAGTCCAGCACGTCGGCCTCGACCCACACCGGCATCCTCTTGCGCGTGCCAAAAGGCGAGGTGCCGCCCACCTGGTAGCCCGAATGGCGCTGCGCGACCTCGGGCTTGCAGGGTTCGACCCGCTTCAGTCCAGCCTGGCGCGCCAGGTTCTTGGTGGAGACTTCGCGGTCGCCGTGCATGACCACGATCAGGGGCTTGGCGGACTCGTCCTCCATCACCAGGGTCTTCACCACCGCATGCGGATCCAGGCCCAGCTGGCGCGCGGCCTCGCCCGCGCCGCCGTGGTCGACGTAGTCATAGGTGTGTTCCGTGTACGCCACCTTGTTCTGCTTGAGGAACTGGGTGGCGGGCGTTTCGGAAACGTGGCGGGCTTTGCTCATGTGTTATGCGTGAAAAGGAATTTTGAAACGGCGCGTAGCGACTAGCCGCGGGGATGGTGCGCCGCGTGCAGCGCCTTCAGGCGTTCGCGCGCGACGTGCGTGTAGATCTGCGTGGTGGAGATGTCGGCGTGGCCCAGCAGCATCTGCACCACGCGCAGGTCGGCGCCGTGGTTCAGCAGGTGCGTGGCGAAGGCGTGCCGCAGCACGTGCGGCGACAGCGGCGCGCGCACGTCGGCCAGCAGGGCGTACTTCTTCACCAACTGCCAGAACGCCTGGCGCGACATCGCCTCGGCCCGGCCGGTGATGAAGAGCGCATCGCTCACGCGTCCGGCCGCCAGCTCCGGCCGTCCGGACTTCAGATAGAGGTCGATCCAATGCGCGGCCTCGGCGCCCAGCGGCACCAGCCGGTCCTTGCCGCCCTTGCCCAGCACCACTCGCACCACGCCTTCGTTCAGGCTCACGTCCAGCGTGCGCACGCCCACCAGCTCGGACACGCGCAGGCCGGTGGCGTACAGCGTTTCCAGCATGGCGCGATCGCGCAGGCCGCGGGCCTGTTCCAGGTCGGGCGCGCGCAGCAAGGCGTCCACCTGCTGCTCGGACAGGGTCTTGGGCAGGCGCGGCGGCTGCTTGGCGGCGATCAGCGTCAGGCAGGGATCGCGCTCGGCGCGGTGCTCGCGCAAGGCCCAGGCATAGAAGCGGCGCAGCGCGGCCAGCCTGCGGTTGGCGGTGGTGGCGCGGGTTTCCTCGTGGCGGAAGGCGAACCAGGCTTCGATGTCAGCCTTGCCGGCATCGCGCAGAGGCTTGGCCGGCCCGGCGGGCAGCGCGTGGGCCTGCGCCGAATCGCCATGGCGGTCGGCCATTTCGCGCGCGTAGGCCTGCGGGTCTTCCAGCCAGCGGGCAAAGCCGGTCAGGTCGCGGCGGTAGGCGGCCAGGGTATTGGCCGACAGGCCATCCTCCAGCCAGACGGCATCGATGAAGGCGTCGATATCGGCCTGGGATTCAAGCGGGGGGCGGGTCGCGGGCATGCCTGGATTCTACGGCTCAGCGTCCGCCCACGCCCGCGGCGGCGGACTTCAGCCAGCTCTCGAAGAGCTTGAGCGCCTCGGAGCGTTCGCTGCGCTGGGGATAGCCGAAGTAATAGCCCTGGCTGACCGCCAGCGATTGCGGCACGGGCATCGCCAGCGTGCCCTGGTCCAGCGCGGGCTGGGCCAGGAAGCGCGGCATCAGCCCGACCCCCAGGCCGGCCTGCACCGCCGCCATCACCATGGTGAAGAGTTCGTAGCGCGGACCGCCGGCGGCGTGCGGACCATAAAGATGGCTATTGGCCGCGTACCACTGGCGCCAGGCGTCCGGCCGCGAAGCCAGGTGCAGATGGGTCATGCCGGACAAGGCGCTGGCGCCTGGCTCCGGCGTGCGCGCCGCCAGTTCCGGCGCGCACACCGGCACCAGTTCGCGCTCGGGGAACAGCAGCACCCCCTGGGTACCCGGCCACAATCCGTCCCCGTGGTACAGCGCGCCGTCGAAGGGCTGGTCCTTGAACTGGAACGGCAGCGTGCGCACGGACAGGCTGACCGTGATGTCGCCATGCTCGCGCTGGAAGTCCGCCAGGCGCGGGATCAGCCAGGTCGTCGCCAGCGTGGGCACCACGGCGATATGGATGCTGCGGCCCATGCCGGTACGGCTGACCAGGCCGAAGGTGTCTTTTTCGATCTGGTCCAGGTGGTGGCGGATGCGGCCGGCGTACTCGGCCCCATGGTCGGTCAGCACAATGCGTCGCCGCACCCGGGTGAACAGTTGCACGCCCAGGCGCGACTCCAGGCTGGCCACCTGCCGATAGACCGCGCTATGCGTCAGGGACAGTTCCTCGGCCGCGCGGGAAAAGCTGCCCAGGCGGGCCGACGCTTCAAACGCCTGCAGGGCGCTCAGATTGGGAATGCCGTTTCTCATGTCACGGGAACCGCCAAGTGCCGGCGGGCGCCGCCGCGCCACATAGCGCGGATCTTGCCGCGGCGCAGCATGGCGGGTCGTGCCGGTGGGTCAATAGATTGTGCAATTTTATCAATTGCATTGTGCGATCAAGGAACATTATGCTCGGATGTCCTAACCTCGGCTCATCATGACCACCACCCCCATGTCCCAGCAAGAATCCCGCCTTGGCGGTCACATCCTGGTCGACCAGCTGGTTGCACAGGGTGTCAAACACGTTTTCTGCGTTCCCGGCGAAAGCTATCTGGCGGTGCTGGACGGCCTGCACGATGCGGACATCAAGGTCACGGTGTGCCGCCAGGAGGGCGGCGCGGCCATGATGGCCGATGCCCACGGCAAGCTGACCGGCGAACCCGGCATCTGCATGGTGACCCGCGGCCCGGGCGCGTCCAACGCGCTGGCCGGCGTGCACATCGCCAAGCAGGACTCCACCCCCCTGATCCTCTTCGTCGGCCAGATCGAGCGCGGCATACGCGAACGCGAGGCCTTCCAGGAAATGGACTACCGCGCCGTGTTCGGCACGCAGGCCAAGTGGGTCACCGAGATCGATCAGGTGGAACGCATTCCCGAACTGATCTCGCGCGCGTTCCACATCGCCACGTCCGGCCGCCCCGGCCCTGTCGTGATCGCATTGCCGGAAGACATGCTGGTGGAAGCGGCCAAGGTGGCCGACGCCCCGCGCTACGAATTGATTGAATCCGCGCCCACGGCCGGCCAGTTGGCCGACCTGGAAAAGCTCTTGGCCGACGCCAAGAACCCGGTCGCCATCCTGGGCGGCACGCGTTGGGATGCCCGCGCGGTGCAGCAGTTTGCCGACTTCGCGCAGCGCCACGCGCTGCCCACGGCGGTGTCGTTCCGCCGCCAGATGCTGTTCCCGGCCGATCACCCCTGCTTCATCGGCGACGTGGGCCTGGGCATCAACCCGGCGCTGCTCAAGCGCGTGGCCGATGCCGACCTGATCCTGCTGGTGGGCGGCCGCATGTCGGAAAACCCCAGCCAGGCCTACACGCTGCTGGACATCCCGGTGCCCAAGCAGAAGCTGGTGCACGTGCATCCCGATACCGCCGAGCTGGGCCGCGTCTACCGCTCCACCCTGGCCATCAATACCTCGCCCGCCGCCTTCGCGCAGGCGCTGGCCGGCCTGAAGGCGCCGGCCCAGCCCGCCTGGGCCGCCGGCACGCAGGCCATGCGCGAGTCGTACCTGAAATGGAGCGACCCCAGCGCCATCGCCACCCCTGGCGCCCTGCAGATGGGCCAGGTCATGGCCTACCTGGAAAAGACGCTGCCGGCCGACGCCATCATGACCAACGGCGCCGGCAACTACGCCACCTGGCTGCACCGCTTCCACCGCTTTACGCGCTTCGGCACGCAGTTGGCGCCCACCTCGGGCTCCATGGGCTATGGCCTGCCCGCGGCCGTCGGCGCCAAGCGCGTCGCCCCCGACAAGACCGTGGTCTGCTTCGCGGGCGACGGCTGCTTCCTGATGCACGGCCAGGAATTCGCGACCGCGGTGCAGTACGACCTGCCCATCGTCGTGGTGCTGGTGGACAACGGCATGTACGGCACGATCCGCATGCACCAGGAAAAGCACTACCCCGGCCGCATTTCCGCGACCGAGCTGAAGAATCCGGACTTCGCCGACTACGCGCGCGCCTTCGGCGGGCACGGCGAACGCGTCGAGACCACCGAACAGTTCGGTCCGGCCTTCGAACGCGCCCTGGCCAGCGGCAAGCCGGCCATCCTGCACTGCTTCATCGATCCGGAAACCATCACCCCGGGCACGACCCTGGAAAAAATCCGCGACGCGGCGCTCAAGGCGCAGCACTGAAGGCGGGACGGAACGGCGGCGCCGCGCGCCCGCCGTTCCAATCGCCGCTTGCCGCCCGAATTATTTTAGGTTTAAACTTTCTAGCATTCCGAAATCCATAGCGGAGACCCAGCATGTCCTCGAATCCTTCCTTTCACTGGCAAGACCCCCTGTTGCTGGACCAGCAACTGACCGACGAAGAACGCATGGTGCGCGACGCCGCCCTGGCCTATTCGCAGGACAAGCTCGCCCCGCGCGTGCTGAACGCCTTCCGCAATGAACAGACCGACCCGGCCATCTTCTCCGAAATGGGCGAACTGGGCCTGCTGGGCGCCACCATCCCCGTCGAATACGGCGGCGCCGGCCTGAACTACGTCAGCTACGGCCTGATCGCCCGCGAAGTCGAACGCATCGACTCCGGCTACCGCTCGATGATGAGCGTGCAGTCGTCGCTGGTGATGGTGCCGATCAACGAATTCGGCAGCGAAGCGCAAAAGCAGAAGTACCTGCCCAAGCTGGCTCGCGGCGAGTGGATCGGCTGCTTCGGCCTGACCGAACCCAACCACGGCTCCGACCCCGGCGGCATGGAAACCCGCGCCGTCAAGACGTCCGACGGCTACAAGGTTTCGGGCAACAAGATGTGGATCACCAACTCCCCCATCGCCGATGTCTTCGTGGTGTGGGCCAAGTGCGTCGGCGGCGACTTCGACGGCAAGATCCGCGGCTTCATCCTGGAAAAGGGCATGAAGGGCCTGTCGGCCCCGGCCATCCACGGCAAGGTCGGCCTGCGCGCCTCGATCACCGGCGAAATCGTCATGGACGAAGTGGAGATTTCCGCTGACCAGATGATGCCCGGCGTGTCCGGCCTGAAGGGTCCGTTCACCTGCCTGAACTCGGCCCGCTACGGCATCGCCTGGGGCGCCATCGGCGCCGCCGAAGCCTGCTGGCACACTGCCCGCCAGTACACGCTGGACCGCAAGCAGTTCGGCCGCCCCCTGGCCGCCAACCAGCTGATCCAGAAGAAGCTGGCCGACATGCAGACCGAAATCACGCTGGCGCTGGCCGGCTGCCTGCGCCTGGGCCGCATGAAGGACGAAGGCACCGCCGCCGTCGAAATCACCTCGATCATGAAGCGCAACTCTTGCGGCAAGGCGCTGGACATCGCCCGCCTGGCGCGCGACATGCTCGGCGGCAACGGCATCTCCGACGAATTCGGCGTGGCCCGCCACCTGGTGAACCTGGAAGTGGTCAACACCTACGAAGGCACCCACGACGTGCACGCCCTGATCCTGGGCCGCGCACAGACCGGCATCCAGGCGTTCTATTGATCGCTTGACCGGTTCTGACGAAAGCCGCCCTTCGGGGCGGTTTTTTTTTGCCACGACTCAACGACAGCGCCTGCTGCCCGTGGACAGCGAGCGCCGCGCCCGCCTCCTGGATACCGGTGCTGCCGGAAGGTCGCAAGTTAGACGGGGTGATTCAGCAACTGTTCTGCAGCACGCGCAAAGACCGCATAGCAGGTCTCGAAATCCGGCTTATGCACAGCGTAGAGCAGCGGCTTCAGACGCTGCTCGAAGTTCGTCTTCAATCCTTCATGGACGGCAACAGCAGCCAATGTCCGCCTCAGCACCGAGTATGCGTCTCGATCAAACCCAGGATGCTGGCCGCGGAATTCCTCCGCATCCTTTCGGACCAGCTTCGAAAAGATCTGACGGGCTGCCACCAAGACATCGGGCCGGGTTCCAGCAATACGCCAGACGTCATAGATATGGCGCACCAAGGCGGCATCGTACTCGCCACGCTGATGCCCATCCCAATTCCAAGCGCAGCGCCGCAGCAGTGACAACACCTTCTCCGCAAGCGTCTCCGCGACCGTGATGCATGCCATTGAAAAACGCAGAGGCGCTACGCGCGGAACAAAGCCGTCGAACATGTAGCCCATTTCGCGCATTTCAGCCGGCAACACGGGAGGACGATGTATCAGCTCAAGCTTGAGTTCGGGACGCAGCGCACCAGATACGTCCTGAAAATGCGGCGCATACGAAATCGACAGGCAGTAGTAACGACGGCTGTCCCGCGCAACGGGGTTCTCCTCATCGTCACGCGTCACAAGATGGAAGCCGATATCTGTGAGACGTCGCTCCACCTGTCGATGCAAATTGCCTAGCCGAGCCCGGTCTGTGTGCCCGTCTTGCAGCACATAGCCTTCCGGTACATCGTCCAGCGCAACCTTGATGTCGATGTCCTCGGACATCCGCTCAACCAGGCCGTGCGCTTTCGAAAGGCAAGTCCCGCCGGCGAAGACCAAGCGTGTAGCCACCGCGACGGACGCCGGTCTGGAATCCCCCTTCTTGCGGTCTTTCCGATGCGCGATATGCGTGGTCCTGATTTCAGCCAGAACGCGCAGCGCATCAGTGATGTGCAGATCCTTCTCAGCGACGGCAGGCGGCAGAGTTTTCAGCAGGCCTGCCGTGGCGGCGTCTTCAATATCAAACCTCTGTTCGTCTGAGATCCTTTTCATACGCCAGCGTGCTGCTTCCTACAGTCACTTTTCGAGTAATGCGCCGGCGTCCCGTGCTGACAGTCGCCTCCATGGGAATCTGGGTCGATTTGCCGCTGCTGTATTCGGCTGCGAGCGCGCTCGGTTCCACGGTGATCTTGAGCTTGCGAAAAAGCTCCGCCGCAATCATTTCCAGCGTTCCTGCGGGAGTCGGTTTGCCCGTGAACCTGTTGATGCGGGTCTTGGCAAAAGCCCCTTTGCTGACGCGTACAAGCATCCCGTCATCGACGAAGCGGGCCAAGACTCGCCCGATCTGGGAGTCGCTCGCCATATCGGCAAAGTCCGAGCGCAAGACGACAACCCCTGCGCGCTGCTTGATCGAGCGACTCATGCGATCTTCCAGCTTCATACTTTACCTCCGAAAGAGCACTGAATTCCAGTAAGTCACTGTACTTTATAACTGGCAATTCTTCTAGTAATTACAGCACATTACATAGCAATATCCACGCATCAATGCGCAGTTTTTGCTACGTCGAAACGGCACTGGCCGCGCTGCCCGAATTTCGCTTACAACGTAAGTCCCCCCCAAAAAAAGGAAGCACACATGACTCCCCGCCAACTGGTCGAAGAATGGATCGCGCGGTTCAATGCCGCCGAT
>JALDYL010000082.1:0-20505 GCA_032153965.1 Achromobacter sp. | reverse complement strand
TTCTCCCGGCCCTGCGCCTGCCCAAACCGGATCAGGGCTTGGTGGCCTGCATGGACGGGCGCTGGCTGAAGGTCTCGTACCAGGCGGCGGTGGCGGGGTGTCCGGCGCGCCAGTCCAGGTCGGGGAAGCGGAAATCCAGATAACCCAGCGCGCAGCCTATGGTGATGGTGCCGATGTCCAGGCGGCCTGCCAGCGCGGCGGCGTTCTTTTCCACCAGCGCGAGGCCATCCCGGACCTTGCCCAGCTGGCCCTCGACCCAGCCGTCCCAGCGCAGCGCTTCCGGACGCAGCACGGTTTCGTAGCGGGCCAGCAGCGCCGCGCCCAGCATGCCGTCGGCCATGGATTGTTCCGTCAGCACCTGCCAGCGCGTCTTGCCGGCCGGGAACAGCGAACCGCCGCCCAGGTCGTTCAGGTATTCGCAGACCACGCGGCTGTCGTACAGCGCCTGGCCGTCATCGGTGATGAAGGTAGGCACCTGGCCCAGCGGATTGGTGGGGATGATGGTCTGGTCGCGCGCGACGGGGCCGGCCGCGCTGGGCAGTTTCTCGATGCGGTCGGCCAGGCCGAGTTCGTGGGCGATGACCATGCACTTGCGCACGAAGGGCGAGGCGGGCGAATAGAAGATTTTCATGGGGATCCTTGTCGGTGGAGAGGCGTCAGTGTTGTGCATGAGCCAGATGTTGTCCAGCGATCCAGCCGAAGGTCAGGGCGGGACCGAGTGTGATGCCGGGGCCGGGATAGGCGCCGCCCATCACCGACTGCATGTCGTTGCCGGCCACGTAGAGGCCGGCGATGGGCGCGCCCGCGGCGTCCAGGGCCTGGGCGTGCGGATTGGCGGCGATGCCGCAAGCCGTGCCGATGTCGCCGGGATAGACCTTGACCGCGTAGTAGGGGCCGGCGGCCAGCGGCGCGAGGCAGGGGTTGGGTTCGTGTTCCGGATCGCCCAGGTAGCGGTTGTAGGCGGTCGACCCCTTGCCGAAGTCCGGATCCTGGCCCTGGGCCGCCTGGGCGTTGTAGCGTTGCACCGTGGCCTGCAGCGCGTCGGCGGGCAGGTCCAGCCGGGCAGCCAGCGCCGCCAGCGTGGCGCCTTGCAGCAGATAGCCTGCATCGATCAGGTGCTGGCGCGGCCGGCCGCCCGGCAGCGCCAGGCCCAGGCCCCAAGTGTCGATGAAGCGCTGGTCGCAGATCAGAAAGGCGGGAATGCTGGGCGTCGCGTTCTGGCTGCGGTACATGGCCTGCACGAACTCGTGGTACGACGCCGATTCGTTGACAAAGCGCTGGCCTGCGCCATTCACGGCGATGAGTCCCGGCTTGGCCCGGTCCCACACCAGATGCGGGTAATGCAGGCGCTTGCCGCCCTCGGACACCAGCACGGAGACGGGCGCCCAGAACGCGGGGCTGGCGTGGCCCGTGCCGAGCGCGGCGCCTGCGGTTTCCGATAGGCGGATGCCGTCGCCCGTGTTGTCCGTGGGCGACATGGACCAGAGACCGGTGGGCTGCGGATAGCTCTGCGCGCGGCGCTCGGGATCCCAGGGAAAGCCGCCCGTGGCCATCACCACGCCGCGCCGCGCGCGGATGTTCAGCGTCTTGCCGTCGCGTTGCACCGCGGCGCCCAGCACGCGGCCCGCCGTATCGCGATGCAGCGCCAGCGCCGGCGTGTCCAGCCAGTATTCGATCTTGCGTGCCAGCAGTCCGTGGAACAGCTGCGCGGCCAAGGCATTGCCCAGCAACAGCCGCGTGCCGCGGTGATAGCCGCGAGCGCGGTCGGCGGCATAGCGCAGCGCGAGCTTCATGCTGTGGCGCCAGGCCACGAACGAGCGCGTGGCGCGCAGCAGATGGCGCACGTCGGTGATGTTGACCATCATGCCGCCAAGCACCGTGAATTCCTTCAGCGGATCGCGCAGCAAGCGGAAGTCCCGGCCCAGCTTGCGGCCGTCGAATTCCAGCGGATCCAGTGATCGTCCGCCCATCGCGGCGCCGGGCAGGTCGGGGTAGTAGTCTGGCGAGGCGGTGCGCGCGGCCAGGTCCAGGATGCCGCGCGACACCAGGTAGTCCATCATGCGCGGGCCGGCTTCCAGATAGGCGCGCTTCATGTCGTCCGGCGCGGCGGCGCCCACGGTCTGTTCCAGATAGGTCCAGACTTTTTCAAAGCTGTCCGGGTGGCCGGCCGCGTCCGTCTGTGCGTTCAGCGGAATCCATAGCGCGCCGCCGGAGATCGCGGTCGAGCCGCCGATGTGCCTGGTCTTTTCCACCAGCAGCACCTCCAGTCCTTCTTCCCGTGCCGTCAGCGCCGCGGCCATGCCGCCCGCGCCCGAGCCGACGACCAGCGCGTCGACTTGCTTGTCCCAAGTGATGCCTTCCATGCTGCCTATGCTCCCGAGCCGCCCAGCGATTTTCCGCCGTCCACGAAGATGACCTGGCCGGTGATGAAGTCCATGTGCGGCGCGGCCAGGAAGGACACGGCATTGGCGATGTCTTGCGGCTGACCCGCGCGGCCGGTGGGCTGCAGGGCCAGTTGGGCCGCGAGGCGTTCGGGCGTGAGGTTGCGCAGGAGCGGCGTGTCGATGAGGCCGGGGGCGATGGCATTCACCAGGATGCCGCGCGGCGCAAGCTCCATGGCCGAGGCCCGCGTGTAGCCGACCAGGGCCGCTTTCGAGGTCACGTAGTGCGGGTGGTTCTTTGCGCCCAGGTAGGCGCGCGAGGCGATGTTGACGATTTTGGCGCCCGGCGCCATGTCGCGCGCGGCCTCTTGCGTCAAGCTTGCCACCGCCAGCAGGTTGACGTCGAAGGCGCGGCGGTAGTCGGCGCTGTCGACTTCAAAGAACTTGCGCTCGTCGAACAGCCCCGCGTTGTTGACCAGCGCGGCCAGCGGCGCGAGCGCACGTGCCAGCGCGCGGGTGGCGGCCTCGTCCGTCAGATCCACCACGCGGTATTCCACGTCCAGCCCTTGCGCCCGCAGCGTCTCGGCCTCTTTCGCGGCCAGTTCCGCGTTGCGGTCAGCCAGCACGACGCGAAAGCCGTCGCGTGCCAGACGTTCCACGATCGCAAGACCCATGCCGCTTGCGCCGCCCGTGACCAATGCCGTGCCCAGATTCATGATGGTCCCCTTATACGGCCAGGTAGCCGCCGTCCACGGGCAGCACCACGCCGTTCACGTAGCTGGCCATGTCCGAAGCCAGGAACAGAACCGGACCGACGATCTCGTCGGCCCGCCCCGCGCGCGCCATGGGGGCGCGCTGCATGTACCAGTCGGTGCCCTGCGCCTGCGCGCGCTGGCCCGCCGTCATCTCGGTTTCCATCAGGCCGGGGGCCACGGCGTTCACGCGCACCCCGTGCGGCGCCAGGTCGCGCGCCAGCACCTCGGTAAAGGAGCGCACGCCGCCCTTGGACACCACGTAGCCCGCGGTCGAGATGCTGCAGCCATAGGCCACGATGGAACACAGGTTGACGATGGCGCCGCGCGTGGCCTTCAGTTGTTCAACGAAGGCGTGCGTGACGTTGAACGTGCCTTGCAGGTTCACGTTCATCAGGCGCTCCCAGATCTCGGGCGTGTTGGGATCGTCGAACGGGGCGCGCGCCGATATCCCGGCGTTGTTGATCAGGATGTCCAGATTGCCGTGTTCGGTGGCGGACCGTTGGGCAAAGGCGCGCACGGCGGCGGCATCCGTCACGTCGAGCAAGGCGTCCGCGGCCTTGCCGCCCGCGGCGCGAATGGCTTGCACCGTGGCGGCGGCCAGTGCGGCGTCCAGGTCGGCGACGATCACGGCCGCGCCCTGCCTGGCGAAGCCTTGCGCGATGGCCGCGCCCAGGCCGCGGCCCGCGCCTGTCACGAGCACCCGTTTGTCTTGCATCGATATCATGGTCGGTCCTTTCGGCGCGCTAGGCGCCCAGATAGGCGCGCTGCACGCCTTCGTCGCTGGCGAGCGCGGCGGACTCGCCTTCCAGGGCGATCTCGCCGTTTTCCAGGATGTACGCGTAGCTGGACACCGACAGCGCCAGCTTCACGTTCTGCTCCACCAGCAGGATGGTGATGCCTTGTTCGCGGTTCAGGCGCAGCACGATGTCGAAGATCTGTTCGACCACCAGGGGCGACAGGCCCATGGACGGTTCGTCCAACAGGATCATGCGCGGGCGCGCCATCATGGCGCGGCCCGTGGCCAGCATCTGCTGTTCGCCGCCGGACAGCGTCGCGGCTTTTTGTTCATAGCGTTCGCGCAGGCGCGGGAATGTGTCACACACCATGTCCAGGTCCTGCCTGACCTCGGCCCGGTCGGTGCGCAGGTAGGCGCCCATCTCCAGGTTCTCGCGCACGCTCATGTCGCGGAAGATTTCTCGGCCTTCCGGCACCTGCACGATGCCGCGCCCGACGATGGCGTCCGCCGCCAGGCGGTGTATGGGCTCGCCCGCGAAGCGCACGCTGCCCGCGGTGGGCGCCACCAGGCGCGAGATCACGTTGAGCGTGGTGGACTTGCCCGCGCCGTTGGCGCCCAGCAGCGCCACGATGGCGCCCTGCGGCACCTTCAGCGATACGTCCTGCAGGGCGCGGATATTGCCGTAGGCGGCCGATACCGCGTCGACTTCAAGCAGATACTCAGCCACCGGCCGCTCCCTTGCCCAGATAGGCTTCGATCACCCGCGGGTTGCTGCGCACCTCGGCGGGCGTGCCTTCGGCGATCTTCTCGCCGAAGGACATGACAGTGATGCGATGCGAGATCGACATCACCAACTGCATGACGTGCTCCACCAGCAGCACCGTGATGCCGTCGCGCTCGCAGAGTTCGGTCAGCAGGCGGTCCAGCGTTTCGATTTCGCGGTTGCGCAGGCCGGCCGCGGGTTCGTCCAGCAACAGCAGCTTGGGGGATATGGCCAGGGCGCGCGCCAGCTCCAGCATCTTCTGGCGGCCGAAGTCCAGGCTGCACGCCGGCGTGTCCAGGAAGTCGGCCAGTCCGACGCGTTCCAGCAGGTGTTCGACCCGCTCGCGCGTCTGCGCGGCAGCGGGGCGCAGCAGCTTGCCGGCGCTGTCGGCGCCCTGCGCGTAGGTGCCCAGCAGGGCGTTTTCGCGCACGCTCAGCGCGCCGAACAGCTCCAGGTTCTGGAAGGTGCGGGCCACGCCCAGCGCCGCCATTTCATGCGGCTTCTTGCGGGTGATGTCGGCGCCGTCGAAGCGGATGCTGCCGCTGCTGGGACGGTAATAGCGCGAAATGCAGTTGAAGGTGGTGGATTTGCCCGCGCCGTTGGGGCCGATCAATGCATGGATACGGCCGCGTTCGACCTGCATGGACAGGCCGTTGATGGCGGTCAGGCCGCCGAACTTCACGGTCAGGCCCTGTACGTCCAGATAGGGATGGCTGCTCATGCCGCGCTCCTTTGGGTCGGTTTGGCCGCGGCCTGGCGCGATCCAGAAGGCAAGGGCGCCGCAGGCGCCGGAGCCCGTGCGCGCGCGCCGCGGCCCGCAAACAGGCCCTTGGGCGCGAACATCATGAAGCCCATGAGGATGACGCCGTAGATGATTTCCTGGAACGACAGCGCCTGGCGCAGCAGCTCGGAGATCAGCCCGAAGGCCAGGGCGCCCGCGATGGCGCCGCGCACCGAGCCGATGCCGCCGACCACCACCATCGTCAGGACCAGGATGGTGGTCTGGAAGCCCAGGCTTTCCGGGTGGATGAAGGACGCGAAGGTCGTGTACATGCCGCCCGCGATGCCGGCATAGGCGGCGGACAGCGTGAAAGCCGTGCGTTTGATGGCGTTGACGTTCACGCCCATGGCCTGGGCCGCCACGTCGCTCTCCCGCACCGCGCGGAACGCGGAGCCCAGCTGCGAGCGCGACAGGGCGATGGTGGCCCACAGCAGCAGCGCGGCGATCAGCACCACGAAGGGATAGGCCTTTGCGTCCGACACCAGTTCGTAGCCGAACAGCGTGGCCGGCGAGATCCGAAAGCCGTTCGAGCCGTTGGTGACCGCTTGCCAGTTCAGGAACACCCACTGCATCGCCTCGCCGAAGGCGAAGGTGGACAGCGCCAGGTAGATGTCGCGCATGCGCAGCGCCAGCGCGCCGATCACGTAGCCCAGCGCGGCGGCCAGCAGCCCGCCCGCGACGATGGAAATGAAGAAGGGCGGATGCCACAGGTTGTTGATGAGGCCGGCGGTATAGATGCCCACGCCGTAGAAGGCGGCGTGCGACAGCGCGAACTGCCCGGTTTCGCCGATGACCAGGTGCAGGCCCAGCGCCAGCACCACGAACACCATCAGCAGGTTCACCACATAGATGACATAGCCGCTGGCCGCGAAGGGCAGGACCGCCAGCACCACGGCCATCAGCGCCAGCAGCGCTTGGTCGATTTTCTTGCTCATACTTTCTTCACCTGCAGTTTGCCGCCCAGGAGCCCTTGCGGACGCAGCAGCAGCACGACCATGATGGCCACGAAAGGCGCGACCACGATGGCATTGGTCGAAATGAACAGCCCCACCAGGTTCTCGGCCACGCCGATCACGAAGCCGCCCACCACCGCGCCGGGCAGGCTGGTGATGCCGCCGACGATGGCCGCGGCATAGGCCAGGATGGCGATGTGGCCGATGTCGGGGGTGATCAGGATCTTGGGCGTGATCAGCAGCGCAGCTATCGCGGAGATCAGTCCGGCCAGCGCCCAAACCAGCATGCGGATGCGGGTCAGGTTCACGCCCACCAGCCGGGCGGCCTTGGGATTCATGCCCACCGCGCGCATGGCGCGTCCGACTCGGGTGTAGCTGAACATGCAGAAGAGCAGCAGCATCACTACTACCGCGACCGCGAAGATCACCAGGTCCAGCTGGGTCAGCACGGCATCGCCGATGACGATGGCGTCGGTCGAGGCCAGCGGCGGCAGCGAGCGCGGCGTGTCGCCCAGGCCGGTCTGGCGCACCAGGCCTTTCAGCGCATAGGCCAGGCCCAGCGTGGCGATCACCATCTGCACCCCCACGCCCTTGGAGGCGATGACGCGCTCCATGACGACGCGCTGGAACAGGCCCGACAGGACGGCCACGGCGGCGAGCGTGATGGGAATGACGACGAGGTAGGGCCAGCCCATCACCAGGGTGAGGAACAGGGCGATGTAGCCGCCGACCATGAAGATTTCGCCCTGGGCGAAATTGGGCACGTCGGTGGTCTTGAAAATGATGACTACGGCGACCGCCAGCAGCGCGTACACGCTGCCCGTCACCAGTCCCGACAGCACCCCCTGCTGCAGGAACAGCCAGATATCGGCAAAGCTCATGATGTTCTCCGGCAGCCCGCACGCTGCTGCGCCAGCGCGCGGGCCAGGCCCATGGCGGGCCGCTGGTTTACTTCTGGTACTGCCAGACGCTCTTGAAGGCGCCGGGCACGAGCGACATGTTGGTGCCGTCGAACTTGATGTAGATGGCGGACTCCTGGGCGGCTCGGTCGTTCGGGCCGAACTCGATCGGACCGGCCATGACGCCGGAGTCGAACTTCATGGTTTCCAGCGCCTGCAGCACCTTTTCGCGGGTCGGCTGGGGGCCGGCGGCCTTCAGCGCGTTGACCACCGCCATCGCCGGCGGCAGCCCATAGGGCATGTAGGTCTGCGGATGGCCCGGCTTGGCGGCCAGGTCGGGGTAGGCCTGCTTGTACATGTCGTACACCCAGGTCAGCTTGGAGCCGCCCGGGACGTCGGACAGCACTTCCTGGATGTAGACGTTCTTGAAGGCGTCCTTGTTGCCCACGTTCTCCACCAGCTGCTTCAGGTCGGCCGTGCCGTTCACCGCCAGCACAATGGGCTTGTTCCAGCCCAGTTCCTGCGCCTTCTTGATGATGAGCGCGGCGGGGCGGGCATAGGTGGTCAGCAGCAGCGCGTCGGCGTTGGCCGCGCGGATCTTCAGCATGGGCGCGGTGACGTCGGTGATGTTCGGGTTCACCGACTGGACTTGCAGCGTGGCGTCGCCCAACTGCTTGACCTGGGCCTGCGCGGCCTCCAGGTTCCAGCCGCCGTAGGCGTCGTCATGGTTGATGTAGCCGATCTTCTTGGCCTTGAGCTGTTCCGCGGCGAACTGCACCATCGAGCCGCCCACGGCGTGCTGGGAGATGGAGAAGGCGCCATAGATGTACTTGGACGGCGGATAGAGCGCGCCGTCGCCCGAGGCGTTGAGCATGACCAGCGGCACCTTCTCGCGTTCGATGTATTCGCGCGAAGCCACCACCGCAGCGGAGCAGGAGCCCCCGTTCAGCAGGAACACCTTGTCCTGCTCGTTCAGCTTCTTCACCGCGGCGACCAGGTCATTGGCGTTGCAGCGGTCGTCCTCGATCACCAGCTCGATCTGCCGGCCGTGCACGCCGCCTTCCTTGTTGACCTTGGCGTACCACATCTTGGCGGCGTTCAGCACGTCAAAGCCATACGCCATGCCGCTGCCGGACAAGGGCGCGAAGAGGCCGATCTTGATGGTCTTGTCGGTGATGCCCGGCTCCTGCTGCGCCTGCGCGCCCGTGCTCAGCGCCCATGCGCATAGCGCGGCGGCGGCTGCGTAGCGACTGCTTTTCTTCATCTTTGTCTCCCGTTTTCTTTGGTGCGCGCCTTTGTTTATGTGTGGCGCTTTGCTGCGTTGCCGGCCTGGCCGCCGGAATGCCTTACTGCATGCGGTAGCCGCCGTTGACGTCGATGACGCTGCCGGTGATGTAGCCGGCTTCCTCGGATGTCAGGAAGCGCACGGCGGCGGCCACCTCGTCCGCGGTGCCGATGCGGCCCAGCGGAATGGCTTGCGCGGCCGCGGCCAGCGCGCCGCTGCTGGTGACGGTGCTGCGCAGCATGTCGGTGTCGATGAGGCCCGGCGCGATGCCGTTGACCGTGACGCCCAGGTGCGCGGATTCGCGCGCCATGGCCTTGGTCAGGCCCAGCACCGCGGATTTGGCGGCGATATACGAGGCGCTGGAACGGTAGCCGCCCAGCTGCGCCGCGACGGAGGTGAACGTGACGATGCGGCCGTGCGCCAGCGGCGCGGCCTCGCGCCGGCGCAGGTAGGCGCGGCCGCACAGGAACACGCCGCGGGCGTTGACGGCGAAGCTGCGTTCCCAGATGTCCAGCGTGGTGTCCTTGATGAGCGGGCGTTCGCCGTTTTCCTGGAACAGCAGCAGCCCGGCGGCGCTGACGAGCACGGCGATGGGGCCGTGCTGCGCTTCGATCTGCTCGAACGCGTTCTCGACCGAGTTCTCGTCGCTGACGTCGAAGGCGTGCGAGGCATGCGGCGCGCCCAGCTCTTCGGCCACGCGGCGGGCGCGCCCGGCGTCCACGTCCGAGACCACGACGCGGAATCCGGCGCGGGCCAGTTCATGGCAGACGCGGGCGCCTATGCCGCCGCCGCCGCCCGTGACAAGCGCAAGACGGGGGGCCGGGCCCGTGCCGGCCGGCGTGGATACATTGGACATGCTGTCTCCTGGTAGCGTGCCGTCCGCCTAGGGTGGAACATGGCCGCTGGTTTGAATTTTTTGCGATTATGTATACATGAATGGGTGGCAGGTATAGGGGCTTACCCGGAGTTCTGTTTGATTTACATCGTGTTTTACGGAGATGCTTCGAAATTCAACCAGGCATCTGGCACCCTATGTATTCTTCATGTATACAATGTGGCTATGGACACGCTATCTCAACACGTTACCGACACGCTGCGGGACTGGGTGCTGCACGGCAAGTTCAGCCCGGGCGCCCGCCTGGAAGAAATCCCGTTGGCGGAGAAACTGGGGGTGTCGCGCACGCCGGTGCGCGCGGCGCTGGCGACGCTGGGCAACGAGGGCTTGCTGGAACATCTGCCCAAGCGCGGCTACACGGTGCGCGCCTATGACATCGGTGAAATCGTGGCGGCCTATGAGGTGCGCGCGGCGCTGGAAGGGCTGGCCTGCCGCCAGGCGGCCCTGCGTGGGCTATCGAACGATGCCGTGGCGGTGCTGAAGAATTGCCTGGACGAAGGGGATCGCATCCTGGGCAAGGGCGTCTTGCTTGCCGAGGACCATCTGCCGTACCAGCAGGTGAACATCACCTTGCACAACGGCATCCTGGAAGCGGCGGGCAATCCCTGGGTGCGGCGCTTTGCGACGCAGGCGCAGGCCATCCCCTACGCCTCGGACCGGATTATCCTGTGGGAAGACCACGGGATCATCCTGAGATCGCATGACGACCATCACCGCATCGTCAATGCGATCATCGCCCGCGACGGCGCGCGGGCCGAGGATCTGATGCGCGAACACGTGTATTACGCGGGCATCATCCTGAAGAACAACTACGAAAGGCTGGCGCAGGCGTACCGGGTGTAAGGCACGCCCGCGGCCCGGCCTCAGGCGGCGGCCGCAGGCGCCTCGAGGCAGGGCTTGAATTCGCCGGTGGCGGGGTCGCGCAGGTACAGCAGGCCGGTGGCCACGCCGAAGTAGGTGCCGTGCAGTTCCAGCTCGCCCTTTTCGACGCGGCGGCGGATGGACGGGAAGGTCATCAGGTTGTTCAGGCTGTGCTCGACCACGGCCAGTTCCAGGCGCTTCAGGTTGGCCTGGCGGTCGCCGGTGCCGGGGCCCAGGCGTTCGGCCACGGGTTCGATCTGCGACATCCACTTGCCGATGAAATCGCCCTTGCTCAGGGGCTTGGCGTCGTCGAAGAAGGAGCGGATGCCGCCGCAGGAAGCGTGGCCCAGCACCACGATGTGCTTGACGTTCAGGCCGTTGACCGCGAATTCGATCGCGGCGCTGGTGCCGTGGTACGAGGATTCCGAGTCAGGGTCACAGGGCGGGACCAGATTCGCGACGTTGCGCACGACGAACATCTCGCCGGGGCCGGCGTCGAAGATGACTTCAGGCGAGACGCGCGAATCGCAGCACCCGATGATCAGGATTTCCGGGTTTTGTCCCGATTCGGCCAGCTTTTGGTATCGGCTGCTTTCCGAAGGGAAACGGCCCCCCAGGAAAGATTGATAGCCTTCGGTGAGTCTTTTTGGAAACATGATCTTTTCTTCCTCGTAGCTGGAGCCAGGCGTGCTGGCGTGTCGGCGCACGCAACAAGGGGCTTCGTGTGGAAGCCCCTTTTATTGAGTCGACAAACCGAATTTTCCCATACTTGAGCTTGCGCCATGCTGTCTAAACCCTGAAGTAATCAGGGTTTTTTCGGCGGGCAGGCCGCGGCGGGCGCCTAGCGGGCGTCGACGCCCAGCGCGGTGACGCGGGTGAACTGCAGCGGCGTGACGGCCCGGATCTGCTTGATCTGGCCGGGGGCCAGCGGGCCGACGACGTCGTCGCGCACCCGGCCGATTTCGCGGTCCTGCGCGTCGTACAGCACGAAGGTCAGCATGGCGCTGTTGATGTGGCGCGCGGACTGGTTGGACAGCAGGCCGGTGATGGCCGACACGTTCTGGTTGACGTCGCGCACGGCCTGGACGTTGCCCAGCGTGACGCCGTAGACCAGGCTCTGCGCGCCGGCGGCGCCGGACAGGCCGGCAAGCAGCGCGAACGAAGCAAAGGCAAGTCTCATCATGGTCTCCTGTGCAGCCGCGGAGTCGGACGCTATTTGGGTCCGCTGGGCGGTCATTGCCTCCTCTACGGCCGGGGGCATGCTTATCTCACACCTTTCCCGTCCTGTACACAACGGGGCAAAGGGATGAATGGGTAACAGGGTGCTTGGATTGGTCGCAAATTCGCCTGCGTGGATGGCGCGCCCAAGGGCGATGATGCGCGCGGTTTCAGGGGCATGTAAGGCCTTGGCGATTCTTGACTTTCCGCACTCTTGCGCAGGGTTCGGGTTTGTTCGATCATGACCGGGCCGGCGATTGGGCCGGCGGATCGTGCGGCCCGCCTTTGCGACTGAATCCAGGCGCGCGGGCGCCAAGGGAGGAACCCATGCTTTCCCGTACCAGCCAGTTGGCTTCGGCCTTTCTGTTGACCGCTTGTTTCGCCGGCGCAGCCCTTGCCCAGACGCCCGCAGCTCCCGCCACCGCCAAGACGCCCACGCCGCAGCAGCAGCGCATGGCCGACTGCAACAAGTCCGCGGAAGGCAAGAAGGGCGACGACCGCAAGACCTACATGAGCAGCTGCCTGAAAGGCGAAACCGCCGCGCCCGCCAAGGAACTCACGCCGCAGCAGCAGAAGATGAAGGACTGCAACGCCAAGGCCACCTCGCAGCAACTGACCGGCGACAAGCGCAAGACCTTCATGAGCACCTGCCTGAAAGGCTAGTGCCGGCGTAGTCCGCCATCCCGCCAGGAAAAATCGCCAGCCCTTGAAGCGGCTGGCGATTTTTTTTTGGCATGCAGCGCCTCTCAGCCGCCGGAACGTCCCGGCCCCTGCAAACGCCCGAGCACGCTTTCCAGCGCCAGCCCGACCGCCAGCACCTTGCGGTCCGCGCCCGGCAAGCCGTCGACCTCCAATCCCACCGGCAGCCCGTCCGCGGACAAGCCGGCGGGCAGGCTCAGCCCCGGCAAACCGGCATTGCTGCCGGGGTCGACGTTGCGCGCCAGGCGGCCGAAGCTCTCGAAGCTGCTGGCCTCGGGCGTGGCGGCCATCGGCTGGATCGGCACGGTGGGAAATAGCAGGCCGTCCAGCGCATGGTCCTGGAACGCGCGACGGTACACGCCGATGAGCTCGTCGCGGTGCGTCGCCATGGCGCGCTCATAAAGCGGTTGCAGCGGCAGCGCCTCGCCCGAAGGCAGGGGCAGCACGCCCGGTACGATCAGGCCGTCGAAAATTCCTTTGACGTCCGGGCTGGAGATCTGCGCCACCACCTGTTCGAAGCTGAGGCCGGTGCCGTAGCGGTTGAGATAGTCCGTCAGGTCGCCCTTCTGTTCGTACAGGCAGACCGGCATGCCGACCGCGGCGTTGCTGGCTTCCAATCCCGGCATGTCCAGCTCCACCAGTTGCACGCCGGCCGCGCGCAGCTTGGCCAGCGCGGCGTCCATGACGGCCTGTACCTGCGGATCCAGGTCCTGCCAGAAGTAGTCGCACAGGCCCAGGCGCATGCCGGCAAGCGGCAGGGCGGACAAGGGCTGGCGGTCGCCCGTCAGCACCGCGTCCAGCAGCACGATGTCGTCCATGCTGTTGGCGATGGGTCCAGGCGTGTCGCGAGTATGCGAGATCGGCGTGATGCCCGCGCCGTCGTAACGGCCCACCGAAGGGCGAAAGCCCACCGCGCCGTTCACCGCCGCCGGCAGGCGTACCGAGGCGCCCGTGTCGGTGCCCAATGCGGCCGGCGTCAGGCGCGCGCCAACCGCCGCGCCGCTGCCCGAGGACGAGCCGCCGGCGATCAGGCGGGCGTCGTAGGCGTTGCGCGTGCCCTCGCCCTGGGCGCCCGGGAAGGCGGTGTTGTAGCCCGACACGCCGAACGCCAGTTCGTGCATATTGGTCTTGCCCACGATGACAGCGCCCGCCTCGCGCAGGCGGCGCACCACCGGCGCGTCCTCGGCCGGACGGAAATTCTTCAAGGCAGGCGTGCCCGCCGTGTTGGGCAGGCCGGCCACGTGGATGTTGTCCTTGATGGCGATGGGCACGCCGGCCAGCGGCAGCGCGGCCTGGTCTTCCTGGCCACGTGCCGCGTCGCGGGCCCGGGCCTGGGCCAGTGCGCCCTCGCGGTCCACGGTGATGAAGGCGTTGAGATCCTGGCGGGCCGCGATGCGTTCCAGGCAGGCTTGGGTCAGCGCGAGGCTGGTAAGGCGGCCTTGCCGGATCAGCGCCGCGGCCTCGGTGACGGTCAGGTCCGCCGCGGACGCGGCGGACAAGGGCTGCTTGGACGTATCGGACATGGCGCTTCCTTACCTGTGCGGGTTCTGTCGAACCCATACCTATACAGGTCGAAGCGGACGCTGTCGAGCGTCAGCCCGGCTTCCTCACCACGATGGTCGCCGTGTCGCTGGTGAAGGATGCATCGTCCTGCACCTCGAAGTGCGCGCGCACCACGTCCGGCGCAATGCCGAACATGTGGCGCAGCGCCGCCACCAGCGCGTCCGGGGTGCGCATGCGCGTGACCCAGGACTGGAACTCCAGCGGCAGGCGGCGCGGCGTCAGGCCCTGCAGGGTGAAGCCGGCCTCGGTCAGCATGCGGGTCCACTCGGCGACCGAGTAGTCGCGCACGTGCGAGGTGTCGCGCAGCACTTCGATGGTCTGCAGCCAGGTGTCCAGGAGCGGCTCGCCCGGCGACACCACGTCGGCGAACACGGCGATGCCGCCCGGCTTCAGGACGCGAAAGGCTTCGCGCAGGCCACGCCCGGCGTCTTGCCAGTGGTGGGTGGAATAGCGCGACATCACCAGGTCGAACTCGCCGTCGGCGAAGGGCAGGTACTCGGCCTTGCCCTGCCGGGTGGCCAGATTGGCCAGTCCGCGCTTGGCGGCCTCGCCGGCGACCACGTCCAGCATTTGCTGCGACAGGTCGTAGGCGGTGACGTGTTTGACCTGCGGCGCCACGTGAAAGCTCACGTGGCCGCCGCCACAGCCCAGGTCCAACAGCCGGGCTTCTGGCTGCTGCGCGGCGATGCCGGCCATCTGCAGCAGATCTTCGCCCTGGGCGTGTACGGCGCTGGTCAGATAGGCGGTCGCGCGCGGGCTGAATTGGCGGTCGACGGCGGCGTCATGGGTACTGGCGGTCATGGGAATCCTTGGGTGGCTGGGGCCGGCACGGGGGGCGGAAAGCGTTGGGAAGCGGCGGCCCAGGCGCTAAGATAGGCGGCTACCCATACACGTACAAGTCCATTGCTCATCCTGGTATGACTACTTCCCCCCAGATCGCCGCCGCCGGCCATGAAGGATCCCCCCTGCGCCGTCAGGCGCTGGGCGAATTCGTGCGCAGCGCCCGCTCCCGCATCACGCCCCAGATGGCCGGCCTGCCCGACGGCATGCGCCGCCGCACCCCAGGGCTGCGGCGCGAGGAAGTCGCCCAGCTTTGCGGCATCAGCGTCACCTGGTACACCTGGATCGAGCAGGGACGGGAAGTGTCGGTATCGCCTTCGGTCTGGTCGCGCATCGCGGGCGTGCTGCAACTGGCCCGCGCCGAACGCGCCTATCTGTTCGACCTGGCCGACTGTGCCGATCCTCAGCACGGCCGCGACGATGCGGGCGCGCCTGGCCCCTTGCAGGAATGCGTGAACGCGATCAATGCTCCGGCCTACGTGCTGGACCGAGCCTGGAACGTGCTGGCGTACAACGAGCCGTTGCGCGACCTGTTCGACAACTGGCCGGCGCGCGACGCCGAACCCAATCTGCTGCGCTACATCTTCCTGGACCCCGCCGCGCGCGAGCTGGTGGTGGACTGGGACCAGCGCGCCCGCCGCGTGGTGGCGGAATTCCGCGCCGACGCGGGCGCGCACCTGGACGAGCCGGCCGTGCTGGCGCTCTTGGACAGCCTGAACCGGCAAAGCCCGGTGTTCGCCCACTGGTGGACGCGCCACGCGGTGGTGGAGCGCGAAGGCGGCTTGCGCGAATTCCAGCATCCGGTCCGCGGCAAGCTGGCCTATCAGCAGATTACGTTCCGGCTGGCGACGCATCCGGATTTGAAGCTGGTGATGCTGTTGGGCGGGGGCGCGTAGGCCCCAGGCATCAACCCTTGAACAAGCTGTCCTGCATCCCCGCTTCGACCAGCCCCTGCAGCAGCTTCTTCACCGGCGCCGGCAGCGCCACCGACGCCAGTTCATGCGCCGGCACCCAGCGCTCGGGTCTTGCGGATTCGCGCATCCCGGCCGCGTGCACGGGCACCAGCCAGGGCCGGATGTGCAGGCGGTAGTGCGTGAAGGTGTGGGCAAAGGCGGCCAGTTCGAAGCGCTGTTCGGGCTCCAGGCCCAGCGCGCGCGAAGCGCTGTCGGGGTCTTGCGACACGTCGAACTCGGGCAGGCTCCACAGTCCGCCCCAGATGCCGGGTTCGGGCCGTTGCTGCAGCAGGAAGGCGCCTTCGTGCCGCAGGACCAGCATACAGGTCTCGCGTTCAGGGATCGCCTTGCGCGCCTTCGGCGTGGGCAGTTCAGCCTGGCGGCCTTCGCGCTTGGCCACGCAGCTGTCCGCCACGGGGCAGGACTCGCAGGCAGGCTTGCCGCGCGTGCATAGCGTGGCGCCCAGGTCCATCAGTCCCTGCGTGTAGGCGGCCATGTCCAGGCCGGGCGCGGCTTCGACCTGCGCATCCGCCAAGGTCCATAGCTTCTGTTCGACTTCGCGCTTGGTGGGATCCCCGGCGATGCCGAACTGCCGCGTGAACACGCGCTTGACGTTGCCGTCCAGGATGGGCGAGCGTTCCCCGTAGGCGAACGCGGCGATGGCGGCCGCGGTGGAGCGGCCGATGCCGGGCAGGGTGGCGATGGCTTCGGCCGTGGGCGGGAAGCGTCCGCCCCAGTCGCGCGCGATCTCCTGCGCGCAGCGGTGCAGGTTGCGCGCGCGCGCGTAGTAGCCCAGTCCGGCCCAGTAGGGCATCACGTCTTCCTGCGCGGCCGCGGCCAGCGCGGCCACGTCCGGGAAGCGTTGCAGGAAGCGTTCGTAATAGGGGATGACCGTCGCCACCTGCGTCTGCTGCAGCATGATCTCGGAGAGCCAGATGCGGTAGGGATCCCGGGTGTTTTGCCAGGGGAGATCGTGGCGGCCGTGACGGCGCTGCCAGTCGACGATACGAGGGGCGAAGTCCATGGCGGCAATTATCGCATCGCCCTATTGCCGGGGGTGGGGCGACCGGTTACAACCAGTGGAAACAGAAGCGCGCCAGCGCCCGCCATTCACGTCCCTTGCTCGCCCGCGTGCGCTTCAAGAGGGTGTCGCGCGTAGCCGGCCGGGGTTCCTGGATCCCTTGGAGTCGACATGAACGCTCCTGCTTCGCCTGCCTTGCGTGCCGCGCTTGAATCCGTCCAGCTGGACGACAAGTACATCCTGGAATCCGGGCGCGCCTGGATGAGCGGCATTCACGCCCTGGTCCGCCTGCCCATGATGCAGCGCGTGCGCGATGCGCGCGCCGGCCTGAACACGGCGGGCTTCGTGTCCGGCTACCGCGGCTCTCCGCTGGGCGGCGTGGACCAGAACATGTGGAAGGCGGCCAAGTACCTGAAGGCCCATCACGTCGAGTTCCAACCCGGCATCAACGAAGACCTGGCCGCCACCGCGGTGTGGGGCTCGCAGCAGGTCAACCTGTTTCCGGGCGCCAAGTACGACGGCGTCTTCGGCATGTGGTACGGCAAGGGGCCCGGCGTGGACCGCTGCGGCGACGTTTTCAAGCACGCCAACGCCGCCGGCACCTCGCGCCACGGCGGCGTGCTGGTGGTGGCGGGGGACGACCACCCCGCCAAGTCCTCGACCTTGCCGCACCAAAGCGACCACATCCTCAAGGCCTGCATGATTCCGGCGCTGTTTCCTTCCAGCGTGCAGGAAGTGCTGGACTACGGGCTGCATGGCTGGGCGATGAGCCGCTACGCGGGCGTCTGGGTGGGCATGAAGTGCATCACCGATATCGTCGAAGTCTCGGCGTCGGTGGACGTGGATCCGCACCGCGTGCAGATCCTGCTGCCGCAGGACTTCCAGCTGCCGGCCGACGGCCTGAACATCCGGCTGCCCGACACGCCGCTGCAGCAGGAGGCCCGCCTGCTGGACTACAAGCTCTATGCCGCATTGGCCTACGCGCGCGCCAACCAGCTCAACCGCGAACTCTGGCAGGTGCCGCAGCGCGATGCGCGCTTTGGCATCATGACCTCGGGCAAGGCCTACCTGGACACGCGCCAGGCCTTGTCCGACCTGGGGCTGTCCGAGGCCGTGTGCCAGCGCATCGGCCTGCGCCTGTTCAAAGTCGGCATGGTCTGGCCGCTGGAATCCACCGGCATGCAGCGCTTCGCCGAAGGCCTGGACGAGATCCTGGTGGTCGAGGAAAAGCGCCAGGTGCTGGAGTACCAGCTGAAGGAGGAACTGTTCAGCTGGATCGGCAGCGGCAAGAAGATTCCGCGCGTGGTCGGCAAGTTCGACGACAAGGACGGCGGCGAATGGTCGGTGCCGCAAGGCAACTGGCTGCTGCCGGCGCACTACGAGTTCTCGCCCGCCATGGTCGCGCGCGCCATCGCCGCGCGCCTGCTGCGCTTCGACCTGCCCGAGGACGTGCGCGCCGGCATCGAGGCGCGCCTGGCCTTCATCAAGGGCCGCGAACAGGTGTTGGCGCGTCCACGCGTGGTCGAAGAGCGCAAGCCCTGGTTCTGTTCGGGCTGCCCGCACAATACCTCGACCCGCCTGCCGGAAGGCTCGCGCGGGATGGCCGGCATAGGCTGCCACTACATGGTCCGGTGGATGGACCGCAGCACCGACGTCTACACGCAGATGGGCGGCGAGGGCGTGCCCTGGGTGGGGCAGGCGCCGTTCACCGAGGAAAAGCATGTGTTCGCCAACCTGGGCGACGGCACCTACTTCCACTCGGGCCTCTTGGCGATACGCGCGGCGGTGGCAGCCAAGGTGCCGATCACCTACAAAATCCTGTTCAACGATGCGGTGGCGATGACGGGCGGGCAGCCGGTGGACGGCCCCTTGAGCGTGCCGATGATCAGCCGCCAGATGGAAGCCGAGGGCGTCAAGAAGATCATCGTGGTCACGGACGATCCCGACAAGTACAAACGCATCGAAGGGCTGGCGCCGGGCGTGCCGGTCAGGCACCGTGACGAGCTGGACGCCGTGATGCGCGAACTGCGCGAGCATCCCGCGGTATCGGTGCTGATCTATGACCAGACCTGCGCCACCGAGAAGCGGCGCCGCCGCAAGCGCAATGCCTACCCGGACCCGGCCCGCCGCGTGCTCATCAACGAACGCGTGTGTGAAGGCTGTGGCGACTGTTCGCAGAAATCGCACTGCCTGTCGGTGGAACCCCTGGACACCGAGTTCGGCCGCAAGCGCAAGATCAACCAGTCCAGCTGCAACAAGGATTTTTCCTGTCTGAAGGGCTTTTGCCCCAGCTTCGTGACGGTGGAAGGCGGCAAGCTCAAGAAGCCGGGCGCGCTGGCGCAGGACGGCGCCATCGACGACGATGTGCCGCATCCGACCGCGCGCGAACTGCACCAGCCCTACGGCGTCTTCATCGCCGGCGTGGGCGGCACGGGGGTGGTCACCATCGGCCAGCTGTTGGGCATGGCAGCGCACCTGGAAGGCAAGGGCTGTTCGGTGCTGGACATGGCGGGCCTGGCGCAGAAGGGCGGCGCGGTGTATTCGCACGTGGTGCTGGCGCAGACGCCGGACCGCCTGCTGAACACGCGGGTCGCCATGGGCGAGGCCGACCTGCTGATGGCCGGCGACCTGGTCGTGGCCACCAGCGCGGAATCCATGGCGCGGCTGAATCCGGACCGCTCGCGCGTCCTGCTAAACAGCGACACCGCGCCGACCGCGGCCTTCGTCAGCAATCCGGACTGGACGCTGCCGGGCGCCAACCTGACCGCCGACCTGGCGGCCGCTTGCGGCAAGGAACACCTGGCCACCGTCGACGCTGCCGCGCTGGCCGTGGGCCTGCTGGGCGACGCGATCTATTCCAATCCGCTGATGATGGGCTACGCCTACCAGAAGGGCTGGATTCCGCTGTCGCAGGACGCGCTCTTGCGCGCCATCGAACTGAACGGCCAGCAGGTGCAGAACAACCTCACTGCCTTCGCCTGGGGCCGCCGCGCCGCGCACGACCTGGCGGACGTGAAGCGCCTGATCGCCAACGGCGCGCCATCGCAGCCCGAGGGCATCATCGAACTCAAGCGCCCGCGCGCGGCAAGTCCTGTCGTGGAATTGAAGAAGCCTACCGGAGAACTGGAGCGGCTGGTGTCGGTGCGCAAGGCGTTCCTGACCGACTACCAGAACCAGGCCTACGCCCGGCAATACACCGAACTGGTGGACAAGGTTGCGCGCGCCGAACGCGAGGCCACGGGCACCAACCGACTGGCGCTGGCGGTGGCGCGCTATTACTTCAAGCTGATGGCCTACAAGGACGAGTACGAGGTGGCGCGGCTGTACTCGGACGGCGAGTTCCTCAAGCGCGTGGAGGCGCAGTTCGAAGGCGACTGGAAGCTGCACTTCCACCTGGCGCCGCCGTTGTTTGCGCGCAAGGACAAGGATGGCCATCTGATCAAGCGCAGCTATGGACCGGGGATGTTGCGGGTGTTCGGTTGGTTGGCGCGGATGCGGAAGCTGCGCGGGTCGAAGCTGGACCTGTTCGGCTATACAGCCGAGCGCCGCGCCGAACGCGAACTGATCCGCGAGTACCGGGAGACCTTGAGCGCGATCCTGTCGAAATTGAATCGCGGGAATCTGGATCGAGCGGTGGCGTTGGCCAGCTTGCCCGAGGAGATCCGGGGGTATGGGCATGTGAAGGAAGCGACGATGGCGAAGGCGGCTTTGCGGAGGGAGGAGTTGTTGAAGGGGTTTAGTGCGAGTGTGGTTTCTATTGGTGGGGCTCGGGTGGCTTGATGTTGGTTTTCTTGGGGGTGGGGCTGGTTCTTGGGGCGGACGTTGGTTCTTGAGACGCCTGCCACGTCGGGGACTCGCGCTGCGCGGGGCAACGATTGCGGTCCGGAGCCTTCGCTCCGGAC
>JALDYL010000339.1:0-4242 GCA_032153965.1 Achromobacter sp. | reverse complement strand
TCGTCGGTGCCGGACACCAGGCCGATGGCCGCGAACACCACCGCGCCCAGCAGCCCCATCGCGGCGGCCACCATGATCTGTTCAAGCAGGATGGGATCGCTCATGCCAGCGCCTCCTTGCTTGCGCCGGCCGGCGCAGCGGCGGCGGATTGCGGCTGAGCCGGCTGGGCGGCGGCTTCGGCGAACAGGTCGTACAAGCCCAGTTCCTTCAGTTCGCGCTTGGTGGGTTCAGGCAGGTCCGCCAGGGAACCCAGGCCGCCCGGCTGCTCGGCCAGTTCGGCCAGCACTTCGGCGCGCCAGGCGGGATCATGGGTGGCGCTGTGTTCGATGACTTCGCGCTTGGGCGGGAACAGGCGGGCGCAGATCACGCCCGCCAGCACGCAGCCGGCCAGCCCGGCCAGCATGGCGTAGGCATGCGCCAATTCGGGCGACGCCACGATGCCGCGCAGCCAGCGGCTGGCGGCATGGAAGCCCGCCACGCTGATGACGATGCCGATGCCGATGGCCCAGGCGAGCTGGCGCAGGTCCACCGTGTCGCTCCAGACTTCCGCCAGGCGCGAGGAAGGCGCCGGGGTGTTTGGTTTCATGTCTCTCTCCTTTGTGGTCGGGCGGCGCCCGGGGGCCGGCCGCCGTCTCTGTAGTTGTCCAGGGCCCGTGCGGGGCTCCCGTCGCTGCATGCAAGGCCGCGCGGCCTTGCGGGGACGCTCATCGCGGGTTGCGCAGTTCCTCCAGCAAGGCCAGCGCGCGATCGGTGCGGACATCTTTTTCCGCCGCCATGCGCTTGGCGACGGCATCGATCTCCGCGCCGGTCGCGCCGGCCACCAGGGCGATGTTGCGGGCATGCAGGGCCATGTGGCCGCGCTGGATGCCTTCGGTGGCCAGCGCGCGCAACGCGCCCAGATTCTGCGCCAGGCCCACGGCCACGGCGATTTCGCCCAGTTCCTGGGCGGAGCGCAGGTTCATGATCTTCAGCGCCACGCGCGCCAGGGGATGGGTCTTGGTCGCTCCGCCCACCAGGCCCACGGGCATGGGCATCTCTATGGTGCCCACCAGTGCGCCCGAATTATCCTTTTCCCATTGCGTGAGCGAGGTATAGCGGCCCGAGCGGCTGGCATAGGCGTGGGCGCCGGCCTCGACCGCGCGCCAGTCGTTGCCGGTGGCGACGATGACGGGGTCGATGCCATTCATGATGCCCTTGTTGTGGGTGGCGGCGCGGTAGGGATCGACGGCGGCGAAGGTGTAGGCGTCCAGCACGCCCTCGATGATGTCGGCGCCGCTGCGCTCCTTGGTGTCCAGCGCCTGGGGCGTGAGGCGCACGCGGGCGCGGGCCAGGCGCAGGTCGGCCAGGTTGGACAGGATGCGCAGGCGCACCGAGCCGCCGGTGATCTGTTCGACCAGCGGCGCCACGGCCTCGGCCATGGTGTTGACCGTATTGGCGCCCATGGCGTCGCGCACGTCCACGATCAGGTGCAGCACGATCATGGGGCCGCGCGGCGTGTCGGGGAACACATGGACCTCGATGTCCTGGCAGCCGCCGCCCAGTTCGATCAGCACCTTGTCGCGGCTGTTGGCCAGCGTCAGGATGCGTTCGCGTTCGCGCAGCAGCGCCAGCCGCGCGCCGTGCGGGTCGGTCAGGCCCAGCACCTGCACCTGCGCGCGCATCAAGGGGCGGGTGCTGGACGTTTCAAAGCCGCCGCATTCGCGCGCCAGCTTGGCCATGTAGGACGCGGCCGCCACCACCGAGGGCTCTTCGACGGCCATCGGTACCAGCACGTCACGGCCATTGACCTGGAAGTTGCCGGCCACGCCCAGCGGCAGCTCGAACGAACCGATGACGTTCTCGATCATGCCGTCCGCGCGGTCGAGGCCAAGCGCGCCCGGGTTGGCGAGCAGTTGGCGTTCCTCGGGCGTGAGCGCGGCGGCGTCGGCGATGGCCGTCAGGCGTTGTGCAGGGGTCAGGGCGCGGAAGTTGGGCAGGCGTGAATCGGCCACGATGAGGTGTCTCCGTATAAGAATCAAGTGGCCTGATTCTAGGTAAACTGTACCGCTATTGAGAGGTACAGTTTGGGCAAACAGTACCATTGCACTGCACCAATTCTGATAGCCCATCCAACAGGAAAACGCGCTTGGAAGCAGCACAGACCAGCGGCAGGCCACAGCGTGCCGCGCCTATCGCCGAAAGCCTGGCCAAGTTGATCGGCCAGCAGATCGCCGACGGCGTCTACCGGCCGGGCGACAAGCTGCCGTCCCTGCGCGAACTGGCGCAGTTGCACCGCTATGCGAAGAACACGGTGGTGGTGGCATTTGAAATGCTGGTGGCGCAAGGGTTGGTGGAGCCGCGGCGGGGCTCGGGCTTCTTCGTGCTGGAGACGGATTCCGCGCGCAAGGCCACGGAGGAGGAGCCCGGGCAACTGAGCCGCGCCATGGACATCGTGTGGCTGATGCGCGAACAGCTCAAGACCCAGCCCGACGCCGTGGCCGTCGGGGACGGCTTTCCGCCCGTGGAATGGCTGGCGGACATGCGCATGGACCGCTATCACCAGAAGGTGGTGCGCACGGGACTGGGCGCCTTGTTCCGCTATGGCAGCCGCTTCGGCTATGCGCCGCTGCGCGAGAGCCTGGTGCGCAAGCTGGGCGACGTGGGCATCAACGCGGCGCCGCCGCAGTTGGTGCTGACGCACGGAGCGAACGAGGCCATGGACCTGGTGATCCGCTATTTCGTGCCGCCGGGCGCCGCCGTGCTGGTGGACAACCCCGGCTACTACCCGCTGTTCGGCAAGCTGAAGCTGGCCGGCGCGCGCATGCTGGGCGTGCCGCGCCTGGCGGACGGTCCCGACGTGGCCGCGCTGGAAGCGCTGCTGCAACGCGAAAAGCCGCGCCTGTTCTTCACCCAGTCGCTGGCGCACAACCCCACCGGCTCGGACATATCGCTGGCCAAGGCCTACAAGGTCCTGCAGCTATCCGAACGCTACAACCTGATGGTGGTGGAGAACGATCCCCTGGCTGATTTCAAGCCCACCTCGGCCGTGCGCCTGTCGGCGCTGGATCAGTTGGAACGCACGATCTACATAGGCAGTTTTTCCAAGTCCTTCTCGGCCGCGCTGCGGGTGGGTTTCATTGCCTGCAACGCGGCGCTGGCCAGCGATCTGGCCGACCTGAAGGCGTTGGTGCACGTCAGCAGTTCCGAATACTGCGAACGCATGGTGGACGTGATGCTGCGCGAAGGGCACTACGAACGGCATCTGGTCAGGCTGCGCCAGCGGCTGGAGGCCGCCACCGGCCACGCCTTGCAGGCGCTGGACGCGCTGGGCGCCGAGGTCTACACCCGGCCGACCAGTTCGCTGTACCTGTGGTCGTCCTTTCCGGGCGTGACCGATTCCCTTACGCTGGCGGCGGACTTGATACCCGAGAAAGTCACCATGGCGCCGGGACGCGTCTTCAGCGTGGACCCCACGGCGGTATCGCCGTGGTTCCGCTGCAATGTGGGCGCGGTGGGATCTCCTCGTTTTCTGGCGACCATGCGGCGGCATCTGGCTCAGCGATAGGCGAACTCCTCGAACCATTGCATCAGCAGCGCCAGGGCTGGCGCGCCCAGCGCGCGCACCGGCGGGGAATCGGGCGAGCGGCGCGCGCCCTGTACCGCAAAGCGCCGCACGCCGCGGCGCGCCAGCTCGCGCGCCAGGGCCAGCAGCCGGGTTTCATCCAGCCAGTCCGGATGCCAGGTGATGCGGCATTCGAAGTCGACGTCGGCCGCAAGCAGTTGGGCCAGGCATGCCTGCGCGGGACGCTGCGAATCGCGCCGGCCGGTGATCTCGTCATAGCCCTGGGCGTCGGCCTTGATGTCCAGGCCGACCCAGTCCAGATGCCGCAGCACGTCGGCCAGGCGCAGGGGATAGATGCCGGCGGTATGCAGGCCGACGCGGTAGCCCATGCGCCGGACGTCGCGGATCATCTGCGGCAGGCGCGGCTCGCTCAGGGGCTCGCCGCCGGAGAACACAATGGCGTCGAGCAGGCCCTTGCGCGTTTCCAGGAAGGCGCGGGTCTCGCGCCAGTCGTAGCGGGCGCTACGGGTTTGCAGCTCGACGTTGTGGCAGTAGTGGCAGCGCCAGGGGCAGCCCGCGATGAACACGACCGCCGCCAGTTGCCCGGGCCAGTCCACGGTGGAAAAAGGCACCAGCCCGCCGACCGCGTGCGAATGCCGCGGCAGGGGCTGGGCCACCGGTTGCGGCGCGGCCGGGTAGGC
>JALDYL010000338.1:0-4262 GCA_032153965.1 Achromobacter sp. | reverse complement strand
GCGCCCTACAAGCGCCCGCAGAAAATCATCCTGCTTTCCAGGCTGCCAGCGGCAGATAATGGAAAGATCCTCCGCAAGGCCGTCGTCGACATGGCGCGCGCGCACTGCAACTGACTCACCAAAACAGAATATCCACCAACAGGAGACAACCATGACATTCGCAGCACGAAGGCACTTCATGGCAGCCGCTGCCGCGCTGGCCGCGGTATGCAGCCTGCCGGCGCATGCGGCGGAAAACCCCTGGCCCGAAAAGCCGATCCGCTTCATCGTGCCCAGCGCCGCGGGCGGCGGGGCCGACACGGTCGCTCGCCTGCTGGCGCAGCACATCGGCGGCGTGCTCAAGCAACCCATCGTGGTCGAAAACCGCGCGGGCGGTTCGGGCGTCATCGCCGGCAACGCGGTGCTGGGCGCGCCGGCCGACGGCTATACCTTCATGCTGGGCTTCACCACCATGTCGCAGCTGCCGGCCACCTCGACCGTGAAGATCCCATATCAAGTGGACCGCGATTTCATCCCGGTGTCGCTGGTCGCCCGCTCTTCCAACGTGCTCGTGGTCAACCGCGGCGGCGTGGACGTGGATACGGTCAAGGGCCTGGTCGAGGCGCTGCGCGCTGCGCCGCAGAAGTACAGCTACGGATCCTATGGCAACGGCTCCACCGGTCACTTCCTGGGCGCGCAGTTCCTCCAGGAAACCAAGACCAGCGCTCAGCACGTGCCGTACAAGGGCGCCGCGCCCATGATGTCCGACCTGCTGGGCGGCGTGGTCACCTTCGCGTTCCCCGACATCGGCTCGGCGCTGCCGCACCTGAACTCGGATCGCATCCGCGTACTGGCCGTCACCGGCGACAAGCGCATGGCCACCTTGCCGCAGACGCCCACCATGACGGAACTCGGCTACCAGGGCTTCAACCTGGGCGCCTGGTTCGGTCTGTTCGCGGCCAAAGGCACGCCTGACGCCATCGTCCAGGCCATGTCGGCGCAGATCGCCGACGCGGTCAAGGCGCCCGAGGTCCAGTCCAAGCTCGTCGGCATGAACCTGGACCCCGTGGGCAGCGATCCCGACACCTTCGCCACGTTCTTCCAGACCGATCTGAAGCGTTGGGCCGAACTGGCGGACAAGGCCAACATCCGCACCGACTGAATCCGAGGGCGCACACCATGTCCCGATCCTCCCGCCGGCTCGAACTTCCGGACGCGTCCATCAAGGACAGCACGCGCGACTTGGGCCAGCGCTCGGTGAAGTCGGCCCAGCGCGTGCTCGAACTGATCGAACTGCTGGAGCAACTGGGGCGCCCGGTCACGCTGGCGGAGATCGTGCGCGCCAGCGGCTATCCGCAATCCAGCACCTGGATGCTGGTGCAGACGCTGATGCGCATGGGCTACCTGTGCCACAACCCGGACGACGGCACCTACATGCCCAGCCTGCGGCTGAACATGCTGGGAGGCTGGGTGCATGACCTGGCCCTGCCCCGCAGCAACCTGCGCCTGGCCATGCGCGCCTTGGGCGAACGGCTGGGTCTAAGCGTCATCCTGGGCCAGCGCAGCGGCCGCTATGTCCAGTACGCTCACGTGCTCTACGGCGCCAAGGACCGCAAGACCCAGGTTCCCATCGGGGTGGTGCGTCCGCTGATCGACACCGGCCTGGGCTACGCGCTGCTGGCCCAGCTGCCCGACGACGAAGTCTGCGCCATCGCCAGTGTCTGCCTGGCGCGCGCCGAGCACAAATCCCCGGTGACGACGCTGCGCCAGGTCCTCGGCATCGTCGACCGCGCCCGCAACGCCGGCTTCGTGTACTCGCACCGGCTGCAAAGCGCCAATCGCGCCTCTTTCTCCTTCGCGCTGGTCAGCGACCCCGGCGCCGGCGACCACACCGGGCTGATGGGCCTGGCCATCGCCGGCACGCGCCAGGACGTGGCCGCCCGCCTGCGCGACATCCCCCGCACCGTCAATGAGGTTGCGGCCGAATTCCTGCCAGACGTGCCCATCCACATCAAGGCGTCGGCCCCCATTTCGCCGATCTGAAGACATCCCATAGAGCGATCATCAACATGGATATTGAAGTCACGCCCGAAGAGCGGAAATTCCGCCAGGAAGTCCGCAGCTTCGCGCAGACCCACCTGCCCGAAAGCGTTCGCCGCAAAGTGCTGTACGGCGAAAAACTGGAGAAACAGGAATACGTCGATTGGCAGCGGCATCTGCACCGCCAGGGCTGGATCGCGCCGGCATGGCCCGTGCAGTACGGCGGCACCGGCTGGAGCCTGGGCAAGCAGCGCATCTTCCTGCACGAGCTGGCGCTGCAATGCGCACCCGAGACCATTCCCTTCGGCATCGCCATGGTGGGCCCGGTGATATACACCTTCGGCTCGGACGAACAGAAAGCGCAATACCTGCCCGCCATCCTCGGCTCGCAAACCTGGTGGTGCCAAGGCTTTTCCGAACCCAACGCCGGCTCCGACCTGGCCTCGCTGCGCACGCGCGCAATCGATTGCGGCGACCATTACCTGCTCAACGGCCAGAAGGCATGGACCACCCATGGGCGCCATGCCGACATGATGTTCTGCCTGGCCCGCACCAGCGACACGGGCAAACCGCAGCAAGGCATCTCCTTCCTGCTGCTGGACATGAAGACCCCGGGGATCGAGGTTCGGCCGGTCCGCACCATCGACGAAGGCGCCAGCATCTGCGAAGTCTTCTTCAATGACGTCCGCGTGCCGAAGTCGGGCCTGGTCGGCAAGGAAGGCGAAGGCTGGACCTATGCCAAGTTCCTGCTCGGCCATGAACGCGCCATGATCGCCCGCGTCGGCCGCTCGCGCATGCAGTTGGCCCGTGCGCAGCGCCTGGCCTCGCATCCGCTTGCTGACGGCAGCCGTCCCATCGACAACCCGATCTACCGCCAGCGCCTGTGCGACATCGAGGCGCGCCTGCGCGCGCTCGAACTGACCGAACTGCGCGCGCTCTCCGCCTACCGCCCGGGAGCCGGATTCGACGTCGCGGATTCCTCCATGCTGAAGATCGAAGGCTCGGAGATCTGCCAGGCCCTGACCGAACTGCTGCTGGACCTCGCTGGCCGCTACGGCATGGTCTACACCGGCCGCTACACCCAGTCACCCATCGGCGACGCCACGGCGCACGGACTGCTGGGTGACCACCTGTTCAACCGCGTGGCCACGATCTATGGCGGCAGCTCCGAAATTCAGAAGACCGTGATCGCAAAGAGCCGATTCCAGAAATAAGCAAGGACACGCCATGAACCTGAACCTCTCCGAAGAACAAGAGATGATCCGCGCCAGCGTGTTCGATTACTTTTCGACCGCGTATGGCTTCGACCGCCATCTGGAACGACTGGCCAAGCCCGAAAGTACCGACCGCGCAGCCTGGCAGGCCATGGGCGAACTGGGCTGGCTGGGGCTGACCGTGCCGCAGGACGACGGCGGCCTGGGCCTGGGACCGCAGGAAACCATG
Source organism: Achromobacter sp. (assembly GCA_032153965.1). Classification (GTDB taxonomy): domain Bacteria; phylum Pseudomonadota; class Gammaproteobacteria; order Burkholderiales; family Burkholderiaceae_B; genus Achromobacter. Next base: position 800 of record JALDYL010000338.1, on the reverse strand, counting down.
CTGCTGATGGAAGGCGCCGGCGCCGCGCTCTGCACGGAGCCGCTATTGGCCAGCGCGGTGCTGGCCGCGCCCTTGCTGGCCGGCGCAGCAGCGGGCTCGCCGGCGGCGCAGGCGCTGGAGGCCGCCATTGCCGGCCAGGCCAGCCTGGCGCTGGCCTGGACCGAGAGCGACCGCGGCTTCGCGCCGCTGCAAGCCGACACCCGCGCCGAACGCGATGGCGCAACCTGGCGCATCCGCGGCCGCAAGACACTGGTCGATAACGGCGCGCAAGCCGACTGGCTGGTCGTGACGGCGCGCGGCGAAGCGGGCCTGGCGCTGCTGCTGGTGCAGGGCGGCGCGGATGGCCTGACCCGCTCGGACGCGCCACTGGCCGACGGCACCCGCAGCGCCGACCTGATGTTCCAGGACACGCCGGCCGCAGCCTGCCTGGCCAGCGGCCGGCAAGCCGAAACCTTGCTGTTGCGGGCTGTCTACCGGGGCCTCGCGGCAAGCTGCGCGGCGGCCTTGGGCGCCATGGAACGCTCGCTGGAGATCTGCCGTGAATATCTGCACGAACGCAGCCAGTTCGGCAAGCCGCTGGCCGCGCTGCAAGTCTTGCAGCACCGCTACGTGGACATGCTGATCGCGGCCGAACGGGCGCGTTCCATGACCCTGCTGGCCGCGCTGCGCGCGGACGAAGCCGCCGCGGGCGACGCCGAGGCGCGCCGCGATCTCAGCCTGGCCAAGCTGACCGTGGGCCGCAGCGCGCGCCACGTGGGCGGCCAGGCCATCCAGGTGCACGGCGGCATGGGCATGGCCTA
>JALDYL010000337.1:0-4265 GCA_032153965.1 Achromobacter sp. | reverse complement strand
CTGAAAAATCGAAGTCAGCCGGGATCGTACCGCGACCGGCCGTCAAAATCGAACGGCCTCCTGGGCAGGCCCGCCCGCATTGCCGCCCAAACGCCTTGCAGGCTGGAAGCGACTTCGCGGCGCCCTAGGCGACTCTCAGCCGAGGCTGCCCGGAGCCATCCGAAGCGCAGCCCCACCGGGGCGAGCATCGGAATGGCGCAGGGCAGCCTCGGCGGCTAAAGAACCCTGACATCCGCAAGCTCGAAGCCTTGCCGCTGCGCACTTCCGTCTTGCGAGTCGCGGTTCTTGAGCCGCCGGCGTCCGGACTGCGGGATTCCGATGCTCGCCCCGGTGGGGCTGCGCTTCGGATCCCTCCGCCCGGTCACCGGCTCACGGCATCTACCCATGAAGGGGATCCGAAAACAGTGCATTAGGCAGCCTGCCGCGCTTGCGCCGCCGCGCTCGCGGGCGGCGCGCGCAGCACGCGCCGGCACAGCAGCATGGCGATCAGGCTGAACAGGGCAAAACCCGCGGTCTGCCCCGCCAGCACGCCTTCCGGGCCGCCGTAATGCGCTCCCAGCCAGACAAAGGGCAAGGTGCCCACGGTGGCGCGCAACCAGCCGATGGCGGTCGAGTACGCGGCATACCCCAGGTTGTTGAACACCGCGATGGCGACGAAGTACAGGCTGTTGAGCGCCCAGGCGAAACTGCCGTAGCGGCAGAAGAAGACAATCAGGTCGCGCCCGGGTCCGGTCACCTGGAACAGGTCGGGCATCCAGGGCGCCAGCAAGGCCAGCAGGACCGCCACGCCGAAGCCGTACATCAAGGACCAGCGCGTGGTCAGCTGTACCGTCTGCTGCACGCGGTCCCATTGTCCAGCGCCCAGGTTCTGCCCGAGGATGGGCCCGATGGCGCCCGGCAGCACGAAGAACAGCGCATAGGCCAGTTGCAGCACCCGGTCCACCACCGTGGCGCCCGCCATCACGCTGGAGCCGAAGCCGGCATAGGTGGACACGGTGAAGATGACCGCCGCGGGCGTGGCCAGCGTGGTCAGCGCGGCAGGCAAGGCGATCCGCCCGATCGCGGCCAGATGCGCACGCAGCGCGGCGCCTGCGGGCCAGGCCACCAGGCGATGCTTGCCGAACACCAGCCAGGCGCCCAGCGCCACCGTGACCAGGCGGCCCGCGCCGCCGGCCCAGGCCACTCCCTCCATGCCGCCGTCCAGCACGAAGATGACCAGCGGGTCCAGCGCCGCGACCGCCGCTGTCCCCGCCAGCAGCACCCACATGGACTGGCGGCCATGGCCTGCGGCGCGCAGCAGGTTGGACAGCATCATGCCCACGCCCATCACGACCGCGAACGGGGTCGTGATGAGCACGTAGGACAGCAGATGCGCGCGCACGTCCTCCGCCAGATCGATGGCCGCCGTGTAGGGGCCGATCACGGCCAGGAACAAGGCGCCGGATACCAGCGCGGCGGCGGCCATCAGGACCAGCGAGGCGCCGGCCAGCGCGCGGGCGCGCGGCGCATCCCCCGCCCCCAGCGCGCGCGACACCAGGGCCGTGCCGCCCACGGTCACGCCGATGCAGACCGAGATGATGGTGAACTGCGTCATCGAGCCAAAGCCCACCGCGCCCAGCACCGCCTCGTCCTTGAGGGTGCCCAGGTACAGCAGCGACAGGAACTCCACCGCGAACACGGCCAGCATGCTGGCCCAGCCGGTCAAGACCATTTCGAGCACATGCGGGCCCATGGGCCCGGAGACGAAGCGGGCGCGCGGGTCGGATGCGGCGGCGGACGGGTTTTCAGACGTCATGAGGCTCGTGGATGGAGCGCGGCCAAGACCGCGCGGAAACTGTCAGGCCCGCGCTCAGCGGCTCGCGGGCGCGAACCAATACTGGTACACGCTGCCCTCATTCGAATACCAGGGCAACAGGCCGATGCTGTCGGATTCCCGCCCCACCGTCACCAGCAGGCCTCCCGCCTCGGGCCGCAGCAGCGCCACGTGGCGCCGCACGCCCATGGACTCGTACTGGCGCCAGTCGTGCCGCACGCTGATCCACAGCCGGCCCTGCGTGCAACCGCCAAGACGCTGGATGCCGTCCGGCCCGGAAGCCCGGGCCGCGCCAGGCAGGGTGGCGGGATCCTGCTCGCCGTTGAACTGCGGCAGGCGGCCGGCAGCGCGCGCGCCCTGCCCGTCCAGCGCCAGTATCTCCCATCCGTCCGCGGCGGCCGTGAAAGCCACGCTGGCCCCGGGTCCGGAACGCCACTCCGGCAACGGGTTGTCGCCCATGCCCGGAAGGTCCAGGGGATACTGCAGGAAACTGCGCAGGTCCATCGATGCGCCGGCCTCGCGGTCGCCCGACACGAACTCGCCTTGCGCCCGATAGACGCCGGCCAGGTCCGGGCATCGGGCCGGGTCCGATGGCAGCGTCGCGAGCGTCCCATCCCGAAAGGGAGGCCAGACGACGGACACGCCGTCGACCCGCGATGCGCCGCAGCCGCTCAAGGCCAGCGCAGCCAAAGCCGCCGCTGCAAGCCTGCCCATCCTCCGCGCGCCGCACACCGCTGCCTTCATGCCTGCCCTCTTCTCTTGCCGGCCGCCGCACTGGCCCGGGGCCGTGCCTACGACTATCGGTCTGGCGCGAACTATATCCGAATCCCGGCCGGCCGAAACCCGGCCGGCCAAAACCCGGCCCGCGTTGCCAAGCGCGCGCCGGGGGAGAATAATCGGCTACTCCCTTCCGACCCGCGCCATGACACCGTTCCGAGGCAAGCTCCGCATCCGTCATCTGGAAATCGTGCTGACCGTCGCCGAATTGGGCAACCTGTCCAAGGCAGCCGCGCAATTGCACAGCACGCAGTCGGGGCTCTCGCGCGCCATCGCCGAAATCGAAGAACTGGTGGGTGCGCGGCTGTTCGAGCGCACTGCCAAAGGCACCACCTGCACGCCGCTGGGCGAGACCATGTGCCGCCACGCGCGCCTGCTGCTCACGGACTTCCGCAAGGCCGAGATCGATCTCGCCGCGGTCTCGCGCGGCGACGAGGGCAGCCTGACGGTGGGATGTTTTTCGATGTTCGCGGGCTGGCCCGTGGCCGAGGCCGCGCGCGCCTACCGCCAGGCCTATCCGCGCATCACGCTCACCATCGAGATCGGCACGCATGAGCGGCTGATCGAAGACCTGGACGCGGGCGCGCTGGACGTGCTGATCAGCCGCTTCTCGTCCACCGTCAATCCGCAGATCTACCGCTCCACCACGCTGCTGGAGGATTCGGTGGTGCTAGCCTGCGCCACGCATCACCCCTTGGCCCTGCTGCCCGGCGCCACGCTGGCCGATTACGTGCCCTACCCCTGGATCACCGCCCTGCCCGGCAGCCGCATCCGCGGCGAACTGGAAATGTCGCTGCGCCAGGCAGGCCTGGCGATTCCGGATATGATCGGCGCCCTGTCGCTGGAATTCGGCCGCGAGATGCTGCTGGACGGCCTGTACCTGTGGATGCTGCCCGGCAGCGTCGCCGCGATCCGGCAGGCGCGCGGCGAGCTGGTGGTCCTGGCCGACCGGCCGGCGCTGCGCAAGTCGCCGCTGGCGGCCATCTGGCGCCGCGATCGCCCCAGCACGCGGCAGGCGCGCGCCTTCGCCGCCCAGCTTGAACTCGCCATCCAGGCCGACGCCATCGCGCTGACGGCCTGAGCCGAGCGGCGCGTTGCGCGTTATCCTGGACAGGCAACACTTTTTTGATCGGAGCACCCATGTACGACTGGCTCAACGCACTGCCCAAGGCGGAATTGCACCTGCACCTGGAAGGTTCGCTCGAACCCGAGCTGCTGTTCCGGCTGGCGCAGCGCAACGGCGTGGCGCTGCCGTGGCCGGACATCGAGTCCCTGCGCGCCGCCTACGACTACGGCAATCTCCAGGAATTCCTGGACCTCTATTACCGCGGCGCGGACGTGCTGCGCACCGAGCAGGATTTCTACGACCTGACCTGGGCCTATCTGCTCAAGTGCCGCGAGCAGAACGTGGTGCATACCGAACCGTTCTTCGACCCGCAGACCCACACCGATCGCGGCGTGCCCTTCGACGTCGTGCTGGCCGGCATCAGCCAAGCCCTCGAAGACGGCCGCAAGCAGCTGGGCGTAAGCAGCGGACTGATCCTGAGCTTTCTGCGCCATCTGCCCGAAGAGCAGGCCATGCGCACGCTGGAGGCCGCCCTGCCCCACCGTGACGCCTTCATCGCCGTCGGCCTGGACAGCAGCGAAATGGGCTTTCCGCCGCGCCTGTTCCAGC
>JALDYL010000081.1:0-20845 GCA_032153965.1 Achromobacter sp. | reverse complement strand
GGATTATGATTCCGTCGCTCTAACCGGCTGAGCTAATGCGCCATTTCGATCAATCTCTGCATTTGCGCCACATCTGTGTTGCAAGCAGTGATCAACGAAGAAAGAAATTCTAGCATGAAATTTTTAGCGTGTGCAAGCGCTCGCCGATCAAATTTCCAGGAAATGCTTCAGGCATCCCGCGCCAGCCGGATGCCCGAGAACTGCCAGCGGGCTTCGGGCGGGAAAAAGTTGCGGTAGCTGGGGCGGATGTGGTCCCGGGGTGTGGCGCAGGAGCCGCCGCGCAACACATACTGGTTGCACATGAACTTGCCGTTGTATTCGCCCACCGCGCCACTGTCGGGTTTGAAGCCCGGATAGGCGTCGTATGCGCTGGAGGTCCATTCCCAGGCGTCGCCGAACAGTTGCACGGGGCCGCCCGAACCGTTGCGCGCGGGGGCGGGGCGTGTGTCCAGGTGGCCGTTTTCCAACATGTTCGCGCGTCCCGCCAGCAAGCCTTCGGGCAGTTGGCGGGCGACATGTTCCCATTCGGCTTCGCGCGGCAGCCGCACGCGCGCCCAGCGGGCGTAGGCGTCGGCCTCGAAGTAGCTGACGTGCGTCACCGGGGCCTGCAATTCCAGCTCCTGCATGCCGCGCAGGGTGAAGATGCGCCAGTCGTCGCGCTGCCCTTCCCAGTAGAGGGGCGCGCGCCAGCCTTCGGCGCAGACCATGTCCCAGCCCAGCGACAGCCAGAGTTCGGGCCGCTTGTAGCCGCCATCCCGGATGAAGGCCAGGTATTCATGCTGGGTCACCAGCCGGTCGGCCAGATGGAACGGGGCCAGCAGCACGTCGTGGGCGGGGCCTTCGTTGTCGAAGCCGAAGCCGCGGCCGTCATGGCCGATGCGGCTGATGCCGCCGGCGTAGCGGGTCCAGCCGGCCGGCGTGGCAGGCGGCAGCGCAGGCGGGCCCGGGGCCACATAGGCCGGCTTGAGCGGATTGGCCGACAGCATGTGCTTCAGGTCGGTCAGGATCAGTTCCTGGTGCTGTTGTTCGTGATTCAGGCCCAGTTCCAGCAAGGCGTCGAAGGCGGGATCGTTGCCGCCCAGGCGCGAGATCAGCTCGTGCATGGCGTCGTCCACGTGGCGGCGGTAATGCTGCACCTCCGTCAGCGCGGGACGCGACAGCAGGCCGCGGCGCGGACGCGGATGCTTGGCGCCGACGGCGTTGTAGTAGGAGTTGAACAACATGCGGTACTGCGGATGGAATACCGCATGGGCCGGATGAAAGCGTGCCAGCAGAAAGGTCTCGAAGAACCAGGTGGTGTGGGCCAGATGCCATTTGACCGGGCTGCAGTCCGGCATGGACTGCACTTGGCAATCCTCGGGGCTCAGGGGAGCGGCCAAGGCCGTGCTGGTCGAGCGCACGGCGTCGTAGCGGTCGTGCTGCCCCGCCTGGCCGGCAGCGTAAGGTCCGGTGGCGGGATGAGTCAGCAGGCACGCAGGTTCCATGGCGATCCTCCAGTGGCGTTGATGGCGGGCCCGCTTTACGCGCGGGCGCTGAAAATCGAGAACCAGCCGCGGGAATCCGACCAGTGCGCGACGTCGCGGTAGCCGGCGCTTTGCAGCAGGTCGGCGAACGCTGAGGGGGTGAACTTGTAGGAGTTTTCGGTGTGGATGCGTTCGCCGGCGCTGAATGCGCGCGCGCCGCCAGGCCAGGCCACGCGTACTGCGCGCTGTGCTTCCAGATGCATTTCGATGCGCGAGCTGGCGCTGTTGAAGAGCGCCACATGGCGCCAGTCGTCCACGTCGAAATCGGCGTCCAGCACGCTGTTCACATGCCGCAGCAGGTTCAGGTTGAAGGCCGCCGTCAGATGCAGCGCGTCGTCGTATGCGGGTTCCAGTACCTGCTTGGGCTTGACGCGGTCCACGCCCACCAGCAACCCGCCGCCCGCGCATTGTTCGCGGATCCGTTGCAGCATGGCATGCGCGTCCTCGGGACTGAGATTGCCGATGCTGGAGCCGGGGTAGAAGAACAGCCGCTGTTCGGCCGGAATGCTGCCGGGCAGGTCCAACGCATGGGTAAAGTCCTGGCCGATGGGGGTGATCTGCAGATCGGGGTACGACAGTTGCAGCCGGCGCACCGCCGCTTGCAGGTAGTCGGCCGAGATGTCGATGGGTACGTAGTGACGCGGACGCAGGCTGGGGAACAGGCGTTCGGCCTTGACGCAATCGCCCGCGCCCAGATCGATCATCGAGAGCACCGCGCCGACGTGGCGCGCGATGTCGGCGCCGTGGCGCTGGAAGATTTCCGACTCGCAGCGCGTCGGGTAGTACTCCGGCAACTGCGTGATGGCCGTGAAGAGCGCCGAGCCCAACGCGTCATAGAGGAACTTCGGATCGATGTGCGCGTGGCGCGCCAGCAAGCCTTCGCGCAATTCGACTTGCTCGGCGCTGGGAGGCTGCGGCTCTTGCGCAATGAACTTCGGCGCGGCGGGGGCAAACAGTGCGGAAGGCGAAACCATGCGTCCTGTTCCTTTTCTGTCGCCGGGTCGGTCCGACGCGAGCACGTCCCGGACGGGGCGGCTGGCGGTTGGGATGCACGGCGTAGGGAGGCTCAGACCAGGCGGTTCTGGCGCATTGCAAAAGTCTATTGTGGCCGTCAGGGCGGGTCCGGTGTCAAGCGCCAAGCCGCTGAATGCAATGGACTTTTACGAATTCGAAGGGCGGCGCAAGCAGCGGCGCCGGCGTCCGGGCCCGCGCTGCCGATACCTTTGCTTGCGTTGAAATATCGGTTTACGGCTGGTTGCCAAAGCTCTGGCGGGGGCGGCCGTTGATGGTCACAATGAGACTCTTCAATGCGCAGCCCGGTCCGGGAACAGGGCTTGCTGCATTGCATCAGGCGGCCTGACTCCGCGAGGCCCGACAACGACAAGGAGCGACCATGAACCGAAAACACCAACGCGCCGAGATGTCCCTGCACCGTGAACGGGTGAGCGACAGCTTCCATGAGCTGCTCGCCGGCACGGAAGACCTGTTGCGTTCGACGGCCACGTACACCGGTTCCGAAATCGAGGCGGCGCGCGCGCGCCTGAAGCGCCAGTTGGCCGAGGCGCGCGAGTCCGCGGGGGACTGGGAAGGCGCTGCGCGGGAGCGCGCGCGCCGCGCGACCGCCTATGCCGACGAGTACGTGCATGAACACGCCTGGAAGTCGGTGGGCGTGGCGGCGCTGGTGGGCGCCTTGCTCGGTTGCTTCCTCGCGTCGGGCGGCCGCCGCTAAGCCGTCATGCCATGAAGCCGCCCTCGGCGATGCGCCGGCGGGGATTGCGGCGAGGCTGCTGGCGGTGGATGGCTGGCGCGTGCCGGTGGCTGCCGCCGCTGATGTGCGCGGCCTTGCTGGCAGCGTGCGCCAGCGTTCCTGACGCCCAGGAGCGCCGCGCGCGCGAATCGCAGGCCACCCTGTCGGCCGACGCGGCGTTGCAGGGCTATCGCCGCGGGCAGGGCATTGCCGCCGATCCGCAGACGCCCAAGGGCGACTTCCTGGCGCGTCACCTTGCCGTCGAGCAGGCGGTCAGCGGCGCGCCGCTGGTGGCCGGCAACCGTGTCCGGCTGCTGGCCGACGGCCCCAGCACCTATCGCGCCATGCTGCATTCGATCGCGCAGGCTCGCCGATACGTGCACATGGAAACCTATATCTTCGATGACGATGCCGAGGGCTCGCGCTTTGCCGAAGCCCTGATCGCGGCGCGCAACCGTGGCGCCGAAGTGTCCTTGATGGTCGACGCGGTCGGCACGATCAAGACGCCCGATGCCTTGTTCCAGCGCTTGCGCGATGCGGGCGTGCAGGTGGCGGTTTTCAATCCGGTCAACCCGGCCAGCGGCCGTGCGGGCTGGTCGCCGAACCAGCGCAACCATCGCAAGGTGCTGGTGGTGGACGGCAGGGTCGGCTACCTGGGCGGCATCAACGTCAGCAGCGTCTATGAGTCTTCGCCGGGCTCAGGATCGGGAAGCGGGAGCGGCGCCGGCAAGGCCGACGCGCCGGCGGCTGCCGACGCCAAGGTCGCTCCCTGGCGCGACACCCACCTGCGCATCGAGGGGCCTGCCGTGGCCCAGCTGGAGCAGGTCATCCGCGCGGGCTGGGAATCCCAGTCCAAGGAGCCGATCAAGGGAGGAGACTCGCAGGTGGCGCCGCCCGCGGGCGCCACGACCGTGCGGATACTGGCCAACCAGCCGGACCGCAGCGACGGCTACACCGTCTATCTGACGCTGATGTCGGCGTTTGAAAGCGCGCAGGAATACATCCACATCACCATGGCGTACTTCGTGCCGGATCCGGCCTTCATCGAAGTCCTGACGGACGCGGCCCGGCGCGGCGTCGACGTGGCGTTGGTGCTGCCCGGCTTCAGCGATTCCTCGCTGGTGTTCCATGCGGGGCGTTCGCACTACACGGACCTGCTCGAGGCCGGCGTGAAAATCTACGAGCGGCGCGATGCGCTCTTGCATGCCAAGACCGCGGTGGTGGACGGCGTGTGGTCCACGGTGGGGTCCAGCAACCTGGATTGGCGCAGCTTTGCGTTGAACTACGAAATCAACGCCGTGGTGCTGGGGCCTGAATTCGCGGCCGACATGGAGTCGCTGTTCCAGCGCGACCTTGCCGATTCGGTGCGGATCACGCCCGAGGCCTGGCAGGCCAGGGGCGTGGGAGACCGCTCGATGGAGTTCTTCTCGCGCATGTTCGAGCGCTGGCTGTAGCGCCCGGCGACCGCCGGATCAGACCTGTGCGGCGGCCGGCGTGGCATGGGCGGCGTGTTCTTGCGCCAATGCGGTGGTGATGTCGTGGGTCGGCTGGAACGAACTGGCCTGGGCCATGGCCCAGCCCGCGCGGAACACCTGGTGGCGGAATTCGCCGCGCAGCAGTTCGCCCGGCGCAAGTTCCGGGAACAGCGCCGACAGCAGCCGGATTTCGCTGGACGAGATGCGGCGGGCGATATGGTGCGGGCGCAGTTGGCCCGGGTGCGTCAGGCCGGCCGCCGCCAGCAGTTCCGCCAGCGCATGCAGCGTGTTGCGGTGGAAGTTCGCGACGCGCTGCGCCTTGTCCGGCACCACCAGCGCGCGCTGGCGCAGCGGGTCTTGGGTGGTGACGCCGGTGGGGCATTTGCCGGTGTGGCAGGCCTGGGCCTGGATGCAGCCGATGGCGAACATGAAGCCGCGCGCGGCGTTGCACCAGTCCGCGCCCATGGCCATGACGCGGGCCATGTCGAAGGCCGTGATGATCTTGCCGGAGGCGCCCAGCTTGATGCGGTCGCGCAGGTTCACGCCGATCAGCGTGTTGTGGACCAGGCGCAGCGCTTCGCGCAGCGGCGTGCCGACGTGATCGACGAATTCCACGGGCGCGGCGCCGGTGCCGCCTTCGGCCCCGTCCACCACGATGAAGTCCGGCGTGATGCCGGTTTCCAGCATGGCCTTGACGATGGCGAACCACTCCCACGGATGGCCCACGCAGAACTTGAAGCCTACCGGCTTGCCGCCGGACAGTTCGCGCAGGCGCGCCACGAACTTCATCAGGCCGATGGGCGTATCGAAGGCGGAATGCGTGGCCGGCGAATTGCAGTCCTGCCAGGCCACCACGCCGCGCGCCTCGGCGATCTCCGGCGTCACCTTGCCCGCGGGCAGGATGCCGCCATGGCCGGGCTTGGCGCCTTGCGACAGCTTGATCTCGATCATCTTGACCTGCGGCGTACAGGCGTTCTTGACGAAGGCCTCTTCGGAGAACGCGCCGTGTTCGTCGCGGCAGCCGAAGTAGCCCGAGCCGATGTTCCACACCAGGCCGCCGCCCGGCTGGCGATGGTAGCGGCTGATGCCGCCTTCGCCGGTGTCGTGCGCGAAGTCGCCCTGGCGGGCGCCTTCGTTCAGGGCCATGATGGCATTGGCCGACAGGGCGCCAAAGCTCATGGCCGACACGTTGAACGCTGACATGGAATAAGGCTGTTTGCAATCGGGACCGCCGACGGTGACGCGGAAGTTGGTGTCGGGGATTTGCGAGGGCGACATGGAATGGTTGATCCATTCGTAGCGGTCGCCATAGACATCTTCCTGGGTGCCGAAGGGGCGTTTGTCGATTTCACGCTTGGCGCGCTGGTAGACGATGGAACGCTGCGCGCGCGAGAACGGCGCGGCCTGCGTGTCGTCTTCCAGGAAGTACTGGCGGATCTCGGGCCGAATGAATTCGAACAGGAACCGAAGATTGCCCAGGACCGGATAATTGCGGCGGATGGCGTGGCGGGTCTGAATCAGGTCATAGACGCCCAGCGCGCCCAGCAGCGCCAGCGGCACGGCTAGCCAAAGCCACCAGGGCGAGCTGCTCGCGGCCAGGGTCGCGGTGACCGCGGCGCCGATCAGGGTCAACAGAAAGGCCGTGTAACGGCCGAAAATCCAGCTCATATCCATCTCCGTATTTCGGGATGGAGCAACCATACACCAGGAGTTGTCCCCCGGTGCCGGGGGACGGTCCTGGAATACTGTTTCTCAGCAGCTGGACGCCGCCGGGGTCTTCTCGACGGCGAGGCCGAACGCGGGACGCAGGCGCACGCCCAGGGCGCTGCCGGCGAAGGCGGCCGGCAGCCACAGCCAGGCATGCAGGCTGCCCGACAGGATGCCGCTGAAGTAGGCGCCGATATTGCAGCCGAAGGCCAGGCGCGAACCGTAGCCCAGCAGCAGGCCGCCGATGACGGCGCCGACCAGCGAGCGGGCCGGCACCTTCCAGATGGGGGCGAACTTGCCGGCGGCGCTGGCGGCGGCAAGCGCGCCCAGCATCAGGCCGATGTCCATGACGGTGGTGACGTCCTGGCGCAGCGGCGCGGCCAGCGAGGGCTGCTTGGCCCAGTAGGCCCAGGTGGCCACGTCGCCGCCCAAGGCGTCCAGGGTCTTGGCGCCCCACAGCGCGAAGGCGGACGTGATGCCCCAGGGGCGGCCGGCCAGCGCCAGCGTCGCGAAGTTCAACACCACCAGCGCCACGCCGCCCCAGATCAGCGGCCACGGGCCTTGCAGCAAGGAAGCTGGGCGCGCGGTGCGCGAGGCGAACGAGATCACGTGGCCGTGGCGGCGTCTCTCCAGCGCCGTCGCCGCCCACGCGATCAACGCGAACACGGCCAGATTGATGAGCAGCGCGGGCGCCAGGCCCCAGGTCTTGATCAGCGAGGTCGGCGCCAGCGCCGGCAGGCTCGACCACCAGCCGAAGTTGGCGGTCGCAATGACCGAGCCGATGATGAAGAACAGCAGCGTGACCACCATGCGGGTATTGCCGCCGCCAACGGCGAACAGCGTGCCCGAGGCGCAGCCGCCGCCCAGCTGCATGCCGATGCCGAACAGGAAGGCGCCCAGCAAGACCGAGACGCCCGGGGGCGACACGAAGCCGTTGACGGGTTGGCCGAACAGCGTGCCCGCCGCCAGGAAGGGGAAGAACAGCAGCACGCCCGCGGCCAGCATCAGCATCTGCGCGCGCAGCCCGGCGCCGCGGCGGTCGGACACGAAGACGCGCCAGGCTTGCGTGAAGCCGAACGAGGCGTGGTAGAGGGTCACGCCCAGCAAGGCGCCGACGACCCACAGCGCGCCCTGGCGCCAGCTGACGGTCTGGTTCAAGTACAGGGCGCCTGCCAGCACCAGCAGCAGGGCGATCCAGAGCGGCTTGCGGTTGATCTGGATGGGGGGCAAGGCGGAAGGAGGCAGGGGTAGGGTCGAAGCGTTGGTGCTCATGGGCGAGTCCCGGGGATTCAATGCGTAAGAAAGCAAAACGGGCGCGCGCAGGCACCCGTGGATGTTTGGAAGTCTAAAGTGGCAAGCGGCTGGCTCAAAACATCAATTAATGTCTTTTAAATAACTAAAAGTAATATAGAGGCGTTTATTGCAGCCGCCACGCCAGGGCGGCCAGCGTCAGCAGCAGCACCGGCAGGGTCAGCACGATGCCGACCTTGAAGTAGTAGCCCCAGGTGATGCGCAGGCCCTTGCGCGCCAGCACGTGCAGCCACAGCAGCGTCGCCAGGCTGCCGATGGGCGTGATCTTGGGGCCCAGATCGCTGCCGATGATGTTGGCGTAGATCATCGCGTCCTTCACGGCTCCCGTGGCGCTGGTGTCCGCGATCGACAGCGCGCCCACCAGCACGGTGGGCAGGTTGTTCATGATGGACGACAGGAAGGCGGTGATGAGACCCGTGCCCATCGCCGCGCCCCAGACGCCGTACTCGGCGCAGCGGTCCAACACTTGCGCCAGGTGCGCGGTCAGGCCGGCGTTGCGCAGGCCATACACCACCAGGTACATGCCCAGCGAGAACACCACGATGTGCCAGGGCGCCTCGCGCATGATGCGGCGCGTGCCGACGATGTGCTGCCGTCCCGCGATCAGCAGCAGGCCCAGCGCGCCGACTGCAGCGATGGCGCTGACCGGGATGCCCATCGGTTCCAGGATGAAGAAGCCCGCCAGCAGCAGCGCCAGCACCACCCAGCCGGCGCGGAAGGTGGTCAGGTCGCGGATCGCGGATGCGGGCGCGGGCAGCTGGCTCACGTCGTAGCGCGGCGGAATGCTGCGGTGGAAGAACAGCAGCAGCACTGCCAGCGTGGAGGCCACGGCCATCAGGTTCACCGGCAGCATCACCGATGCGTACTCGCCGAAGCCGATGTTGAAAAAGTCGGCCGACACGATGTTGACCAGGTTGGACACGATCAGCGCGATGCTGCCGGTGTCCGCGATGAAGCCCGCGGCCATCACGAAGGCCAGCGACGCGCCGGGACCGAAGCCCAGCGCCACCAGCATTTCCATGACGATGGGCGTGAGGATCAGCGCCGCGCCGTCGTTGGCGAACAGCGCGGACACGGCCGCGCCCAGCAGCACGATCAACACGAACAGCAGCCGGCCTCGGCCGCCGCCCCAGCGCGCCACATGCAGCGCCGACCATTCGAAGAAGCCGGCCTCGTCCAGGACCAGGCTGGTGACGATGATGGCGATGAAGGTGGCGGTGGCGTTCCAGACGATGCGCCAGACATCCGCGATGTCGGCCGGGTGGACCACCCCCGTGGCCAGGGCGAGCGCGGCGCCCAGCACGGCGCTCCAGCCTATCGACAGGCCCCTGGGCTGCCAGATGACCAGCGTGATGGTGAGTACGAAAATGGCGGCGGCGAGCAGCATGATGAAAAACGTCAGGAAATTGGGTGGGCGCTGATCCAGGCGACCAGCAGGCTGACGGTCAGCACCGACGCCACGGTGGAGACCAGGATGGCGCGCGAGGTCACGCGCGCGTCGCGGCCGTACATCTGGGCCAGCATGAAAGGACCGGTGCCGATGGGCAGCGCGCTCATCAGCACGGCGGTCCAGGCCCACACCGGCGGCATGGAGAATACATAGAACGCCAGCACCGCCGTGACGGCGGGCTGCAGCAGCAGCTTGCCCGTGACCAGGCGCATGACGCCCGGCCCGGAGCTGGACGTTTCCGTTTGCGCCAGGAACAGGCCGATCGTGACCAGCGCGCAGGGGCTGGCGGACGCGCCCAGCAGGGCCACGTAGCGGTCCACGCCTTCAGGCAGGGCGAGGCCCGTGAAGGCCCAGGCCAGGCCCAACAGCGGCGCCGCCAGCAGCGGATTGCGCAGCAGCGCGCGTCCGACCTTGAACAGGGTTCGGGGCAGGTTGGGCGTCTGCTGGCGGTCGAACTCGATCAAGGCGATGGCGAAGCCGAACAGCACGCTGGCGGTGAGCAGGGTGGTGAACGTGGCGGGCGCCATGCTGTCGGGGCCGAACAGCGCCAGGCATAGCGGAATGCCCATGTAGCCGGCGTTGGCGTAGGACGCTGCCAGGCCCTGGATGCCGCGGTCGGTCAGCGCGCGCTGCGAGCGGCGCGCGCCGATAAACGAAGCCAAGAACGTGACCGCGATGCCGCCCGCGAAGGCGCCCATGAAACCCCAGTGCGCCATATGCGCCAGGTCCACCTGCGTCATGGCGCGGAACAGCAGCGCGGGCAAGGACAGGTACACGACATAGCGGTTCAGCGCGTCGGTGGCGCCGGAACCCAGGATGCGCCAACGGGCGGCAAGCCAGCCGGTCAGGATCAGTGCGAAGACCGGCAGGGCGGAGGTAATGACGGCGTTCATGGGCAGGTGCCTGGAGGGGCGCTCATTCTACTTGGTGGCCGTGCGAGCCGTGCGCGTCACCAGCAGGATGCCGAGCGCCGCCAGGGCCATGCCCGGCCAGGCCAGCGCGGGGATGGCTTCGCCCAGGATGAGCAGTGCGATGACGGCGGTGCAGGGCGGCACCAGGAAGAACAGCGCGGACACGCGCGAGGCTTCGCCGTAGCGGATCATGGTCAGCAGCAAGGTGATGGCCACCAGCGAATTGCCCACGACCAGATACGCCAGCGAACCGAGCAAGGGGCCGGTCCATTCGATGTGCATCGGCTCCAGCCAGAACGCCAGCGGCGCGGTCGCGATGAGGCCGACCGCGTACTGCACCATGTTGGAGGTGACGGGGTGCGTCTGCACGCCGTAGCGCTTTTCATATAGCGTGCCGCCGGTGATGCAGAGCAGGGCGCTGATGGCGAACGCCAGGCCCAACGGAGAGATCACGTCGATCGAAGCCTTGGCGATGATCACCAGAGCGGCGCCCGATACGCCCAAACCCAGGCCAGCCCAGCGGCGGGCATCGACCTTTTCCTGCGCGATCGCCGGCGCCAGCAGGCCGATCAGAATGGGTTGAAGCGATGTGATCAGCGCCAGGGCGCCGGCCGACATGCCTTGCTTGAGCGACAGGTAGGTGAAGCAGAAGTAGCCTGCCTGCAACAGCAGTCCGACCATCGCCAGATGGCCCCAGGCGCTGGCGCCGCGCGGCAGCGGCGGGCGCAGGAACAGCATGAAGGGCGCAAGTATCAGCACCACGCAGGCGTAGCGCAAGGCCAGGAACGTCATGGGGTCGGCATAGGCCAGGCCCACCTTGAGCACCACGAAACCGCTGGACCAGAGCAGCAGGAAGAGCGCGGGCGCGGCTTTCAGCCATGCGGGGGGAGCGGCAGGCGGCATGTGGCGGAACCTGGGCGACGTGGGCAAGCCGCGATCGTACCCCCTTTTGGCCGTTCTTCATCCCTGCCAAAATGCGGCGTAGGATTACTTTTATTCATTTGCTGCACGCGAGGGATGGACATGTCGACCAACAAACAAGCTACGGTGCGTATCGCCCTGGGAACCTGGGACCGCTTGCGCGACGACGCGTATTCGGTGCGCCACGAGGTGTTCGTCGTTGAACAAAGAGTGCCGCCCGAGGTCGAGCTGGATGACGATGATGCCGTGTCGGTGCACGCCGTGGCATATGGCCCGGACGGCACGCCGATGGGCACGGGCCGGCTGCTGCCCGACGGCCATATCGGCCGCATGGCGGTCCACAAGAAGGCTCGCGGCATGGGCGTCGGCAGCCAATTGCTGGACGCCTTGATCGAACAAGGGCATGGCGACGGCCATCGCATGCTGGTGCTGCACGCGCAGACGCATGCGGCGGGCTTCTACCAGGCGCATGGCTTCAATGTGGAAGGCGAGGAATTCGTCGAGGCCGGTATTCCGCACGTCGTCATGACGCGCGTGCTGAAGTAGGGCGGATTGCCCGGCTCCAAGGATTTGCGAGCCGGGCTAGCAAAATGGGCCGGACAAAGAAAAAACCCCGGACGCTTACGCGTTCGGGGTTTTTTTGGCGCATCACGCAGGTACCTCGTGATGTAATAATTGGTGCCCAGGAGAGGACTCGAACCTCCACACCTTGCGGCACACGGACCTGAACCGTGCGCGTCTACCAATTCCGCCACCTGGGCGCTGATGCTTTACTTGTCGCTTCGCTTTCGCGTTGTTTCTTGTTCAGCAGCAGAGGAATGAGATTATGCACACTTTTTTTGAAGTGTGCAAGTCGTGTGGCCTTTTTTTCATATTTTTTCGCTGTCGGGCCGCTTTCGAACTTTCGATATAGTGTCGCCCCATGTCCCGTACCCTTTGCACGCGTTGCCTGCGTCCTTTGTCGCACTGTCTGTGCGCGCTGATTCCCTCGCTTTCCTGCCGCACTCGAGTGGTGGTGCTGCAGCATCCCAGCGAGGCGCGCCATGCCTTGAACACTGCGAGACTGGCCGTGCTGGGTCTGGCCGGCGCGCGCCGCGTGGTCGGCGAATATTTTTCGGAAGACGATTGGGCGCTGTCCGGTTATCTGCCGCGCCTGTTGTTTCCCGGCGAGGGCGCCGAGGTGCTGACGCCGGGCTATGGACAGGATCTCGGCGCGCCCATCGGATTGATCGTGCCCGACGGCACCTGGGGGCACGCGCGCAAGCTGCTGCATATCAATCCCGGGCTTGCCGCCTTGCCGCGCGTGATGCTGCCCGCGGGGCTGTCCACGCGCTATCGGGTGCGCCATGCCGACGTCGCTGGCGCGCTGTCCACGATAGAGGCCGTGACGCATGCCTTGAATGCCATCGAGGCGCCGATGAATTTCGATGCGCTGCTAAAGCCTTTCGAGGCCTTGATCGATGGGCAGATCGACGGCATGGGCGCCGATCTGTATGCGCGGCATCATTTGAATCGCAAGGTGCCGTGGCGTTGAAGAGACGAGGGCAGCGGGGCACAAAGCAAAAGCCCCGGAAATCTTGCGATTTCCGGGGCTTTTTAGCCTTTGCCATCAAGACCGTCTTGCATGGTCTTGATTAAAATTCCGTGGTGCCCAGGAGAGGACTCGAACCTCCACACCTTGCGGCACACGGACCTGAACCGTGCGCGTCTACCAATTCCGCCACCTGGGCACTGAGAGATACTGTCAGAAGTATGTGATACGCTGCCTCTCTAGTTGCATCGCTTCAGTTAAAACACATTAACTAAAGCATGCGTCCAAAGTGCAGTTGGTTCTACAATACGGTTTTTAAGCACACTTGCTTTAAACCAACCCGCTGACCATTTTCTGCTTCAGTGTTCAGCCTTGGGCGAACCACAGAAGCTGCGCATTATATACGGAAATTTTAGCTTTGGCAAAACGATCGAATAACGAATCGAATAACAACAGATCAACACCCTTGCCCGAAGCGCCGCCGGACTTCGATCCCGATGTCCCGTCCCGCGAAGCCATCCTGAAAGCGCTGCGCGCCGCAGGCTCGCCGCTTTCGCCGGTGGAACTGGCCGAACGCATGGGCGTCGAGCGCGCCGCGACGATGGTGGGCTTCGAGCGCCGCCTGGGCGCCATGGAGCGCGACGGGCAATTGATGCCCAACCGCAAGGGCGTGTTGCTGCTGGCCACCAAACTGGACTTCGTCGCCGGCAAGGTGCTGGGGCACCGCGACGGCTTCGGCTTCCTGCTGCGCGATGATGGCGGGCCCGATCTGTTCCTGTCGCCGCGCGAAATGCTCAAGGTGCTGCACGGCGATCGCGTGCTGGTCAAGCCTGCCGGCGAATACCGCGGCAAGCCTGAAGGCACCATCGTCGAAGTCATCGAACGCCGCACCAACAAGCTGGTGGGGCGCTTCCTGCACGAGCACGGATTGTCCATCGTCGTGCCCGAGGACCAGCGCATCAAGCATGACATCCTGATTCCGCCCAGCGATACCAACGGCGCCCAGCATGGGCAGGTGGTCGCGGTTGAAATCATGGAGCAACCCACGCGCCATACGCAGCCGCTGGGCCGCGTGGCCGAGGTGCTGGGCGAGATCGACGATCCCGGCATGGAAATCGAGATCGCGGTGCGCAAGTTCGACGTGCCGGTCGATTTCTCCGAAGCCGCGCTCAAGCAGGCCGCTCGCCTGCCGGACGTGGTCAGGAAGGCCGATCTCAAGGACCGCGTCGACCTGCGCGACGTGCCCCTCATCACCATCGACGGCGAGGACGCGCGCGACTTCGACGACGCGGTCTACTGTGAGCCCGTGGAACTCGGCACGGGCCAGCGCAAGCGTCCGGGCTGGCGCCTGCTGGTGGCCATCGCCGACGTCAGCAATTACGTGCGTCCGGGCGACGCGCTGGACGACGACGCGATCGAACGCGGCACCAGCGTGTACTTTCCGCGCCGGGTCATCCCGATGTTGCCGGAGTCGCTGTCCAACGGCCTGTGCTCGCTGAATCCGGACGTCGATCGCCTGGTGCTGGTCTGCGATATGGTCATTCCGGCCAGCGGCGCCAAGGCCGGCACGGTCACGGCCTACCAGTTCTACAACGCGGTCATGCACTCGCATGCGCGCACCACCTATACGAACATCTGGGCCGCGCTGCAGCAGCCCGGCGGTCCGGCCGCGCACGCCATGCGCAGCGTCATGCCCCAGGTCCAGCACCTGTACGAGCTCTACCAACTGCTGGCGCAGGGGCGCAAGAAGCGCGGCGCGATCGACTTCGACACCGTCGAGACCAAGATCGTCTGCAACGAACTCGGCCGCATCGAGCAGATCGTGCCCTCGGTGCGCAACGATGCCCACAAGCTGATCGAAGAATGCATGCTGGCCGCCAATACCTGCGCGGCCGACTTCATGACCCGCAGCAAGCATCCCGGCCTGTACCGCATCCACGAAGGCCCCACGCCCGAGCGCCTGCAATCGCTGCGCGAATTCCTGCGCACCATGGGCCTGTCGCTGGGCGGAGGCGAAACGCCCACGGCCAAGGACTACGGCGACTTCCTGGATTCCGTGCGCGGACGCCCCGACTACCAGCTGCTGCAGACCATGTGCCTGCGCTCCATGCAGCAGGCGGTCTACAGCCCCGACAACATGGGCCACTTCGGCCTGTCCTACCCCGGTTACAGCCACTTCACCTCGCCCATCCGCCGCTATCCAGACCTGCTGACGCACCGTGTCATCAAGGCGTTGCTGGCCGGACAGCGCTATGTGCCCAGCCTGGACGACCACGCGGTGGTCATAGGTCGCACGCAGCGCGAGCACGAACAGGCCATCTGGGAAAAGATGGGCCTGGTACTGTCGGCCAGCGAACGCCGCGCCGACGAAGCGTCGCGCGACGTCGAGGCCTGGCTCAAGTGCTGGTTCGTCAAGGAGCGCGTGGGCGAAGACTTCAGCGGCACCGTTACCGGCGTCGCCAGCTTTGGCATCTTCGTCACGCTGGACACCCTGCACGTCGAAGGGCTGGTGCATGTTTCCGAGCTGGGCGGCGAGTACTTCCAGTTCAACGACGCCCTGCATGAGCTGCGCGGCGAGCGCACCGGCATGCGTTACCGCCTGACCGACAAGGTCCAGGTCCAGGTTTCGCGCGTGGACCTGGAAGCCCGCCGCATCGAGTTCAGGCTGGTGCAGGGCACGAGCTTCGACGCCTTGCGCAAGGCATCGGCGCGCGGACCGGACGAACCTTCCCGCCGTGTGAAGAAGGCGGCGTCGCCCAAGCCGGCTGCGCTGAAGGGCCAGACCGCCAAGGAGCGGCGCGCCGAGGCCAAGAAGGCCAGCAAGCCGCCCCGGGCGCCCAAGGCGTCCAAGCGCGCCGCGCCGGCCAAGAAGGCCGTGCACAAGCGCCACTGACGCTTCCTTATGGCGAGGCCGTCGTTTGGCGGCCGAGCCATAAGGGGTAACATTGCATCTATGGCCGGCTTGGTCCGGTAGCCCGCCCCGCTCTGGGGCGGGTATTCGTTTATCTAAAGGTATTGCATTTATGGCGTCGACCCAAGTCCTGGCCGGGTTTCACGCGGTTGTCGCGCGGCTGCGCCACGCGCCCGACTCGATCAAGGAAATCTATGTAGAGGCGTCGCGCCGCGACAAGCGGATGCAGACGTTCATCGAACAGGCTGAGAAAGCCGGTTGCCGCCTGCATCCGGTCCCCATGGAACGCCTGGACGGACTGTCCCGCGGCACCCGCCATCAGGGCGTAGTGGCGCTGGCCGAGGAACGCCAGTTGGCGGTGGACGTGGACGAGGTGCTCGATGTCATAGAAGGGCCGCCGCTGCTGCTGATCCTGGACGGCGTGACCGATCCGCACAACCTGGGCGCCTGCCTGCGCACCGCCGACGCCGCCGGCGTGCACGCCGTGATCGCGCCGCGCGACCGGGCCGTGGGCCTGAACGCAACCGTGCAGCGCGTGGCCTGCGGCGCGGCCGATACGGTGCCCTACCTGATGGTGACCAACCTGGCGCGCACCATGCGCAGCCTGAAGGACCGCGGGGTCTGGCTGGTGGGCACCGATGACCAGGCCACCGACAGCATGCATCAGATCGATGCGCGCCAGCCCATGGCCTGGGTCATGGGGGCGGAAGGCGAGGGCATGCGCCGTCTGACGCGGGAAACCTGCGACCAGTTGGTGAACATTCCCATGCTGGGTTCGGTGGAAAGCCTGAACGTCAGCGTGGCCAGCGCCGTCTGCCTCTATGAAACCGTGCGCCAGCGGCGTTCCTGATTCATCCGTCTTGCCTATCTTGTAGACCTACTCCTCTTCGCGTCAGCCCATCATGCACCAGAACGGCTTTACCACCACGATCCTCCATTCCGACCGCAAGCAATCCGTCGAGCACGGAGCGGTGCACAAGCCCATGCATCCGTCCTCGGAGTTCGCCTACGAAGACGCGCGCGAGCTGGCCGCGGTCTTTCAGGGCAAGGCTGGCTTCACCTATGCCCGCCAGGGCACGCCCACCACTACCGCGCTGGAGGCCAAGATCAGCCAGATGGAAGGCGGCAAGGGCACGGTCAGCTTCGCGACCGGCATGGCCGCGCTGGCCGCCATCTTCACCACGCTGCTGCGCCGCGGCGACCACCTGGTGTCCAGCCAATACGTCTTCGGCAACACCAACAGCCTGCTGGGCACGTTGCTGGACCTGGGCGTGGAGATCACCTTCGTGGACGCGACCGATTCGGCGCAGGTGCGCGCCGCGATCCAGCCCAATACCCGCATGGTCTTCACTGAAACCATCGCCAACCCGGGCACGCAAGTTGCTGACCTGGCCGTGATCGGGGAAATCTGCCGCGAGAAGGGACTGGTCTACGTCGTCGACAACACGCTGACCACGCCCTGGATGTTCCGGCCGGCTTCGGTCGGGGCGTCGTTGGTGATGAATTCGCTGTCCAAGTACATCGGCGGCCATGGCAACGCCTTGGGCGGCGCCGTGACGGATACCGGCCTGTACGACTGGTCGGATTACTCGAACATCTACGAGGCCTATCGCAAGGGGGCGTCCACCGGCTGGGGCCTGACGCAGATCAAGAAGAAGGGTCTGCGCGACATGGGCGGCACCCTGGCGGCCGAGCCCGCGCACCGCATCGCCGTGGGCGCCGAGACCCTGGCCCTGCGCATGGCCAAGCACTGCGCCAACGCGTTGGCGCTGGCGCGTTTCCTGGAAGAGCATCGCGGCGTGGCCAAGGTGCATTACCCGGGCCTGGCCAGCCACCCGCAGCATGCGCGCGCGGCGGCGCTGTTCGGTTCGCGCTTCGGCGGCCTGCTGGGGATCGAGCTGGCCGATGGGGTGGATTGCTTCGATTTCCTGAACCGTCTGCGCATCGTGCTGATGGCGACTCACCTGGGCGATACGCGCAGCCTGGCGCTGCCTGCCGCCCACACCATCTATTACGAGATGGGCGCCGAGCGCCGCAAGCAGATGGGCATCGCGGACAGCCTCATCCGCGTGTCCGTGGGCATCGAAGACGAAGCCGATCTGCTGTTTGATTTCGATCAGGCGCTCAACGGCTGCCTGCAGGGATAATGCGGCACGCGCGCGCCTCGCAGCCCGGCGTGCCAGCAACGCATTCGGGAAAGAGCCCATGCTCATACAGATAGCAGAGATTTTTACGCCGGAAGAGGCGGCCGAGATCCGGCGCCAGCTGGACGCCGCCGATTGGGTCGATGGCAAGGTCACGGCCGGCTACCAGTCGGCCGAGGTCAAGCGCAACCGCCAATTGCCAGAGCAGCACCCTCTGGCGCAGGAGCTGGGCAAGCTGATCCTGCAGCGCCTGGCGGGCAACAACCTGTTCATGTCGGCGGCCTTGCCGCGCAAGATCTTCCCGCCCTTGTTCAACCGCTACGAGGGTGGAGAGTCCTTCGGCTATCACGTGGACAATGCCGTGCGCGGCATCACCGGCACGGCCGAGCGCGTGCGCACCGACCTGTCGGCCACGCTGTTCTTCTCGGAACCCGACTCCTACGATGGCGGCGAGCTGGTCATCGACGACACCTACGGCCCGCGCGCGGTGAAGCTGCCGGCAGGGCATATGGTGCTGTACCCCAGCACCAGCCTGCACAAGGTCAATCCGGTGACGCAGGGCGCGCGCGTGTCGTCCTTCTTCTGGCTGCAAAGCCTGGTGCGCGAAGACAGCCAGCGCGCGCTGCTGCTGGACATGGATGTGGCCATACAGCGCTTGAATCAGGATGCCGCGGGACATCCTTCCATCGTGCAGCTGACTGGCATCTATCACAATTTGCTGCGCCGATGGGCCGAGGTCTGACGCAAGTTAACGATCGCATTCGAGGTGTCGCGCAAACGCCGAAATGCGTGTTTCTGTTTATTGCGAAAAGGTCTAAAAGCTAGTATTGGCGCGGGTTGTGGTGAGGTTTTCGCTTGACAGCCGCGCCACGCCAAGGCCTAATACATGTCTGCGTCGCTGACGGTTTGAAGGCAATTTGCCCTTGAATCCAGGCGGCGCAGCAGTTTAAAAGTTGTGCTTCGCAGCGCAAGAAAAAAGTTTATCCACTGTCTGTTCGTCGTTTGTCGGGTCTTGCGTCTTTTGTGGCGTCCATCATGACGGCCATGAACTGCACTACCGGCAGACTCCATACCTTGTGAGGGGTACACCTGAATGAACAAAACCGAACTCATCGATCACATCGCCAGCAAGGCCGACATCTCCAAGGCTGCCGCTGGCCGTTCGCTCGACGCCCTGATCGGTGCCGTCAAGACCACCCTGAAGAAGGGCGGTACGGTTACGCTGGTTGGCTTTGGCACGTTCGCTGTGTCGGCTCGCGCCGCTCGCACCGGCCGTAATCCGCGCACCGGCGAAACCATCAAGATCAAGAAGGCCAAGGTGCCGAAGTTCCGTCCGGGCAAGGCCCTGAAGGACGCCGTCAACTAATGGACGGCGGGCAGGTCGCGGGCTCGGCCCTGGCGATTTGCCCACAAGTGCGCGGTCCGGTATACTCCGGCCCGCGTATTGCTTTTGAGTGCCCCGGTTGGCAGTTGCTTGTACGGATTTTTTGCGAATTTCGTCTTGAGGCTGCATCAGAAAGGGTGCTTAGCTCAGTTGGTAGAGCGGCGCCCTTACAAGGCGTAGGTCACAGGTTCGACCCCTGTAGCACCCACCAAAAGCACACACTGCATCCGATACGCTCCGCTAAAAACCCGCACACGTCATGGTGGCGGGTTTTTTGTTTGTTGCGCCGTGCGTCCATTCATTGGCGATCAGTGCGCGGTGGCGTGCGCGGCGTTGCTTGCGCCTATGATCGTGGTCAAGAAGTAGGACCAGGTCGGATGAAATAGGACGTGCGAATCATTCGCATTTAAGATATTATTGTGGGCTTGTACCGGTCAGCCTGCGTCGCCATCGCGTGTGCGTTTTTCCTGGCTGGCCGGATAAGTCAATGCACCCTGGCTGATTCATGCCTAGTTTTCAACGCGGTTGGAATTCCTCTTCGCGCTCTTCATTCGGTATACGCGCAGGCGCTGGCCTGACGGTCCTGGCGCTGCATGCGGCAGTGATCGGCGCCATCTTCATGGCGCCCGAGAATCGTCCTGAACTCGAGGAGCCCGAAGCCATCATGGTGAGCGTGGTGGATGCGCCCATTCCCCAGATCGCCAAGGCCGAACCCACTCCCGAGGAGCCGCAGCCGGTGACGGAAACCCCGCCCGAGCCGCAGCCCGAGATCGAACCTGAACCCGAGCCGGAGCCCGAACTCAAGCCCGAGCCGGAGCCCGAACCCGAACCGGAACCGGTGGTGGAAAAGCCGCCGATGCCGGCGCCCAAACCCAAGCCCAAACCGCCACCCAAGCCTAAACCCAAGCCCGAGCCCAAGCAGGACGTCAAGGTCGAACCCAAGCCGGACGCACCGAAGGCGCCGCCCAGCGGCGCGCCCGAAGGCACGCAGGCGCCGCAAGGGCCGCAGCAGGGGCCGCCGCCGGATCAGCCGGTGCTGGTGTCCAGTATCGAATTCCAGGGCGCTCGTCCCATGCCCAACTATCCGATGGCATCGCGCCGCATGCGGGAAGAGGGCCGGGTGGTGGTGCTGGTCGAGATCAATACCCAGGGGCTGGTCGAGCGGGCAACCATCGACGCGTCCTCGGGCTTTCCGCGCCTGGATGAATCGGCGCTGGCAGCTGCCCGCAAGGGCCGTTTCAAACCGTATACCCGTAACGGCGTGGCCTATCCCGCCAAAGCCAAAATTCCGTTCGATTTCGTAATGAGGAACTGAGATGTCCAACGCACTGCATAGCGCCACCCTGGTGGCGCAGGCGACCACCAGCCCGGCAGCGCCGGCTGCCGCCGCTGCTGCGCCTGCCGCGGCTGCGGCCGCGCCCGCAGCCCAACAAGCCGCCTCGGCGGTCGGTGCCACGGCTCAGCAAGCCGCCGGCGCTGTCCAGCAATCGGCCGACGCGCTGCACGGCGCCGCCGCCGCGCTGCCCTCGGCGCTGCCGGCCGTGCCGGCCCCCGCCGCGGTCCCCGACATGGGCTTCATGCACTTCATCGCGCAGAGCGACTTCGTCGGCAAGAGCCTGTTCATCATCCTGATCCTGATGTCACTGGTGACCTGGTACCTGATCCTGGTCAAGGTCGCCAGCAACGTCAGCATGCGCAAGCGCTCGGCGGACTTCCTGAACAAGTTCTGGAACGCCAGCTCGCTCGAGCAGGTCGAAAACGAAATCGTCACGCATGGCGCGCGCGATCCGTTCTCGCACCTGGCCAGCCACGCCATGCACGCGCAGGCGC
>JALDYL010000336.1:0-4271 GCA_032153965.1 Achromobacter sp. | reverse complement strand
GTCAGCACGGGGTCCAGCACCGTCAGCTTGCTGGCCATCACCACGGTCAGCGTTTCCGCCTGCGCGGGCGCCCAGGCCATGGCGGCGGCGCAAGCCAGCGCCGCGCCGACGCGGCCCAGGCCGTAGCGGGTTTCAAGCGTTTCAGTATTCAGATAAGCCATGTCATTCCCTTGAAGTTTTTATGGATGAACGGGGCCTGTGCCGGCCCTTCGAGTGGGGTTGCGATCGGATCAGACGATGTCGAACGACAGCGGCGACATCTGTTCGGCGCTGCGGCCGGCCACCAGGTCGCGCGAAGGCACCAGCGCCTCGGCGCGGCGCTGCGCCTCATCCACCTGCTCGGCTGCCTTGCGGTAATCCAGCGAATGCACCTGCCCTTCGTGCACCACACGGTGGCCGTCGATGTACACGGTGTGCACGGCGCGGTCGGCGGCGGCGTAGACCAGGCTGCGCACCGGGTCGCGCGACGGACGCATCAAGTGATGCGTCATGTCCACCATCACCAGGTCGGCGCGCGCGCCCACCGCGATGCGGCCCAGGTCGTCACGGCCCAGCGCCTTCGCGCCCCCGACGGTCGCGGCGTGGAACACTTCGCCCGTGGTGACGGCGCGCGGCGTTTGCGCCATCAGTCGGGCCAGGTAGCCCACGTGGCGCATTTCCTCGATCATGTTGTGCGGATACGTGTCCGTGCCGATGCCCAGGTTGATGCCCGCGCGGCGATAGCGCCCGAAGTCGCGCAGCGCCATGCCCCGGCGCATGAAGACCGTGGGACAGTGCGCCACGCTGGCGCCCGTTTCGGACAGGATGGACAGGTCGGTCGCCGTGCCCCAGTGCGTGTTCGGATGGTCGTCCACGAAGATGCCGTGGCCTACGATGCTGCCGGGGTCCAGCACGCCCAGGCTGTGCAGCCACTGAACCGGCGTCAGGCCATGGCGGCGCGTGATCTCGTGAAATTCCGGCAGCGACTGCGCGGCATGCGTCTGCCAGCCGATGCCACGGCGCTTCGCCTCCTGGTGGCTGGCCTTCAGCAGTTCCGGCGTGCAGGTGTCGATCTGCGCCGGCACCAGCATGCCCGTCAGCCGACCGCATGCGTGCGCCTCGGCCTTATCGATCAGCGCCAGTGCGCGTTCCATGCCCGCCTCGCCCGCCTTCTCGTTCCAGTCGTATTCCACAACATGGCCGTTGCGCGTGTACCAGCGCGCCGAGCGGAACATGGGCGCGATATAGGCCCGCAGCCCGCTCTGCACCATGATGTCGATCCAGTGCTCGTGCGCCACCGACATGTCCACCACGGTCGTCACGCCGGACATCAGCAGTTCGGCGGCGGCCAGCGTCAGTTGCGCGGGCGCGGCCTCGTCGTCGCCTTCCATCGTGGGCATGTACTCGTACAGGTTCGAGTTGTACAGGCCCGCCGACCCGGTCTCGTCCGTGTAGCCCTTGTTGATGGGTTCATGCACCAGATGGCTGTGGATATCCACCAGGCCCGGCATCACCATCATGCCGCTGCCGCTGACGATTTCCGCATCCGGCGCCGCCGCCTGCGCGCCCGGCCCCACGTGCGTGATGCGGCCATCCGCGAACGCCACGTCGGCGTTCTTCATATAAACGTGCCGCTGGCGCGTCTCGTCCCAGGCAACCACAACGTCGGCGTTCTTGATCAGGGTAGTTTTCAACGCAATATCCTCCGAATGAATCATGGGTATCCGTGTGGCGCGCTAACGCCAGGCGGGCCGCGCGCCCTTGCGGGCGCTGGGTGGCGCCAGGCTGGGCAGCCCGCGCGGCAAAAACTTTCCTTGGCCCGGCGCGCCAGCAAAGCGCTCGCCGTCCCACACGACCTGTCCGCGCAACAGGGTCATCGCGGGCCACGCCCGCAGCGTCATGCCCGCGTACGGCGTGTAGTCCACCGCGTGGTGCAGGTGTTCGTTGCTGAGCGTGAATTCGCGCTCTTCCCAGATCACCAGGTCGGCATCGCTGCCGATGGCCAGCGTGCCCTTTCGCGGGTACAGGCCATAGGCGCGCGCCGGCTGGGTGGCGGTCAGTTCCACAAAGCGGTTCAGGCTGATGCGCCCACCCAGCACGCCTTCCGAATACAGCAGCGGCATGCGCGTTTCGATGCCGGGGATGCCATTGGGAATATGGCGAAACGCCACCTCTTTGCCTCCGGGCGTCTTGCCGTCGTCGCCCGTCAGGTTGAAGGGCGAGTGGTCCGACGAAAACACCGTGAACAGGCCGTCCGCGAGCCCCTGCCAAATATCTTCCTGGCTGGATTTGTCGCGCGGCGGGGGGCTGCATACGCAGCGCGCGCCGACATAGCTATCGTCCGTGCCCAGGTCGGCGGCGGTCAGCAAAATGTATTGCGGGCAGGTTTCGGCATAGACATTCAGCCCCTTGGCGCGCGCCTCGCGGATCTGCGTAACCGCTTCGCCGCCCGAGATATGCACCAGCAGGATGGGCACGTCGATGAGTTCGGACAGGGCGATCGCGCGATGCGCGCCCTCGCGCTCCACCAAGGTCGGCCGCGACACCGCATGAAAGCGCGGCGCGGTGCGGCCCGAGGCTTCCAGCCTGCGCGTCAGCCAGGCAATGCAGTCCGAGTTCTCGGCATGGATCATCGCCATGCCGCCATGCGTGCGCGCCACGTCCAGCACGTCCAGGATCTGACCGTCGGACAGCTTGAGGGCGTCGTAGGTCATGTACAGCTTGAACGAGGTGTAGCCCGCCTCGATCAGGCGCGGCAGTTCCTCGGCCAGCACGGCCGGCGTGGGGTCGGTCAGGATCAGGTGGAAGGCATAGTCCACGCACGCGCGGCCTTCGGCGCGCTGGTGGTAGTCGTCAATGGCGGCCTGCACGGTGCCGCCCTTGCGCTGCGCCGCGAACGGGATCACGGTGGTCGTGCCACCGCAGGCGGCCGAGCGCGTGCCGGTGAAGAAGTCGTCCGCCAACTTCACGGGCGGCGCCATCGGTTGGTCCAGGTGGCAATGGGCGTCGATGCCGCCCGGCGTCACCACCCGCCCGGCCACGTCGATTTCGCACAGGCCCGGCGCCAGGCCGTGCCCGATCTGTACGATGCGCCCGTCCGATATCCCCAGATCCGCGCGACAAGTGTCGCCGGCGGTCGCCAGCACCGCGTCGCGCAGCACCAGATCAAAACCTTGCTTCGTCATATGCGTCAGCCCGTCTGATCCGCCCTTTCCACACCGCGAAAGCGCGGCCGGGATGGACATGTTGTGAGCGGATTCTAGGCTGAATACAAGAATGATTACTCTAGTGATTACCCTGAAATATACATTTCAACCGTAAATTGTTAACATTATTTCGGACTGCACCTTAAGCCGCGTCTCCAACGGCGGCGGCTGATCGGGTATCTTCACGTTCATCCGTCATGTTGCTAACAACATGAGCCCTACAAGCGGCAAGGCACCGCTCATTACCCACGGCGGCGATCCTGCCCTGGCATCTCACGCGCAAACCAAGAACGAGCCCATGGCATCAGACAAACGCGAAACTTCGGTCACCGGCATCTACGAACGCATCTACCGCGCCATCCTGGACAACCGCCTCAAGCCCGGCACCAAGCTGGTTGAAGAGCGCCTGGCCGAAATCTTCGAAGTCAGCCGGCCGCGCATCCGCGAGGTCCTTGCGCGCCTGGCTCACGAACAGATCGTCGAACTGTTCCCCCAGCGTGGCGCGTACGTGGCCAAGCCGTCCATCGAAAAGGCGCGCGACGTCTTTGAAGCGCGCAGGCTGATCGAGCCCGCCGTGGTGCGGCGCCTGACGCAGAACCTCACGCCCGAAAAGCTGGCGCGCCTGCGCGAGCACGTCGTCCTGGAACACGATGCCCGCAAGCGCGACGACAAGCGCGCCATCATCCGGCTGGCCGGGGAGTTCCATATCCTGCTGAGCGAACTCGCGGGCAACGGCGAACTGGCGCGCACCATGCGCGAACTGTCCACGCTGACCTGCCTGGTCATCTTCCTGTACAACCTGCCCACCGCCACCAGCTGCCGCGACGACGAGCACGAGCTCATCACCGAAGCCATCGCGGCCCGCGACGCCCAACGCGCCGAGGAACTGACGCTGCATCACCTGGAGCACATCGAACAAAGCGTGAAGCTGGAATCGGTGGAAGAGTCCGTGGACCTGGAAGAAGTCTTCAAGTTCTGACCCCCGTCCACAAAGCCGGCGAAAAAATAAGCCCCAGGTCGTAAAACCTGGGGCTTATCAATAGCCTGAATGCCGGCCGATAAGGGCCGGCCTTTTTACTTGCCGAG
>JALDYL010000335.1:0-4280 GCA_032153965.1 Achromobacter sp. | reverse complement strand
GGCTGCGCTTCGGATCCCTCCGCCCGGCCACCGGCTCATGGCATCTGCCCATGAACGGGGTCCAGAACCAACGCATTGGGCGACTGCCAGCCGAGGACCCCGGAGCCATCCGAAGCGCAGCCCCACCGGGGCGAGCATCGGAATGGCGCAGGGCAGCCTCGGCGGCTAAAGAACCCCGACATCCGCGACCTCGAAGCCCTACCCCCCGCACTGGGGGTACGCCGACGGCGCGACGGCAATCGCGATCTTTCCTTGGATACCATTGTTGGGACTTTCCAGCCGCGCATGAGCCAGCGCAATGTCGGCAAGCGCATAGACCGCGCCCACATGCGGCCGCAACTGGCCGCGCGCGACCAACGCGCTCAACTCGTCGAGCTTGCCGCGGTTCTGCCGCGTGAACACGAAGTGGTAACTCGCGTTCTTGCCCCAGGCCTGGATCAGGTTTTGCGGCTGCGCGATGTCCACGATCGAGACGACCCGCCCCAATTGCGCAAGCGCATCGGCGCTGCGCGCAAGCGTGTTGCCGCCGATGGTGTCGAACACGACGTCGACGCCGCGCCCTCCCGTCTCCCGCCTGACGACGTCGACGTAGTCTTCCTTTTCGTAGTCGATGACCACGTCGGCGCCCATGCCGCGCGCGAACTCGGCGTTGGCGGCGCGCACGGTCGTGTACACCTGCGCTCCGACGGCCTTGGCCAGCTGGATCGCCACATGCCCGACGCCGCCCGCGCCGCCGTGCACCAGGATGCTCTCCCCGACTCTGAGCCCCGCACGCACCACCAGCGCTTCCCAAGCCGTGCCGCCGACCAGGCTCAGGCTGGCCGCCTCAAGATGGCTGAGCGCGGGCGGCTTCTTGCCGACGATGCCTTGCGCGGCAACGTGGTACTCGGCATAGCTGCCGGGTCCGTCGAAAATTTGCGGGGTGTACCAGACTTCGTCGCCAGGCGCGAAAGCCGTCACACCCGGCCCCACGGCTTCGACCACGCCCGAGACGTCGTGCCCGGTAATGGCCGGCAGCGGCACCAGGTCGGAATAATCGCCGCGCCGGACCTGGTAATCCAGGGGATTGATCGAGGTTGCGTGCACCCGGACCAGGACTTGTCCCGCCTGCGGCATAGGCTTGGGCAGGTCGCGGAGTTCGAACGATTCCGGGCCGCCGAATGATGGGAGTGTCATCGCTTTCATGGTTTTCCTTGATTCGAAAAATAGGGATATCGGGAAATACCGATATTTACCGGCAAAAAAATTACAGCTCTTTCCCGATGATCGAGGCCAGAGCGCTGATGGTTGCTTCGTTCCGCTTGTAGTAGGTCCACTGCCCAATGCGCCTGGCTTCGACCAGGCCCGCGCGTTGCAGCGTTGCCAGGTAGTCGGACACCGTGGACTGCGACAGCCCCACGCCTTCCTGGATGCTGCTGACGCAAACGCCCACCGTATGAACGTCGCCTTCGTCCTGCGGCGGGAAGTGCCTTGCGGGGTCCTTCAGCCCTTTGAGAATCTCAAGGCGGGTACGGTTCGAGAGGGCTTTGAATATTTCGAGCAGATCCATGCCGCCATAATATCGGGATTTCCCGATATGTCAATGAGCCGGATTCGCGCCTACTTGTCGACCGACCGCATGTCGCAAGTCGTCTCCGACGACGAGCAGATACCGCGAAACCACGCCCGCCCCCGCGTGCGATCCTTGGGCGCCAGCGGCTCGAACGTGTCGCTGTTGCGCATCTCGTAGTCCAGCAACAGCCATTCGCCTTCGCAGGCGGCGATGCCGCGCAGCGTGGCCCGCTCGGTCAACCAGTCGCTGCCCAGATCCAGCAGCCGCTCGCTGCCGGCGTCAGGGCGGGCGTAGCCGCGCGCGGACTGGATGCCGACCTGGGCATCCCCGGCTTCGATCCAGCCCTCGCCCCGATACACGGGCCGCGGCTTGCTGTGCTCGTCGCCGGTCTTGTCGTCGCTGGCGTTCCTGATCTTGAGCCAGCCGTCGCGCGCCTCGGTCACGTCGAAGGTGACGCTGTAGTAGTCGATGTTGGGATCGGCGCCGTCACCACGGGTCGTCGGCAGGCTGCCCACCACCGCAGCCTGGGCGGATGCCGCCGCGCGCACCTGGATGGCGGGTTTCACGTCGGTCGTCCAACCGGAAAAACTGCATGCCGTGGGGCCCGGCGGGGTCCAGGCGGCAAGTTTGGAAGTGGTCTGGGCGCTGATGGCGGGCGACAGGGTCAGCGCGGCAAGCGCCACGAGCATCCGTCGCACAGTCATGGGTTTGATCATGTCGTGGATTGGGCGGGTCAGTTGCTGTTGATCCATTCCTGCGTATCCCGAACGAACCAGGGCAGGTTCAAGCGCTCACCTTCGCCGGACTGTATGGTCAGGCGTTGGTCCGAGGAGCCAGGCGTGTTGTTCGTGCCCTGGCCCGTGGACGGAGAGCGGCTGCGGTAGTCCAGCTCGGTTTGCTGGGGAGGTTTATCCGCGCAGGCGGCGATCAAGGCGCACGCGGCCGCGGCGAGAACGGTCCGCAGTGCCGGACGAAGGATCTTCATGATGTTCGGGTTCCTGCTGAGGGCACGGGGCCAGGTGCCGGAAATTCAGGGCCTATGGCCCATACCTTACTCGCAATATGGGGCCAGCGTGGGCGCGTCACAGCGGCTTCTTGAAATGGACGCCCCTTTCCGTCTACTTGAAGCCCAGCGAGAGTGGGCGGCCTGGCTTGCCGCGTTGTCCAGCGCGGTATCCGAGGCCAGTTCCTTGCAGCCCATGCCCCCCGCCCCGCCCTACTCCTGCACCGCCACCGTATAGTTCAGCGCCAGCCGGCCGCCATCCGCATATACCGTCTGCCCGGTCACGTAGCTGGCGTCGTCGCTGGCCAGGAATACCGCCACCTTGGCGACTTCGTCGGTCGATCCCAGCCGCTGCATGGGTATGCGCGACAGCACGGTCCTGCGGGCTTCCGGATTGCTGGTGATCGTGGCCAGGATTTCGGTGTCGATGCTGCCGGGGCCGATGGCGTTGACGCGAATACCGTGCGGCGCCAGGGACAGCGCCATCGACTTGGTCATCTGGCGCACCGCGCCCTTGCTGGCGCCGTAGGCCAGCTGGTCCGGCATCGCCAGTTCCGCCGTCATCGAAGACAGCGTCACGATGGCGCCGTTGCCGCGCCCGCCCGCCACCATGGCGCGCGCGGCGGCCTGCGCGACCAGGAAGGTGCCGCGCACGTTGACGTTCATGACGGCATCCAGGTCTTCGAGCTTCAGGTCCAGGAAGTCCGCCGCGCGGATCACGCCGGCATTGCAGACGCAGATGTCCAGGCCGCCCCAGCGCCGCACGCACTCATCGGCCAGCTTCTGGGCGTCGGCCGGATCGGTCACGTCGGCCACCATGGCGGCAGCGCGATCTCCCAGGGAGCGGGCCGCGGCCATCAGTTCGGCCTCCTTGCGGTCGGCCAGCAGCACGCAGGCGCCCTCGGCCACGAAGCGCCGTGCGATCGCCAGCCCGATGCCCCCGGCCGCGCCGGTGACCAGCGCCACTTTGTCCTGCAATCTCATCTCAGACTCCTACGTAGGCGGCCACCAGGTCGGGCCGCTGGGACAATTCCGCCGAGCTGCCGCGCCACACCGTCACGCCCTTGTCGAGGATGACGTTGCGGTCCGACAGGCGCAGCAAGGCCGTGGTGTTCTTGTCCACCACGATCATCGATAGACCTTCGGCTTTCAGTTGCGCCAGCACGCGCCAGATTTCGGCGCGCACCACCGGCGCCAGGCCTTCGGTGGCTTCGTCCAGCACCAGCAGGCTGGGGTTGGTCATCAGCGCCCGGCCCAGCGCCAGCATCTGCTGCTCGCCGCCGGATAGCTGCGTGCCCAGGTTGGCGCGGCGTTCGCGCAGGCGCGGAAACAGTTCATACACGCGCTCCAGCGTCCAGGCGCTGGCGCCGCCGCGGCCGATAGCCGTGGCGATCAGGTTCTCTTCCACCGTCAGGGTCGGGAATATCTGGCGCCCCTCGGGCACCAGCGATAGCCCCATCCGGCCGATACGGTACGGCGCCAGCCCGCGCAGGGAACGCTCGCCATACCGGATGCTGCCCTGACTGGCCGGCAGCAGGCCGAACAGGCATTTGATGACGGTGCTGCGGCCCATGCCATTGCGGCCGATCAGGCCGACGACCTCGCCCTGGCCCACGTCCAGGTCCACGCCGAACAAGGCCTGGCAATGGCCGTAGGCCGCCGTCAATCCGCTGATGCTCAACATGGCGGCTCCTTATGCGTCGGCGTCGTCGCCCAGATAGGCGC
>JALDYL010000334.1:0-4288 GCA_032153965.1 Achromobacter sp. | reverse complement strand
CACCGCAGCTACGCGGTCAGCGAAAAATCCGCGCCCGGCAACGGCATCGCCGATCCGAACAAGGTGCTGGAAGCCGGCCGCGCCGCGGCCAAGCGCTTCCTCTGCTTCGACCTGCAGGACCTGGCCGACCGCGCCGGCAGCGTCATCAGCGCCAGCCTGTTCGGCGCGGTGGCCGGCAGCGGCGCCCTGCCCTTCTCGCGCGATGATTTCGAAGCCACGGTGCGGCGCGCCGGACTGGGCGTGGAAGCCAGCCTGCGCGCCTTCGCGCTAGGCTACGAATCCGCCGACCAGGCGCCCGCGCAGCCCGCCCCCATCGACCTGGCGCGGCCGGTGCCCGCCGTCCCCGAACGCGCCGCCAGCCCCAAGGCCCAGGCCCTGCTGGACACGATCAAGCGCGACTTTCCCGCCTGTGCCCAGCCCATGCTGGCCGTGGGCGTGCGCCGTCAGATCGAATTCCAGGACCTGGCCTACGCCGCCGAGTACCTGCGCCACATGAAGGCCATCCGCGACCTGGACGCGGCCCACGGCGGCGAGGCCCGGCAATGGGCCCTGACCTGTGCCGCGGCCCGCTACGTGGCCACGGCCATGGCCTACGACGACGTGATCCGCGTCGCCGACCTGAAGACCCGCGCCACGCGTTTCGACCGCGTGCGCCAGGAAGTGGGCGCGCGCCCGGACCAGCTGGTCTACACCACTGAATTCATGCACCCGCGCCTGGAAGAAATCTGCGGCACCCTGCCGGCAGGCCTGGGACGTTGGCTCGAAGGCTCCAAGGCCTTCGGCGGCTTCGTCGAACGCCGCCTGGGTCATGGCCGGCGCATGCAGAGCGGCACGCTGGGCGGCTTCCTGATGCTGTACACGCTGGCCGGCATGCGGCGCTTTCGCCGCAGCACACTGCGCCACCAGGCCGAGGCCGCCGGCCTCGCGCAATGGCTGGACCTGATCGCCCGGCTGGCCCCGCGCGACTACGCGCTGGCCGTCGAAACCGTCAACTGCCGCCGCCTGGTCAAGGGCTATAGCGACACGCACGTGCGCGGCGGCGGCAAGTTCCGCCAGCTGATCGCCGCGGCGCAACAGCTGGCCGGCCGGCCCGACGCCGCCGAAACGCTGCGCTCGCTGCGCGAAACCGCGCTGGCCGACGAAAAATGCGGCCCCATGGAACGCCAGCTGGCTGAAAAGCTGGCGGCCTGAGACAAGTAAAGATAGGGACAAACGCCGTGCAGACACTGAAACTCATCGTCCGGGAAGTCCGGCAGGAATCGCCGCTGATCCGTTCGTTCCGGCTGGCGCGCGAGGACGCCGGTCCCCTGCCCGCCTTCGGACCGGGCGCGCACCTGAAGGTGACGGTGCCGGGCCTGCGCGAGCCGCGCTGCTATTCCCTGGTGCAATTGGCGCCGGAGGCCGGCAAGTTCGCCCAGCCCGCGGAATACCGCCTCGGCGTGCGCCTGGAGGAAACCAGTCAGGGCGGATCGCGCCACATGCACGCGCTGGCCGCGGGCGACACGCTCACGGTCGAAGGCCCCAAGAACGATTTCCCGCTGCACGAATCGCCCGCCGGCGACGAACCCGTGGTGCTGATCGCGGGTGGCATCGGCATCACGCCGGTAGCCTCCATGGCCGCGGCGCTCAAGTCCGCCGGGCGCGCCTTCCACCTGCACTACTGTGGCCGCAGCAAGGACCAGCTGGCCTTCCTGCCCGAATTGCAGGCCCTGGCCGGCGACGACCTGAGCCTGCACGCCGACGACGATCCGTCCTGCCGCTTCGACCTGCAGGCGCTGCTGGATGCGTCCTCGCCGCGCCAGCACCTGTACGTCTGCGGCCCCAAGGGCCTGATCGACGCGGTGATCCAGGGCGCCCACGCGCGCCACTGGCCCGATGCCCACATCCATTTCGAACTGTTCGCGACCGCCGCGCCGCAGGCTGGCGACCAGCCCTTCGAGGTCGAGCTGCGGCAGTCCGGCAGGGTACTGACCATCCCCGCCGACAAGACCATCATCGACGTCATGGAAGAAGAAGGCTGCGACCCGATGTACGACTGCAAGCGCGGCGAATGCGGCGTCTGCCAGGCCACCGTGCTGGAAGGCGAACCCGACCATCGCGACTACTACCTCTCGGACACCGAGAAGGCCAGCGGCAAGATCATCCAGATCTGCATCTCGCGCGCGAAATCGCAGCGCCTGGTGCTGGACCTGTAAGGCCGCCGGCCCGACGACAAGGAAGCGACCATGGCCAAATACCGCGACAACCCCGACGCCATCCGCGCCCTGCTGCGCGACACCGAGGTGCACAAGGACCTGTTCATCGACCAGGAGCTGTTCGAGCTGGAGATGGAGCGCCTGTACGCCAACACCTGGGTCTACGTCGGCCACGACAGCCAGGTACCCAACCCGGGCGACTACATCACCACCACGGTGGGCAACCAGCCGGTGGTGATGGTGCGCCACAGCGACCGTTCGGTGCGGGTGCTGCACAACCGCTGCCCGCACAAGGGCACCATGGTGGCGGGCGAGGCCTGCGGCAACACCGGCAAGTTCTTCCGCTGCCCCTATCACGCCTGGACCTTCAAGACCGACGGCAGCCTGCTGTCCATCCCGCTGAAGAAGGGCTACGAGAACACCGGCCTGGAAAACTGCGAAGCCAGCCAGGGCATGGCCGCCGTGAAGGACGTGAAGAACCATCGCGGCTTCGTATTCTGCCGCCTGAACCCGGAAGGCCAGTCCTTCGAGGACTTCTTCGGCGAGTCCCTGTCGACCCTGGACAACATGGTGGACCGCTCGCCCGAAGGCCGGCTGGAAGTCGCCGGCGGCGTGCTGCGCTACATGCACCGCTGCAACTGGAAAATGCTGGTCGACAACCAGACCGACACCTGCCACCCGATGGTGGCGCACGAATCGTCGGCAGGCACGGCCGTGAAGGTCTGGGAACAGGCGCCGGAAGGCACGCCCAAGCCCATGGCGGTGGAACTGTTCGCACCCTTCATCTCGCCCTACGAGTTCTTCGAGAACATGGGCATACGCGTCTGGGAAAACGGCCATGGCCATACCGGCGTGGCGGACTCCATCCATGCCTCGTACTCCGGCGTTCCGGGCTACTGGGATTCCATGGTCGCGGCCTACGGCGAGGACCGCGCCAAGCAGATCCTGGGCGACGTGCGCCACAACACCGTGTACTTCCCCAACATCATGGTCAAGGGTCCGATCCAGACGCTGCGCGTCTTCAAGCCCATCGCCGCCGACCGCACGCTGGTGGAATCCTGGACCTTCCGCCTGGTGGGCGCGCCCGACCTGCTGCTGGAGCGCACCCTCATGTACAACCGCCTGATCAACGCGCCGACCTCGGTGGTGGGGCACGACGACCTGGAAATGTACGAACGCGCGCAGGACGGCCTGCAATCGCGCGCGCGGGACTGGGTCAATGTGGGCCGGCTGTATACGCCCGACGAGGTCGGCCAGAAGAACGTCGCCACCAATGGCACCAATGAATGGCAGATGCGCAACCAGTACCGCGCATGGGGCCGCTACATGACCGGACCGGAGTCGGTATGAGCGCAAGCGACCGCGAGTTGATCGATTTTGTCTACGCCGAGGCGCGCATGCTGGACGAGCTGCGCTTCGAGGACTGGCTGAACCTGTACACCGAAGACGGCTATTACTGGATGCCGCTGGCCCATGGCCAGACCGATCCCAAGCTGCACGCCTCGCTCATGTACGAGGACAAGCTGCTGCTGCGCGTGCGCGTGGAGCGGCTGGCCGGCCAGCGCACGTTTTCGCAGCAGCCCAAGAGCCGCTGCCATCACCTGCTGCAGGCGCCCACGGTCGAGCGCGGCCATCCCGAAGCCGCCCCCACCGAAGGCCGCCACGTGGTGCGCACCGCCTTCCATTACGTCGAAACGCGGCAAGACGCGCAGACGCTGTACGCGGGCTGGACCACCCACCACCTGGTGGAGCAGGAGGGCGCTTTGCGCATCCGTCTGAAGCGCGTGGACCTCGTCAACTGCGACTCGGCCTTCGGCAATATCCAATTGTTCATGTAGGAGCGGCTTGTGAGCACCACGGTCTATCAGGCATTCCGCGACAGCGCGGCCCGCTACGGCGCCCAGCCCTTTCTGTGCATCCTGCCGGAAACGGCGCAAGCCTACGGCATCGCCGCGGGCGAGCTGAGCTACGCCCAGGCCGCCGAGGCCATCGAGGCCCTGCGCGCGGCCTACGCCCGCGCCGGCTACGGCCACGGCCACCGCGCCGGCCTGCTGCTGGAGAACCGCCCCGCCTTCTTCCTGCACTGGTTCGCG
>JALDYL010000080.1:0-21039 GCA_032153965.1 Achromobacter sp. | reverse complement strand
TAGGCGCGGGCGGGCAGGCCGGGCAGAACGATGCGGCCAACCTGCTCAAGCCGGCATTGGCGCGCGGCGAACTGCGCACCATCGCCGCCACCACCTGGAGCGAATACAAGAAGTACTTCGAGAAGGATGCCGCGCTGGCGCGCCGCTTCCAGGTCGTGAAGGTGGAAGAGCCCAGCGAGGAGCTGGCCGCGAGCATGCTGCGCGGCATGGCGCCGCTGATGGAACAGCACTTCGGCGTGCGCGTGCTGGACGAGGCCATCGTGGCCGCGGCGCGCCTGTCGCACCGCTATATCAGCGGCCGCCAGTTGCCGGACAAGGCCGTCAGCGTGCTGGACACGGCTTGCGCGCGCGTGGCCCTGGGCCGCAGCGCCACGCCGGCGCTGATCGACGACGCGCGCCATCGCCTGGCGCGCCTGGAGACCGAGCGCGCCGCCCTGCGCCGCGAAGCGGCGGCAGGATCGGCGCAATCCGCGCGCCTGCGCGAGCTGGACCAGGAAATGGACGCCACGCGCGCCGCATTGGCGGACGCGGAAGCGCGGCTGGCGCAGGAGAGCGAGCTGGTCAGGCAGATCCACGCGCTGCGCGAGGAACTGGAGGCGGCGGGTGCGGAAGCCGCGCCAGAGCCCGCTGGAAAACGCCGCTCGGGCAAGGCGGCCGAACCCGCCGCCACGCCCGGCCAGGCGCAACTGGCCGAATTGCAGCAGCAGCTGCGCGCCTTGCAGGGCGAGGCGCCGTTGGTGCCGGCCTTCGTGGACGCGCAGGTCATCGCCGAGATCGTGTCGGCCTGGACCGGTATTCCGCTGGGCCGCATGGTCAACGATGAAATCCGCACGGTGCTGGAACTGCAGCCCCTGCTGGCCGAGCGCGTCATCGGTCAGGACCATGCGCTGCATGCCATTGCCCAACGCGTGCGCACCGCGCGCGCCGGCCTGGAAGACCCCAACAAACCCAAGGGCGTGTTCCTCTTCATCGGCCCCTCGGGCGTGGGCAAGACCGAAACCGCGCTGGCCGTGGCCGACGTGCTGTATGGCGGCGAACGCAAGCTGGTCACCATCAACATGAGCGAGTACCAGGAAGCCCACAGCGTATCGGGCCTGAAGGGCTCGCCGCCGGGCTACGTGGGCTACGGCGAGGGCGGTGTGTTGACCGAGGCGGTGCGCCGCCAGCCCTATAGCGTGGTGCTGCTGGACGAGATCGAGAAGGCCCATCCGGACGTGCTGGAGCTGTTCTTCCAGGTGTTCGACAAGGGCGTGATGGACGACGCCGAAGGCCGCGAGATCGACTTCCGCAACACGCTCATCATCCTGACCTCCAATGTCGGGTCGTCGGCCATCATGCAGGCCTGCCTGAACAAGAGCGCCGAGGAACGGCCCGATCCCGAGGCGCTGCAGGAACTGCTGGCGCCGCAGCTGTACAAGGCCTTCAAGCCCGCCTTCCTGGGCCGCATGAAGACCATCGCCTACTACCCGGTGGACGACGACGCACTGGCCCGCATCATCGGGCTGAAGCTCGGACGCATCGCCCAACGGGTCCAGGCCAACCACCGCGCCGCCTTCGAATGGGACGAGGCGCTGGTCGAGGCCGTGCTGGCCCGCTGCACCGAGGTGGATACCGGCGCGCGCAACGTCGACCACATCCTGAACGGCACGCTGCTGCCGCAGATCGCGGAACAAGTGTTGGGCCGCATGGCGCAGGGCGAGGCCATCGCCCGCATCCGCGTGACCGCCGGCAAGAACGGCGAATTCCGCTATCGCCTTGCCTGACGCCGGAGTCTGACATGCCCATGGATAATGCCGGCCTTTCCCGAATGTCGATCGCGTCGGTCGATCAGGCCAACCGCCTGCTGGATCTGCGCACCCCGCTGGGCGCCAACCGGCTCGTGGCGGAAACGCTGGCCGCCACCGAAACCTTGTCGGACGGTGCATTCCGGGTGGAGCTGACCGCCCTGTCCGACGATGCCGGCATCCCCTTGTCCGAACTGCTGGGCAAGCCGGCGACCCTGCGCCTGCAGACCGCGCTGGGTCGCGAACAGCCCCGGGTCTGGAATGGCTACATCACGGCGGCGGAGTTCCAGGGCGCCAACGGCGGCCTGGCGCGCTACGGCCTGACGCTGGAGCCCTGGCTCGCGTTTCTGCGCGCCCGCCGCGACAGCTTTGCCTATCAGGACCAGACCGTCTTCGAAATTGTCGACAGCATCTTCGGCGACTACAAGAATCAGGGGGGACTCGCGCCGCAATGGCGTTGGGTGGTGAAGGACCGCGCCGCCTACGCCAAGCGCAGCCTGACCGTGCAGTACCGCGAAACCGACCATGCCTTCGTCGAGCGCCTGTTGGCCGAAGAGGGCTTGTTCTACTGGGTGGAGCACGAGGCGGGCGAAGGCGAGGGCAGCCATACGCTGATCATCGCCGACCACAATGGCGCCTTCCAGCCCGGCCCGCAGGCCAGCGTGCGCTTCGCGCGCGCGGACGTCACGGAAACCGAGGACAGCATCCAGCAATGGAGCCGGCGCGCGCGCTGGCAGACCAATGCGGTGCGCATGGCCAGTTGGGATTACCGCAGCGCCCAGGCCAGGCCGGTGGCGGCGCAGGTCGAGGGCGGCGCCGCGAAGGGCGCGATGGATCTGGTCGTCAACGACTATCCCGGCCAGTACGCCTACGAGGACAGCGCGCAGGGCGAGCGCCTGGCGCACATTGCGCTGGCCGCGCTGCGCGTGGGCCAGGAGAGCTGCGAGGGCGCGGGCACCGTGCGTACGCTGGCGCCAGGCCAGCGTTTCGCACTGACCGGGCATTACCAGCAGGGCGGCGCCGACTATGTGGCGATCGCCGTGCGGCACGAGGCCCGCAACAACTTCGACGAGGACCTGGGCCGCGCCGTGAAGGAGGCGCTGGGCGAGAGCGGTCCGCAAGCCGCCGAGGCCGACTTCTACCGCAATACCTTCACCTGCATAGACATCGATACGGAATTCCGCAAGGCCACGCGCGACGGGCACGGCGAACGCCTGCATCCTCGCCCTACCGTGTACGGCGCGCAGACCGCGCTGGTGGTGGGCGCCGAGGCGCCGGTGCATACCGACCG
This sequence comes from Achromobacter sp., assembly GCA_032153965.1. Taxonomy (GTDB): domain Bacteria; phylum Pseudomonadota; class Gammaproteobacteria; order Burkholderiales; family Burkholderiaceae_B; genus Achromobacter. Next base: position 17,964 of record JALDYL010000080.1, on the reverse strand, counting down.
CGACCACCGCGTCAAGGTGCAGTTCCATTGGCAGCGCGGCAAGGCTTCCAGCAGCCGCCTGGAGCATCCCTCGGGCGACGAGAACGCGCCCGCCAAGGACGAGCTGGGCACCTGGGTGCGGGTGGCGGAAGCGGTGGCGGGCGGCGACTGGGGCGGCAACTTCGTGCCGCGCGTCGGCCAGGAAGTGCTGGTCGAGTTCCTGCATGGCGACATCGACCGTCCGGTGGTGGTTGGCGCGCTCTACAACGGCGCAGGCGCCGAGGATGCTTCGCACAATCAGGTGCAGGGCGGCGCGGCCAATGCCACCGGCAACGCGCCCGCCTGGTTCGCGGGCGGCGCCGACGGCCATGCGCACAATGTGGTGATGTCCGGCTTCAAGACGCAGGCGCTCGCCAGCAGCGGGCAGGGCACGGGCGGCTACAACCAGTTGGTGCACGACGACACGCCGGGACAATCGCGCCTGACGGCGTCGACCACGCAGGCCGAGAGCCGCCTGAACCTGGGCCACGTCAAGCAGCAGCGCGACAACGAAAGACTGCAGGACCTGGGCCACGGCGCGGAACTGTCGACCCGCGAGGCGGTGGCGCTGCGCGGCGGCGCCGGGCTGCTGATCAGCGCGGACCAGCGCAAGAACGCCAAGGGTGCGCTACTGGATAGCGAGGAGGCGGGCCTGCAGATCGAGAACGCGATGCGCGTGGCCGAGGAACTGGCGCTGGCGGCAACGCGCCAGAAGGCAGTGCTGGAAGACGATCCGCAGACCCTGCCGGCGCAGGACGCGTTGAAGCACGTGCTGGAGGTGATCGACGCCAAGCAGGACGCGCCCGAGGGCGAGCCCGTTGCCGCCTATAGCGAGCCGCAATTGCAGGTGAGCGCGCCCAGCGGCATCGGCCAATACACCCCGGCGGACGCCTTCCTGGCGGCCGGGGCGACGTTGGCGCAGGTGGCGCCGGACGTGAACTGGGCCAGCAGCGCCAATCTGGCGATGGGCGTGGCCGGCGGCGCGGTGCTGTTCACGCTCGGCCGCAAGCCGTCCGGCGGCAGCCCGGTGCAGGGCCAGGGGCTGCTGCTGCATGCGGCGGGCGGCAAGTTGCGCCTGCACAGCCAGGACGCCAAGATGACCTTGTCCGCGGAAAAGGCGGTGACCTTCGCGTCGGCGCAGGCCGGCGTGACGGTGCAGGCGGCCAAGCGCGTGCTGGCGACGGCTGGCGGCGCCTATGTGCGGGTCGAAGGCGGCGGAATCCAGCTGCATGCGCCGGGGAAGGTCGAGTTGAAGGCCGGCGTGCATAACTGGGTCGGCCCGGAAAGCAGCCAGGCGAATCTGGCCTTCAACGAAGCCAGTCCCTTGTGCGAAGCGCGCGTGCGCGGTGCGGCCCAGCGTGGCGGCGCCGTGGTGCCGCTGGGCTGACGCGGGAGGACGGCGGCATGCTCGATTACCAGGCTTTCAGCGCCTATGGCTATGGCCTCATCCAGGACGAGCGGACGGCCGGCGTGCCGGCCTGCGTCCAGGCCGAAGCCCTGGTGCCGCCGGCGCTGCGGAAAATGCCGGGGCTCATGCCCCGGTTGGTGGACCTGTCCGCCATGCCAGCGGCGGACAAGGCGCAGGCGCTGGCCAGCCTGAACCAGGCCTTGCTCGATGGCGAGGATCTGTGGCTGGGGCTGCTGCTCCAGTCCGATCAGCCCGCCGATGCCGTGGCCGCGCATCTGCGCTCGCGCATGATCGTCGACATCGTCGGCCAGGGGCCGTGCTTCTTCCGTTTTTTCGACCCGCGCGTGTTGGTCCAGCTGCCGTGGATGCTGGACCCGGCGCAACTGGCCTGGCTTTGCGGGCCGGTGCAGCGTTTCGTATTCCACCTGGATGGCGAATGGCGAGCCGTGGCGCGCCCCGACGCCGAGGCGGCGTTGCGTCCGAGGCTGAGCGCGGAGCAATCCTTCGCGCTGACCCAGGTGCAGGCGTTGAACGAAGTGCTGGCCGGCCTCGAGACATTTGAACCGCAGGGGCGCGTCGCCGTGGGTCAGGCCGTGATGGGGCATTTCCGCACCGCCCGCGACCTGGGCCTGGACTCGGCGGAGGAACGCAAGGCGTTCGCGCGCCACGCCCTGGAGATACACCCCGCCTTCCATCGGCACGAGCGGGTCCGCGCCTGCCTGGCGGCGATGCAGCCGGAAGACGATTACCCCTACCTTGCCGCTATCCAGGACCTGTCGGATGAAGACTGGTCCCGCGTGCGCGCGGATATGGAACGAACTGGAGAGCCCGATGGCCGATGATGCAAAGAACTGCGGGAAGAAGCGCTCGTCGCTGGATTGCGGCGAGGATTGCCCGTTTCACCGGATCGGCCTGCCCATCATGCCGCTGCGCTATGCGGTGCTGAAGAACGACGGCGCCTTTCCGGCGCTGGACGGCGACCTGAACATGCCGCAGCTGGCAGAGCGGCCCCTGGGCGACAGCGCGCGTTATGGCGTGCGCCTGCTGCGTCCGGGGTATCTGTACGTCTATGACGAAGCGCGCTCGGAGCTGAAGGGCTACTACGTCAACGAAAACGCCACCCTGTACAACTTCGATCTGGACAAGCCGGTGCAGGACTGCGACCGGACCTTCACTTGCACGATGGACCACGAAGCCAAGGCTTCGTTGCTGACCATTCCGAACGCAAAAAAAGCGACATTTGTATGGTTGGCGTTCTCGGACGTGCAGTGGACCAAGGATGTGTGTAAGGCGCACAAGGGCAAGAAGGGCGCCGACATGCGCGAGCGGCACATGTTCAAGTTCGATGTGCAGGCCTGGCTCAGCAACGGCAAGCACGCCAATGCCAAGAACATCAAGACCCTGAAGGATACGGCCGCGGACTACCAGGTGCATCGCAAGCGCGACCTGGATCAACATCAGAAGCAGCAGCTGCTGGGTTGGAGCACCGTCGGCTATTACGACGTGAAGGGCTGGATGGGGGAAATGATCGAGAACGCTGCAGAGGCGTTCCTGCCCGGCAAGGGCCTGATGCTGGCGCTGCCGGACAGTACCGGAATCCTGCAGGATATCGCGCGGCTGATGCGCATACGCTTCGACGACTTCGTGTCGAACAAGGAGGACCTGCGTCCCCTGACCGTGTCGAAGTCCATCGAGTCGCTCAGCGAAATCATCATGCAGTCGGCCGAGAGCGAGTTCCTGGAGCAAAGAGGCCGGGATGCCACCAACCATACGGTCTATGGGACCACGACCCCGAGTATGGGAGCCGGCCCGGGAGGGGCGGGGGCCGGAGGGCTGGCGGTGGGCCAGATGCTGGCAGACTGGCTGATGCCGGAGAACAAGAAGCAGCGCATGGCCGAGGCGGAAGACTATCGCCATCCGACCGAGGCCGAGCGCGGCAAGGTTCGCTGGGAAGCCTGGTCGAAGTACTTCGACAATTACGACGAGAACGCGCGCAGGGCGTGGCAGAAAGGATTCGACGAGCGCCTGGCGCAATTCGACGCCGCGACCATCGTGCCCCTGGCAAAGGCGCACGTGGCGTGGATCACCTGCCAGAAAACGCTCGATTCGTTTGAGTGCAACTACGACTCCAACAATGCGGATAGCGGTGCGGTCTACCAGACGGTTCTTGCTCTGTGCATCGATGGAACCCAGGACAAGCGCATTTGCTTCAAACAGTATGCGGACTGGCTACAGGGGGAACCGGACGACACGCGCAACCTGTTGCTGCGCGCCATGTTCCACAACCAGGATTTCGTGGTCAAGAAGGTGGTCGAGGCGCACGAAGCGGCGCTCGACTGGAAGGCCATCCCCTGGGGCAATCTGCACGAGGCCTACAAGACCGGGCTCAAGGTGCTGAGCGAAGGGCAGATGGACAAGACCGCGCGCCTGCTGGAGCAGGTCATGGGGCCGGTTGTGCATGTACTCAGGCTGGGCGTGGATAGCGGCATCGCGCGCAAGCTGGCGATGTACGTGGGCCTGCTGGCGCGGCAGAACGTGGCGATCGTGGAAGTCGAGGGCGGCAAGAAGGCTTTCCGCGCCGCGCTGATCCGCGAGGTCCTGCGCCAGCATGGCAGCCAGGTGAGCATGCGCCAGATGGAGCAGGCGGTGGCGGACGAGCTGCGGCGGTTGGAAGTGCGCGGCGAACAGCTGGAGGGCACCGACAAGAAGCGCTGGTTCATGTTGGTGGACAGGGATGCCGCGGCCAATGTGTCAACGGACCTGCGGGCCGCCGATAGGGCCAGGGCCCTGGCCCAGACCACCATGACGGTCGAGGAATATGAATCCAGGGAGCTGTCGCGCTGGCGCACCGCGATCAATACGGACGTCCGTGTCGGCGTCGTCGGCTGCCTGTTCCAGACGGTGGCGGTGTACAAGCTCTGGAGCGACCTGGAATCGGCCATGCCTCACGAACGCAGCGACGCGAGCTGGAAGTTCGTGGTCGGCATCGCATCGGCGGGCGGCTCGGTGGCAGACGTGCTGGGCGTGGCGCTCAAGAGCCGGCAGGCCGCCGGCATGCGGCTGGGAATTGGGGTGGGGCTTGAAACCACCGGTTCTCTGCTGGTGCGATGGGGCGGCCGCATAGGCGTCGTCACAGGCGTCATCATGGCCGTGTTCGATTTCAAATCCGCCACGGACCAATTCGCGATTGAGAAGAACGGTTTGATGGGTGGGCTTTACCTTGCGTCGGGTATCCTCAGCCTGGTTGTCATCGGCGCGTTCGCCCTGTCAGCCACGGTCGTTGGCCTGATCGCGGCGGTGCTCCTGATCATCGTCGCGATACTGATAGAGAAGTTCAAGGGCAACAAGATCGATGAATGGCTGAAACGCTGTCTGTGGGGAAAACTGCAGGGGCAGGCCGGGGCCGATTACTACTATGGAGTGCAGCAAGAAATGAACAGCCTGCGCGTGGCCTTGGGAGGGGCGTGATGGACTTTACGGGACTGATGTCCAGGTTCCCTAACGATCGTCCGCTTTCGGAGTTCGACCGCGAGCATCGCTTGCTGCAAAAGAAGCGTCTCGATGTGCCGCTGCTGGCGCAGCTCTGCGTCGTGAAGATGAATTCCAACAGCCTGCTGTCGGTGGACCGCTGGTATGGCTGGCGAGGCTTCATTGCACTGATCGGCGCCATAGGAATCGCCTTTGGTGTGGGTGGCATCCTGATGCTGGCCTGGATTCTGGTCGTGGGCGATCTGCCCAATGAGAACGGTCTCTGGGAGGCGATCTTCATCGGAATGGCGATGTTCGCCATGCTGGGCTTGGCTGGCGTCTGGGTTGCGTGCAAGGAGATGTTCCGCTGGACCTACTATCCCGTCGCGCTGGACCGCAAGCACCGGCTGGTGCACGTGTTCCGGCTGAATGGCACCGTCTTGACGGCGCCCTGGGACAAGATCTACTTCACGCTGGGCCGCGGCAAAGGGACGTTCGGCTGGCTCAACTGGGACATACGCGGCCTGATCCTGGCCGAGGACGGCGTCACCGTGCAGGAGACTTTCGCGTTCTGCATCGCCACCAGCCGCGTCGAAAATGCCTATTCCCACTGGGAGTTCCTGCGCCGGTACATGGAAGAGGGTCCTCAGGCGGTGCTGGATGCGGTCCTGTACTGCATGCCCGTCGACGGCAAGCGCGAGAGTTTCGCCTTCAGCAAGGAGCGCATCTTCGCCAATGACGCGCAGAGCTCAGGCCTCATGTATTTGGTCATGGCGCCCTTCAACTACCTGCACACCATCATGCGCTGGGCGGTCATGCAGACCAGCAAGATCCCGACGTTTCCACCAGAAATCGAGGCCACGCTGCAGCCGGAGCCGGGCGACAAGTACGTGCGCGATGCGTCGATGAATCCCGAAGACCTGCGCTAGGGGAATTCATCCGGCGGGGCGGCCGCCCGGATTTGCGCTAGGATTACCCGGACCATTCCGCCCCTCCCCCTGGAGCCCCCCGCATGACCGACCTCAGCGCCTTTCCCATCACCAAGAAGTGGCCCGCCCGGCACCCCGACCGCATCCAGCTGTATTCGCTGCCCACGCCGAACGGCGTGAAGGTGTCGATCCTGCTGGAGGAGACCGGGCTGCCCTACGAGGTCCACCGGGTCAGCTTTGATGCCCGGGACCAGTTTTCCCCCGAGTTCCTGTCGCTCAGCCCGAACAACAAGATTCCGGCCATCCTCGATCCCAACGGTCCCGAGGGCAAGCCGCTGGGCCTGTTCGAGTCCGGCGCCATCCTGATCTATCTGGCCAGCAAGGCGGGCAAGTTCCTGCCGGCGGACACCGCGGGGCGCTACGAGACGCTGCAGTGGGTCATGTTCCAGATGGGCGGCATCGGGCCGATGTTCGGCCAGCTGGGCTTCTTCCACAAGTTCGCCGGCAAGGATTACGAGGACAAGCGCCCGCGCGACCGCTACGTGGACGAATCCAAGCGCCTGCTGGCCGTGCTGGACCAGCGCCTGGAGGGGCGTGACTGGGTGATGGGCGATGAATACACCATCGCCGACATCGCCATCCTGCCCTGGGTGCGCAACCTGGTGGGCTTTTACGGCGCGGGCGATTTGGTGGAGTTCTCGCGCTTCAAGAACGTCGCTCGGGTGCTGGAAGCCTTCGTGGCGCGTCCGGCGGTGGCCAGGGGCCTGACGATACCCGCGTAAGCGGCGGGTCGCGCGGCCGCCGCAAGAGCGGCCGCAGTCTTCCGTTTTCCGCATGCCGGCAGCGGGCTTGCGGCAAATCAAACAAGCCCGCAAGTTATATGCTTTTCGGTCATTAACTTATTACTGAAAGGCGTAAGCTTCCTCCATAAGCTGGACAGGCCGTACGAACACCCCGACGTGCACGCTGCCCAGCGTGCAACGGAGGGCAGTAATGAAGAGGATCGGGATCAAGGCCGCGGTGGTTCTGCTGGCGGCCGCGGGCCTGGCCATCGGCGGCGCGCAGCTGCTGACGGCGAATCGCAAGGCCGACACGGCGGCGTCCGTCGACATCAACGACAGGCGGCTGGCCGAGGCCGGCGCCTACATTGCGCGCACGGGCGACTGCGTGGCCTGTCACAGCGTGCCCAATGGCAAGCCCTTCGCGGGCGGCCTGGCGATGCAGACGCCGGTGGGCACCATCTATTCGTCGAACATCACGCCCGACAAGCAGACGGGTATCGGCACCTACAGCTACGCGGATTTCAAGAATGCGGTGCAGTACGGCATTCGCAAGGACGGCACGCCCCTGTATCCGGCCATGCCGTACCCCTCGTACGCCATCATGCCGGACGCGGACGTGCAGGCGCTGTACGCCTACTTCATGTCGCAGGTCGAGCCTGTCAGCCAACCCAGCGCGGACTCCACCATTCCGTGGCCGCTGAACATGCGCTGGCCCATGGCCTGGTGGCAGCTGCTGTTCGCGGGCAAGCGCGAGTTCGCGGCCCCGGCTGGCGCCGATGAAAGGCTGGTGCGCGGCGCTTATCTGGTCGAAGGCCCCGGCCATTGCGGCGCCTGCCACACGCCGCGCGGCCTGGCCTACCAGGAGCAGGCGCTGTCGCTGGCGGACGGCGACGCCTTCCTGTCCGGGGCGGTGATCGACGGCTGGCGCGCCAAGAGCCTGCGCGGCGAGGCCCAGGGCCTGCAATCCTGGAGCGCGCAGGACATCGAGTTGTTCCTGAAGACGGGCCGCACCGACAAGGTGGCGGCATTCGGCGCGATGGCCGACGTGGTCGAGCACAGCACGCGGTATTTCACCGATGGCGACCTGGCCAGCATCGCGGCCTATCTGAAGCAATTGCCCGCGGCCGGCGGCAAGCTGGCCGCCTTCCCGCCCAAAGCCGACAGCACCACCGCGTCCTTGCGCGATGGCCGCTACGACTCGCGCGGCGCGGTCATCTACATGGAGCAATGCGTGGTGTGCCACCGCGCCGACGGGCAGGGCATGGCGCGCATCTTCCCGGCGCTGGCCGGCAATTCGGCGGTGTTTGCGCAGAACCCGCAGTCCATCATCCAGATCACGCTGGAAGGCGGCAGGATGCCGGCGAACGACATGGACGCCATGACGTTCGCGATGCCGGGTTTCAAGCATCTGAGCGACCGCGATATCACGGATGTGATCAATTTCATCCGCACGGGATGGACCAACCAGGCGCCCGACATCGTCGAGAAAGACGTCGCGCATATCCGCGAGTTCCTGGCCAGCAAGAAGCCGAACATCGGCGGAGGCAAGCATGAGTAAGCACATCAGGATCGCCGCGCTGCTGGCGGCGGCAGTCGCCGTGGGCGGCTGGACGGTCGCCACGGCCGAGCCCGACGCCGCGGCGCCGGGCGCGCGCAGCACCTTTGCGGTGCTCGACAAGGACGGCAAGCGGCTGCCGGACTACACCATTCCACCGGACACGCAGATCGCCTCGCAGCCCAACGCCGAACAGATCAACCACGGCAAGCGCCTCCTGACCGAGACGCGCCGCCTGCTGCCGCAGAACACGGGCGCCAGCCTGAACTGCAACAGCTGCCACGTGCAGGGCGGCAAGAAGCCCATGGGCGCGCCCTACATCAACACGGTCAACACCTTCCCGCAGTTCAATCCGCGCGCCAACCGGGTGGTGACGCTGGAGGACCGCATCAACGGCTGCTTCATGCGTTCAATGAACGGCAAGCCGCTGGAGAAGGATTCGGCCGAGATGAAGGCCATGATTGCCTACATGAAGTGGCTGGCCCAGGACGTGCCGCACGGCGCCCGCGTGCAGATCGAGAACGCCTGGCCGATAGACGCCAAGCTGGTGCCCGACCCGGTGCGCGGCAAGAGTCTGTACGCGGCCCAATGCGCGTCCTGCCACGGCGCCAACGGCGAGGGCAAGCGCGACCGTTCCGGCGATATCGCGTTCCCGCCCTTGTGGGGCGACGAGTCCTTCAACATTGGCGCGGGCCTGGCGCGCACCTACAAGGCGGCGGCCTTCATCCGCAACAGCATGCCGATGGGCGTGAACACGCATGGCAGCTGGGGCGAGGGCGGCGTGCTGTCCGACCAGGACGCGGTGGACGTGGCTGAATACTTCACCCACATGCCGCGTCCGGACTTCGCGGGCAAGGACAAGGACTGGCCGCAGGGCAAGAAGCCGAAGGACGCGCGCTACTGAGGCGCTGCGGCCCAGCCTCTACAATCGGCCCTGTCATCCCTTATGGAAAGCCGGGGCCGCCCATGGAACTGCGCCAACTGCGTTACTTCGTCCGCGTCGTGGAGGCGGGCAGCATCGGCCGCGCCGCGCAGTCCATCGGCATGGTGACCTCCGCGCTCAGCCAGCAGATCAGCCGGCTGGAGGGCGAGTTGTCCACGCGGCTGCTGCGCCGCAGCGCCAGCGGCGTGGAACCCACCGACGCGGGCCTGGCGTTCTTCCGCCAGGCGCAATTGGCGTTGCGCCACGCCGACGACGCCGTGCAGGCGGCGCAGCAGGCCAGGCTGGCGGGCCACGTCAGCGTGGGCCTGCCATCCACCACCGCCGCCATCCTGGGGGCGCCCTTCGTGCTGGCCATGAACGAGCGCTATCCCGACATCCGCCTGCATCTGGTGGAGGCATTGTCCGGGCACCTGAGCGACATGCTCAACGGCCGCATGCTGGACCTGGCCATCGTGTTCCAGGCGGAATCCGCGCGCCGCTGGAGCGTCACACCCCTGCTGGACGAGCCGCTGTTCCTGCTGGCCCGGCCCGGCATGCCGGGCTTGCCGGCAGGCGAAACCACCCGCATCGAGGCCATCGCGCATCTGCCGCTGGTCCTGCCCAGTGGACGCCACGGGCTGCGGGCGCTGGTCAACAACGCGTACCAGCAGTCTGGCCGCACGCCGCTGGTGGCGGTGGAGGTGGACGGCCTGCCGGTGCTGATGGACGTGGTGCAGCTGGGCCATGTGGCCACGATCCAGCCCAGTTCCGCCATGGCGCGGATCGCACCGGGCCAGTTGCACATGGCGCGCATCGACGACGCGCAGCTGTACCGGCGCAATCTGCTGGCCAGCCTGTCCGAGGATGAGCTGTCGCCCGCGGCGCTGGCCGCCCGCCTGGTGCTGGCCGATGTTTCGCGCACGCTGGCGCGCGAGGGCAAATGGCCGGTGGTGGCTCTTCACGATTCGTGAAGACCTGTTGACGCCTGGCTGATATCGGCGGGCCGCAAGGCTCGTTACAGTCCGTTCCTTGGAAGAGGAACGATGGCATGGTCGACGTCTTGGTGGTGGGAGGGGGCAACGCGGCGCTGTGCGCGGCCCTGATGGCGCGCGAGGCCGGCGCCAGCGTGCTGCTGCTGGAAGCGGCGCCGCGCGAGTGGCGCGGCGGCAATTCGCAGCACACGCGCAACCTGCGCTGCATGCACGATGCGCCGCAGGACGTGCTGATCGAGGCCTATCCCGAGGAAGAATACTGGCAGGACCTGCTCAAGGTGACCGGCGGGCTGACCAATGAGCATCTGGCGCGCCTGGTCATCCGCGAGTCCTCCTCCTGTAGGGACTGGATGCGCCGCCATGGCGTGAACTTCCAGCCGCCGCTGTCCGGCGCGCTGCACGTGGCGCGTACCAACGCCTTTTTCATGGGCGGCGGCAAGGCCCTGGTCAACGCCTACTACCGCAGCGCCGAGGCGCTGGGCGTGCAGATCCGCTACGACGCGCCGGTCGACTCGCTGGAGCTGGAGGGCGGGCGCTTCGTGGCGGCGCGCATCGGCCATGAGCGCATCGAGGCGCGCGCCTGCGTGCTGGCGGCCGGCGGCTTTGAGTCCAACCGCGAGTGGCTGCGCGAAGCCTGGGGCCAGAACGAGCGCGGCGAATGGCCGGCCGACAATTTCCTGATCCGCGGCACGCGCTACAACATGGGCGTGCTGCTGAAGTTCATGCTGGACGCGGGCGCGGACAGCATCGGCGATCCGTCGCAGTCGCATTGCGTGGCCATCGACGCGCGCGCGCCGCTGTACGACGGCGGCATCTGCACGCGCATCGACTGCGTGTCGCTGGGCGCGGTGGTCAACCGGGAGGCCAGGCGCTTCTACGACGAGGGCGAGGACTTCTGGCCCAAGCGCTACGCCATCTGGGGGCGCCTGACAGCGATGCAGCCGGGCCAGATCGCCTACTCGATCATCGACGCCAAGGCCGTCGGCCGCTTCATGCCGCCGGTGTTCCCTGGCGTGCAGGCCGACACCTTGCCGGAACTGGCCGTGAAGCTGGGCCTGGACCCGGCGGTCTTCGAGCAGACCCTGAGCGACTACAACGCGGCCTGCCGCGTCGGCAAGTTCGACCACACCGCGCTGGATGACTGCCACACCGAGAACCTGGAGCCCGCCAAGACGCACTGGGCGCGGCCCATCGATACCGCGCCGTTCTATGGCTATGCCTTGCGGCCCGGCATCACTTTCACCTACCTGGGATTGAAGGTGGACGACACCGCCGCGGTCCGCTTCAACGACGTGCCCAGCGACAACCTGTTCGTCGCGGGCGAAATGATGGCCGGCAATGTGCTGGGCAAGGGTTATACGGCCGGGGTGGGGATGTCCATCGGCACGGCCTTCGGCCGCATCGCCGGCACCCGGGCCGCCGCCGCCGCGCGCGGCCGGCACAACGCGGAAGCACGATATGAAGCAGCTTGAAGCCCTGGCCCGCGAGGCCCAGTCCTTTTCCGGCTCGGGGCCGGCGATGACGGAGCAGGCCATTCAATGGCATGGCACCAAGCCCCGGTCCGCCGCGCTGACGGACGACGAGGCCGAGGTGGCGCGCGTCATGCAGATCTGCAACGCCTGCAGGTACTGCGAAGGATTCTGCGCGGTGTTTCCCGCCATGACCCGCCGGCTGGAGTTCGGCAAGGCCGACATCAACTATCTGGCGAACCTGTGCCACAACTGCGGCGCCTGTCTGCACGCCTGCCAGTACGCGCCGCCGCACGAGTTCGCGGTGAACGTGCCGCAATCCATGGCGCGCGTGCGGATGCAGACCTATACCGATTACGCCTGGCCGTCCGCGCTGGGCAAGCTGTACAAGCGCAACGGCCTGGCCTTGTCGCTGGCCACGGCCGCTGGCCTGGCCTTGTTCCTGGCGCTGGCGGCGTGGACGGGGGGCGGACTGTTCCATGAGCCCATGGCCGGCAACTTCTACGCCGTCTTTCCGCACAACACGCTGGCGCTGCTGTTCGGCGCGGTGTTTGGCCTGGCCCTGCTGGCCCTGGGCGTGGGCGTGACGCGCTTCTGGCGCGACGTCAGCCCGGGGGCGGCGTCCGGCGCCGCGGTGGCCGAAGCCGCGCACGACGCCCTGCGCCTGCGTTATCTGGACGGCGGGCACGGCAAGGGCTGCAACAACGCCGACGACGCCTTTACGTTGTGGCGCCGGCGTTTCCATCACTTCACGTTCTACGGCTTCATGCTGTGCTTTGCCGCCACCAGCGTGGCCACGCTGTACCACTACGCGCTTGGACTGGAGGCGCCGTATCCGTTCTGGAGCGCGCCGGTGTTGTTGGGCACGGCAGGCGGCATCGGCCTGCTGATCGGGCCGGCCGGCTTGCTGTGGCTGAATCTCAAGCGCCATCCGCAGCAGGGCGACGCGGCGCAAAAGCCCATGGATCGCGGCTTCATCGCCTTGCTGTTCCTCACCAGCGCGACGGGCCTGGCGCTCTTGGCCGGCCGCGACGGCGGCGCGATGGCGCTGCTGCTGGCGATCCACCTGGGCGTGGTTATGGCGCTGTTCCTGACCCTGCCTTATGGCAAGTTCGCCCACGGCATCTACCGCTCGGCCGCGCTGTTGAAGTGGGCCATCGAAAAACGCCAGCCCAACAAGCTGCAATTGGGCTCGGACTGAACCACCGCGCACTGCGCGGGCATGACGGCGCCCGACGACGGCGCCGCAAACGATAAAGACCTGGAGACCTTGATGTTCCGTACTTCCTTGCTGGCGCGCGCCGCGCTGGCCGCCTGTCTGCTGCCGGCCTTGCCGGCGGCGCAAGCCCAGTCCTTCCCCTCGAAGCCGATCACGCTGGTGGTGCCGCATTCCGCCGGCGGCACGTCGGACATCCTGGCGCGCACGGTCGCGGCCGAGGCCGCCAAGACCTTGGGGCAGACCATCGTCATCGACAACAAGGGCGGCGCCAATGGCACCATCGCCGCCAAGCAGGTGGCGACGTCCGCGCCGGATGGCTACACGCTGCTGCTGGCCACCGCCAGCACGCATGGCATCAATCCGTCCTTGTATTCGCGGATTTCCTACGACGCGGTGAAGGACTTCACGCCCGTGACACTGCTGGCCACGGTGCCCAACGTGCTGGTGGTGGGCAAGCAGGTGCAGGCCGCGAACGTGCAGGAGCTGGTTGCCTATATCCGTTCGCAGGGCGACAAGATCAACATGGGCTCGGCCGGCGCGGGCACGCCCGGCCACCTGGCCGGCGAGATGTTCAAGAGCGCCGCGAAGCTCCAGTTCACGCACATTCCCTACAAGGGCGGCAGCCCCGCCATTACCGACCTGATCGGCGGCCAGATCGACTTCATGTTCACCACCATCCCTGGCGTGCTGCCGCACGTGAAGGCCGGCACGCTGCGCGCGCTGGCGGTCACCTCGCCGCAGCGTTCGCCCGCCATGCCGGATATCCCCACCATGGCGGAATCGGGCCTGCCGGGCTTTCAGGCGGTGTCGTGGCACGGCATTGTTGCGCCGGCCGGCACGCCGGACGCCGTGGTCGCCACGCTGAACCAGGCCTTGAGCGCGGCGCTGGCGGCGCCGGCCGTCAAGCAACGCCTGATGGAAGAAGGCGCCCAGGCTTCCAGCCTGAACACCGCGGCATTCGGCGCCTTCATCCAGAGCGAGATCGCGGCCTGGGCCAAGGCGGTCAAGGATTCGGGCGCGACGGCGAACTAGAACTTGTACCGCAGCTGCGCCAGCACGTTGCGCGGTGCGCCGTAGTACACGGAGTTGTAGTTGCCGATGCCGGAGTAGTAAGTCTTGTCCAGCACGTTGTTCAGGTTCACCGTCACGCGCAGGTCTTTGTTGAAGTCATAGGCCGCCATCAAGCCGAGCACGCCATAGCTGTCTTGCGTGAAGCGGCGGTTGGCGCCGTTGACGGACTGCGAGAAATACGTGCCTCCTTGCCAGTGCATGTTGCCGCCCACCGTCAGGCGGTGCCAGTCTCCCGGCAGGCGATAGGTGGTGGCAAGCTTGAACAACTGTTCGGGCTGGGTCGTGCTGACGCGTTCGCCGTCACGGTCGCGCGACCGGCTATAGGTATAGCCGGCATGCAGTTGCCAGCCGGGCAGCAATTCGCCGGATACCTCCAGTTCGATGCCCCGGGTCGTCACGCCGGGTACGGCAATATAGGCGGTGCCGCCAGTGGGCGTCAGGGCGCCGCTGGGATCCAGTTCGGCGACGTTGTCCTGCTTGAGCTGGAACAGCGCGACGCTGGCGTTCAGGCGGCCGTCCAGGTATTCGCCCTTGGCGCCCACTTCCACGCTCTTGCCCGTCATGGGATCCAGCTGGCGATTGGAGGCATCGAAGTTGAAGGCCTGCGGCTTGAACACGTCGGTGTAGCTGGCATAGACGGTGTGATGGGCGTCCACATCGAACGTGACGCCGGCATACGGGATGAATTTGTTCTTCACCTCGGTGCCGTAATTGCCGCGAAAGCCGCTGCTGAAAACGGAATTCTGTTCCCAACGGTAGTCGGTGAGCCGTCCGCCCAGGATGAGCGCGAACCGGTCGGTGGGGTGCAGGACGGTGGCGCCATAGAGGATCTTCTGCGACACCTCGATATCGTGGTCCAGCAGGCGCTTGTAGACCGTGGGCTTGAAGCTGTTGTTGTTCCAGTTGAAGGCGTCTTTGATGATCGTGTCGCTCAGGCCGTCGTCGCGCCGCGAGGTTGAATGCGTGCGCGCGGCGTTGTAGCCGAACACCAGGTCGTGGCGGCGGCCCAGCAACGAGTACATGCCGGAGGCCTGCAGGTCCACGCTGTTCTCGCGCGAATCCGTATCGAACAGGCTGGCTTGGCCTAGGCTGTGGCTGATGCTGTGCGTTCTCGCGTCGATGAATGAACTGCCCATCCCCGCGATCAACTCGCTGGAGGAATAATTCCGATGCCCCGCGGCCAGCTTCAGCTGCCAGTCGTTGTCGAAGGTATGCGTGACGTCGGCGAAGTAGCGGGTGGTCTCGTGATTGCGCCAAGTCCACTTGTCGGCGGGATTTGTCGAGCGGGAGAAGCTCGCCTGCCGTCCGTCCGAGTAGAACGCGGGCAGGTGGATGTTGGATGAGGCGTCGTTCTTGTTCTTTTGATATTCGATGCCCAGCGACGCGGTCGTGCGTGGGGTGATGTCGGCTTCGACGATGCCGTAGAGCACGTCTTCGCGGGTCTTGGTGTAGTCGATGAAGCTGGCGCTGTCGTCCACTGCGGCGATCATCCGGCCGCGGATCCTGCCGTTCTCGGCCAGCGATCCGCCCAGGTCCAGTTCGCCCCGGTACTGGTTCCACGATCCGGCGCCGGCGGTGACGCTGCCCTGGAACTCGCGGGTGGGCCGCTTGCGGATCAGGTTGATGACGCCCGAAGGATAGCCGGCGCCATTGACCAGGCCCGTGGCGCCCTTGAGGATCTCGACGCGGTCGTATATGACCGAGCTGCTGATGCTGTAGTTGTCGCGCACGTTGCCGCCGTCGCTGGACAGGCTGGGCAGGCCGTCGAACTGGAAATTCTGCAGCTGGAAGCCGCGGGAATAGAAGGCGTAGCCTTCGGAGTTACTGCGGCTGACGACGACGCCAGGAGCCTGCTCCAGCGCGCCGGCAACGGTGACGATGCCCTGGTCTTCCATCTGCTGGCGGGTGATGACCGTCACGGACTGCGGTGTTTCGCGCAATGACAGGCGCATGCGCGTGGCGGAGTTGGACTCAGGCACGGTGTAGGAACCTGTGCCTTCGCTGGGGGGGATGATGCTGCTGGCGGTCACCATGACCGGTTCCAGCGAGGTCACAGCGCCGGCCGGGGGCTGCAGGCGCACGCTCAACACCCCCGCCGGAGTGACGACGAGTTCCAGGCCGGTGCCCGCCAGGGCCTGCCGCGCCGCGGCTTCGGCACTCAGCGCGCCGCGCACCGGCGCGGCTTGCCTGCCAGCGACGAGTTCGGCATTGGCCGAGATGGTGCGGCCGCTATGCAGCGAAATCCGGCTCAGCGTGTCCGCCAAGGGGCCAGCGGGCAGGTCGTAGGACTGCGCGGCCTGGTGCGTGGGGGCGGTGTCCTGCGCAAGCGCGGTGGGCGTCAGCGCGCAGGCGCTGAGGGCGCCGGCGACAAGCGCCGCGCTGCGGCTCAAGGGGAAATTCATGATTCAAGAGGTCCGGCAAAAATAGAGGATTTCGGTTGCGTCATAGGTAATGACGGATGCCCGACCTCAATCCCCTCATCGCCGCCCGGGGTATGCGTTTTTTCGTTATGCCGCGTCCACCAGCGTCAGCCACGGACCGTAGCGGCGGACCTGTATCGGCAGGGTTTCGCCCAGGGCCAGCAGGGTCTGGCGTGGGTCGTCCAGCGGGAATACGCCGAACACGCGCAGTGCGGCGGCCTCTGGCGACAGGCGGATCACGCCGGGTTGATAGGCGCGCAACTGCTCTATGACTTCGGCCAGGCGGGCATCGCGCACGCTGAGGATGCCGTTGCGCCAGCTGGCTTGCGCGGCATCGTCCCGTTGCCACGCGCGGTCGCGGTCGAAGGCCGCCGTGCCGGCTTGCGGCAGGGCCAGCGGGCTGCCGTGTTCGGGGTGCAGGACCAGCGTGCTTTCCAGGGCGCTGGCCATGGCGTAGGCATCGAACTGGATCACAGCCAGATGCGATTCGCCGCCAGTTACGGCGCCAAAGCGCGTTTGCACCACGAAGGGCCGGCTGTCGGAGCGGGTCTCGGCGTAGAGTCCTCCCTGGCGCAGCACGACCGTGCGCCGCATGCCGTCATAGCGCACATCGGCGGCCGAACGCGCATTCAGCGTCAGCATGGTGCCGTCTTCCAGCGTGTAGGTCCGGCGTTCGCCTGTGTGGGTGGAGTAGGTTGCGGACAGCCCGGCAAGCGGAATGTAGCGGTCGGCCATCAAGGCGCCAGCCGACACGCCGGAAAACAGCAGCGCCAGCTTCAGCACGCGGCGCCGGTCCAGGCCGCTGCCTTGCAGCAGGGCGGCGCGCGCCGCGCGGGCGGGGCCGGGAGCCGCGTCGGCCGCGCCGCGCAATTGGGCCAGCGGCTGGCGCATGATGCCGTCCACCTCGGCCCAGGCGCGCGCGTGCTCCGGATGGCTGGCGAGCCAGCGCTCGAAGCGCTGGCGGTCTTGGTCGCTGGCCTGGCCGGATGTCAGCAGCACGATCCAGTCGACCGCGCGCTCCGTCAGCGCGTCGCGGGCGGCGCCGGCCATGGAGGCGCCGCTCATGCCGCGTCGCTTGCGCGGCGCGACGCAATGCAATGCAAGAAGGCGCGCTTCACATGGCGTTCCACGGTCGCCAGCGACAGGCCCAGGGTTTGCGCAATGGCGGGATGGGTCATGCCGTCCAGCCGGTTCAGCAGGAAGGCGTGTTTGACCGGCACGGGCAGGCCATCCAGCAGATGGTCGATTTCCATGACCGCCTGCTTCAGCATGATCAGGGTTTCGGGCGACGCGGCGACCGGTTCCGGCTCCAGCGCAAGCGCTTGCAGATAGCGCGCCTCGACATCGCGCGCGCGCCACAGGTCGATGGTGAGCCGGCGCGCCAGGGTCAGCAGGTAGGCGCGCGGTTCGGACAGGGGGGCGGCGGCGGGTGAGGTGAGGACCCGGACAAACGTGTCCTGCGTGAGGTCGGCGGCGTCGGCGCGGTTGCTGACGCGCCGGTTCAGCCAGCTGAGCAGCCAGTCGTGATGATCCGCGTAAAGCCGGTGGACGTTCGTGTACGCGGGGGAATCCATGGATGGCGGGACAGCAATGAGCGTTAATAAGAATAACACTCATTTATAACGTGAATCGCCGGCCAGGACAACGGGCTAGCCCGCCAACAGCTTGCCCAGCGTCGCCATGCCTTGCTCCATCTCCGGATTCCAGGGAT
>JALDYL010000079.1:0-21119 GCA_032153965.1 Achromobacter sp. | reverse complement strand
CTCGAAGACGGCGGCGCCCAGGGTTTCTTCCATTTCCCGGGCCATCTTGCTGATGGCCGGCTGGGACAGGGCCATCTGGTCCGCCAACTGGCGAAACGACAGTCCTTCGGCAACGCCCTTGATCAGTTCGAATTGCTTCAGGCGTAGCCGGCTCACGAGTTTGGAACCGCCTGAGGACGGGAGGTTGGTACTCATGGACTTATCGAAAAGTTATCACGGGGTGATTTTATTTCAGTTATCAGTTAATCATGGCGTCCTTATCCTATGGTCAGCAGTTAAAGCAAAAGCAGCGACAGCACCGGAGGAGACCATGAAACTCAAGAAACTGCGCGTGCCGCTGGCCGCGATGTTGATGCTGGGCGGTTTGTGCGGCGCCGTCCAAGCCGACGCGGCGTGGCCTGCCAAGCCGGTCACCATCATTGTTCCGTTCCCGCCTGGGGGGGCCACGGATGTGATGGCCCGGCTGTTCGCCCCGCGCATCGAGGCCTCCATCGGCCGGCCGGTCGTGGTGGAAAACAAGGCTGGCGCTGGCGGCACCATAGGCACCTATCAAGTCGCCCGGGCCAGCAACGATGGATACACCCTGTTGTGGGGCACGGTCGCCACGCATGGCATCGGTCCGAACATCTACAAGAATCTCGCCTACGACGCGGTGGCCGATTTTGCCCCCATCGTGCACGTGGTCGACCAGCCCTACGTGCTGGTAGCCCATCCCTCCAAGAAAATCACTACGCTTGCGGATCTGCTCAGGCAGGCGCGGGAAAGGCCAGGCCAGATTTCCGTGGCCACGGCCGGGGTGGGCACTGCGGCGCACATGCTTTTCGAGAAGCTTCAGTCCGACACGGGCACATCGATGTTGGGCGTTCCTTACAAGGGCGCGGGGCCGGCCATGGCGGATCTGCTCGGTGGCCAGGTCGATCTGGCTTTCGACGTGATCCTGACCACGGCGCCCTACATCGCCGCAGGGAAACTTGTGCCGCTTGCGGTGACCAGCGGCAAACGATCGCAGACCTTGCCGAACGTTCCAACCATGGTCGAAGCCGGAGCAAAGGGTTTCGTTGCGTCCGGCTGGAATGGCCTGTTTGCGCCTCGAGGCACGCCCCAGGCGGTGGTCGAAAAGATCAACGCCGCGGTGAACGAGGCGCTGCAAAGCCCGGAAATCAGCCGGCGTCTGCTGTCCGAGGGATCCATGCCCGTGGGCGGAACGGCCGCGGATTTTTCCCGCTTTATCAAGGCCGAGATCCAGACCTGGGGCGACGTCGCCAGGCAAGCCAATGTTTCGATGGATTGAGGAAAGACGATGAATGCCGAGCAAACGAGAAACCCGGACGCCGATCGCTCCGCTCAAGGTCCCGGCACCGGGCCGTTGGCGGGCGTGAGGGTGCTGGATATTTCCACGGTGGTGGCCGGCCCGTTCTCTTGCACGCTGATGGCGGACCTGGGAGCGGAAGTCCTGAAGATCGAGTTGCCGGGCGACGGCGACCACATACGCCAGTTGCCGCCGCACAAGAACGGCGTGGCGCTCTGGTCCAAAGTCGCGAACCGCAACAAACGCGGCATCACGCTGGATCTGCGCCAGCCCGAGGGCTTGAAAATTCTTGAGCGCCTGTTGCCCCAATATGACGTGCTGGTGGAGAACTTCCGGCCCGGCACGCTGGATCGCTGGGGCCTGGACATGGCGCGCTTGCGCGGCTTGCGGCCCGACCTGATCGTGCTGCGTGTCACCGGTTTCGGCCAGACCGGGCCCTACCGGTCGCGCCCGGGCTTTGCCCGGATCTTCGAGGCCATGTCGGGATTCGTGAACCTGTGCGGCGAAAAGGACGGCCCGCCGCTCTATCCCGGCTTCCCTGTGTCGGATGCGCTGACAGGCGTGTTTGGCGCCTATGCCATCACCGCGGCGCTTCTGCACCGGCAAAAGCACGGCGAAGGGCAGGAAATCGACCTGTCCGCCACGGAGGCCATGCTGCGCGTGCTGGACTTCATGCCCATCGAATATGACCAGCTCGGTGTTGCGCGCTCGCGCCAGGGCAATCTCAATGCCTATTCGGCGCCCAGCAGCGTGTACAAGACCCGCGACGACAAGTGGGTGGTGCTGGCCGTCAGCGCGCCTACCGTGTTCCGGCGGCTGGCCATCGCCATCGAGCGCGCGGATCTGCTGGATGATCCATTGTTCAGTACCAACACGGCGCGCATCCAGAACCGAGGCCAGATAGAAGCCATCATGGAAAACTGGTTCGGCGCTCATGCGCTCTGCGAGGCGTCCGATATCCTGATGCGGCACGAGGTCAGTTTCAGTCCCATCTACGACATTGCCGACATCGTGACCGACCCGCATTTCATCGAACGCGAAGTCCTGGTGCGAGTCGAGGACGAGGAACTCGGCGCCGTCAGCATGCAGAACGTGGTGCCCCGGTTTTCAGCCACCCCGGGCCGGATCTGGCGGGCGGGGCCTGGCGTCGGCCAGCACAACGACGAAATCTATGGGCAGGAGCTGGGCATGTCGCAGGCGCAGCAAGCGGACCTGCGTGAGCGCAACATCATCTAGGACCGGGCCGGGCAAGCCCGTTCGCACGGACCGGGCCGCGCGCAGGAGAAAACGACATGAGCATCCCATCGCTGCCGCCGCGCTTCAGCGGCGCCTTCACGCTTTCGCATGCGCTGCACGGAGATTATCTTCAGGCGGTGGGGGGCGGGCATCCCGTGCATGGTTCGCGGGACTTGGCTCTGCAATCCGGCTTTGCGGATGTGCCGCTGGCCGGCATCCATGTATTGGGCGCGGCCATGGCGACCTTTACGCGCCAGTTCGCTCGCAACCCCATGCTGCTGCTGAAGGTGGAAACGAAGTTTCTGCGTCCCGCGTATCCGGGAGATGCGCTGGGGCTGGAGCTCGAACTGCTTGAAAGCGCAGCAGTTGCCGGCACGCCCTTTACGGGCGGCCGGTACCTGGGTCACTGCGTCGATGCGGACCAGCAAAAGGTGCTGATGCTCGATTTCAAGATACGCGTGGCGTTGGCTGCGGACTGTTAAGCCCGGCGAGCGCCGGTCTGCTTGAGCGCCGACCGCACCATGCCTTCGACCAGCGGAATGACCTGGTCCGCCAGTTCGGGGCGATACGCGTAAGGATGCGCTTCGTCCATGTAGGTGGATTGGCACATTTCCAGCTGGATGGCGTGGACGTTGTCCGCCGGCTTGCCGTAGTGGCGCGTGATGTAGCCGCCCTTGAAGCGGCCGTTCACCGCCCAGGTGTACGCGGAGTTGTCGCGCAGCCGGCTTTCGACTGTTGCCAGGATATCGGGCGCGCAGGCCGCGCTGTCGGCCGTGCCGATGTTCAGGTCGGGTAGTTTGCCTTCGAACAGGCGCGGCAGCACGCTGGCGATCGAGTGCGCTTCCCACAGCAGCACGGTGCCGTGCTCGGCCTTGATGCGGTCGATTTCCTCGCACAGCTTGGCGTGGTAGGGCTTCCAGTAGGCCTGCAGCCGGTGTTCGCGTTCGGCCTCGGTCAGGACGGCTTCGTTGCGGTAGAGAGCGTCGCCGCGGAAGGTCTGGGCCGGGCACAGGCCGGTCTTGGTCTGGCCGGGATACAGGCTTTCATCGTTGGGCGGGCGGTTCAGGTCCACCACGTAGCGCGAATAGCGTGCGCCGATGACGGACGCGCCCAGCGCTTCGGCGAATTTGTACAGCGTGTCCAGGTGCCAGTCGGTGTCGCCCGACTGCAGGGCCAGCGGCGTCATCTGCGCGCGCTGCGCGTCGGGAATCATGCTGCCCAGGTGGGGAATGGAGATCAGCAGCGGCGCCGTGCCGCGGCTGAATTGGTAGATGTCGCTCAAGTAAAACTCCGGGGGAAATGGCGGGGCGCAGGCAAGGGCATGGCTGGCGGCGTCCCTGGGTATCCGGTATTGCGCCCGGCGGGGCAATCCCGGCAATCATAGTGGATCGGGCGCATGCCTATGGCCGCGGCGGCGCGGCGTCGCTGGCCCAGGGGGCGCCGCCGCTCCATCTGCCGGCGATGGCGTCTATCAGGACGCGCACCTTGGGCGCCAGATGGCGGCGGTGCGGATAGACCGCGCACACCGGGGCGCCGGCGGGCGCCACCGATTCCAGCACCGGCGTCAGTCGGCCGGCGCGCAGGTCCTCGCCGACCAGGAAGGCGCCCAGCTGGACGATGCCTTCGCCCGCCAGCGCGGCGTCGCGCAGCGCTTCCGTGTTGCCCAGTCGCAGGCGTCCGGCGACATGCACGCTGCGTTCCTGGCCGTTGACGGCAAAACGCCAGGGCGCCAGCGCGCCGGCATGGGTGTAGGCCAGGGTGTGGTGGCCGGCCAGGTCGTCCGGGACGGCCGGGGCTCCGTGCCGATCCAGATAGCGCGGCGAGGCGCAGGTGATCAGGCGGTGCGGCGCCAGCACCCGGCGCACCAGCCGGCTGTCGATTTCGCCGCCGATGCGGATGGCGACGTCCACGCCGTCGCGCACCAGATCGATGTAGTCGTCGGAAAAACTGACGTCGGCCTCGACCTCGGGCCAGTCCCGCAGGTAGTCGCGCAGCAGCGGCATGATGTGCAGCCGCCCCAGCGACACCGGCAGATCGATCCGCAGCCGGCCGCGCGGCGCCTGCTTGCGGCTGGCCATGGCGTCGGTGGCGTTGTCGACCTCGGACAGGATGCGCTGCGCGTGTTCGTAGAAGACGCGGCCCTCGTCGCTGAGGCTGACACTGCGCGTGCTGCGGTGGAGCAGTCGGGCGCCCAGGCCCAGCTCCAGGCGCGCGATGCACTTGCCGATGGCCGAACGCGACAGGCCGAGCTTTTCGGCCGCGGCGGTAAAGCTCTGTGTGTCGGCCACGCGCACGAACGCGAGCAGGTCGCCGATGTGATCCAGACGGGCGGCCGGGTAGGGTGAATTGCGCACGATTCGTCCCTTGTGTTTATTGATATAACTACTTTATCAGCGAAATGGAAACAGTAGACTGCCTAGGGGTCGGCCCAGACAGGGCCTTGCTGGAACCTCTGATCATGACCCGCGGCATTTCCCCTGAAGAACCCGCCATCGCTGGCGTTTCGTTGACCGAACCCATGACCGACCCCATGGCCGAGCGCGCCGGCTGGCGCGCGTGGCTGGGCGTGATCGCCGTGGGCCTGGCGACCTTCTGCGTGGTGACGACCGAAATGCTGCCGGTGGGGCTGTTCGTGCCCATCACCGCGGCGCTGGACGTCTCGGTGGGCATGGGCGGCTTCATGCTGTTCGTGCCCGCCATCCTGGCGGCGCTGTGCGCGCCGCTGGTCGTTCTCGGCGCGAAGGGCGCCGACCGCCGCGCGATCCTGTGCGGTTTGCTGGCGCTGCTGGTTTTCGCCAACGCGGCCAGCGCCTGGGCGCCGAGCATGCCGTGGTTCCTGGCGGCACGGGTGCTGGTGGGCTTCTGCATCGGCGGCATCTGGGCGATCGCGGGCGGATTGGCGGGCAGGCTGGTCGGGCCGGGCGCCGTGGGACTGGCCACGTCCATCATCTTCGGCGGCGTCGCGGTGGCGTCCGTGCTGGGCGTGCCGCTGGGGGCCTTCATCGGCGAGCTGGCCGGCTGGCGCGCGGCCTTTGGCGCCATGGCGGCGCTATGCGCCGGCGTGCTGCTCATGGCCCTGCTGAGCCTGCCGCCGCTGCCTGCTGCACGCTCGCTGCGCCCGCGTCAACTGGCGTCGCAGCTGGCCAATCCTGGCTTGCGGCGGGGCCTCTGGATCACGCTGTTCCTGGTGGCCGGCCATTTCATGGCCTATACCTTTGTCCGCCCTTTGCTGCAGATTCACGCGGCGTTCGGCGAGAACTGGATCGGGCCGCTGCTTTTTGCCTATGGCGCGGCGGGCGTGGCGGGCAACTTCCTGGGTGGGACCGCCGCCGCTCGGCGTCCCGCCGCCACCCTGCTGACGATCGCGCTCAGCCTGTTGCTGGTTCTGCTGCTGCTGGGCATGCTGGGAGAGCTGCGCCCCGCTGCGGCGGTCTTGCTGCTGCTGTGGGGCCTGGCCTATGGCGCGGTGTCGGTGTCGCTGCAAACCTGGATGATGAAGGCGGCGCCGGACGCCGTGGAGGCCGCCACCTCGCTGTTCGTGGCGGTGTTCAACCTGGGCATCGCGGCCGGTTCGCTGCTGGGCGTGCCCAGCGTGGACGCGCTGGGGCTGCGGGCCAATCTGTGGCTGGCCGCGGCCTGCATGCTGTGGCCGGCGCTGATGCTGGCGCGGGCCGGCTGGGGCGAGTGGCGCGGCGGCTATGCGCGGAAGGCGCGCAACAAGGTGTCCACGCCGTAGCGGCAGGTCGCCAGATGGTCCTCGTCCGGGCCTTCGGCGCGGCCGCCGGTCAGCCGCGCGTGCGAGGCGATGCCGTTGATCAGGTTGCCCAGGGTGCGCGCGGCCAGGCGCGGATCGTCGATGCGCAATTCGCCGCGCTCGCAAGCCCGTGTAAGGCAGTGCTCCAGGGGCGCGTGCAGTTGCATTTCCACCGCCAGCCGCAAGGATTCGGCCAGGTGCGGCAGGCGATGCGATTCCGAGACGATCAGGCGGTAGAGCGCGGCCGATTTGGGCTGCAGGGCGTAGCTCAGCAGGCGTCGAGCCAGTTCGTGCAGGGCGGGGCCGACGGGCTGGTCCAGCATGGCGTCGGCGAACACCGCCGCGCGCATGCTGTTCAATTCATGTTCCAGCACCGCGACCAGCAGGCCCTCCTTGTTGCCGAACAGCTGGTAGGCGGTGGCCGCCGAACCGCCCGCCTGCCGCACGATGCGCTGGATGGACGTCTGCGCGTAGCCATGCTCCAGCAGTGACTGCGTGGCGGCTTCGAGCAGGCGCTCGCGGCGCGCTTCGCCCCGGCTGGTCCGTGCGCGCGGCGCCGTATCGTCTGGGATCGTATTCACTTTATTTCCATGGCCACGTATCGGTCGCGGACTTTCTTGCGCCGGGCGGGGTGCCTGGCCGATTTTCTGTAATGTATAGTACATTACGCGCTTGCAACATCATCCAAGCAGCTGTGACCCGCCGCAACGGCGCCGCCCGCAGCGCACATCACCATGATCGACGACCTGATTCAACTGGGAAAACTGGTCAGCCTGGGGCTGGCCTTGATGCTGCCCCTGGCCAACCCCTTGACCTCCATGACGCTGCTGCTGTCCCTGGGCCAGCAGATTCCGTACAAGGAGCGCGAACGTCAGGTCAAGCAGGCGGCTTTCTACGTGGTTGGCATCATGGTGGTGACCTATTACGCCGGCGCCTGGATCATGCATACCTTCGGCATTTCGATCCCGGGGCTGCGCATCGCGGGCGGGCTGATCGTGGCCAGCATCGGCTTCAGCATGGTGTTCCCGTCAGTCCCCTCGACCGCGTCCGAGGCCGACGTGGCCGATGCCCAGGCCAACCGGCAGACACCCAACATCGCCTTCGTGCCGCTGGCGATGCCCGGCACGGCGGGGCCAGGCACCATCGCCATGATCATCAGCGGCGCGGCGACCCTCGATGCCTCGGTGACGCAGACCTACGCGGCCTGGGTGCTGGCGCTGACGCCCATTCTCGTGTTCTCGCTGCTGGGTCTGCTGTTCTGGATCTGCCTGCGTTCGGCCGGGCGCATCGTGGCCGTGATCGGCCAGGGCGGGGTGGAGGCCATTTCCCGCATCATGGGGTTCCTGCTGGTGTGCATGGCGGTGCAGTTCGTGATCAACGGCGTCCTGGAAATCGTGCAACAGCATGGCGGCATGTAATCAAGCCCGGCGCGGCTGCCTGGCACTTGCCGGGCGCGTCATCTTCAGCCTTGTTCTCATTCTTTCCGCGCTGTGGGGCGGCCTGGCGCTGGACTACCGCATGCCGGGCGGGGCGGTGGCGCAAGGCGCGGCGGCGCTGGCCTGGGCCGTGCTGTGCCTGTACGCGGCCGTCGCCCTGTGGCGCGGACGCACTCGGCGCGCCGCCTGGACCTGGCTGATCGGCATGGCTGCGCTGTGCCTGTGGTGGCAGACGCTGGCGCCGTCCAACGACCGGATCTGGGCGGACGACGTGGCGCGCACGCTGCGCGGCAGCGTCTCCGGCTCCATCGTCACGCTGGACAGCGTGCGCAATTTCGACTGGCAGGCCGATACCGACGCACGCTACACCGCGCGTTGGGAAAGCCAGCAATACAACCTGAACGACCTGGTCTCGGTGGACATGGTCCTGTCGTACTGGGGCAGCCCGGCCATCGCCCACACCCTGGTCTCCTTCGGCTTCACCGACGGCCGCCACGTCGTGTTCTCGGTCGAGATCCGCAAGGAGCGCGGCGAACAGTTCTCCGAGATCGGCGGCTTCTTCAAGCAGTTCGAACTGAGCGTGATCGCGGCCGAGGAGCGCGACATCCTCTACGTGCGCGCCGGGCCGCGCGCCGAACGCGTGTACCGCTATCCCGTCGACATGCCCGTGCCCGCCATGCGCGAACTGTTCCTGTCCTATGTGCGCACCGCGAATGAACTGGCCGACGCGCCGCGCTTCTATCACACGGTGACGGCCAACTGCACGACGCTGGTCTACCGTATGGTGCGGGCGATCGTGCCGGGCCTGCCCATGGATTACCGCATCCTCCTGTCCGGCTATTTGCCGGAATATCTCTACGAGCAGGGCGGGCTGGACACCGGCAAGCCTTTGGCCACGCTGCGCGAGCAGGGCTATGTCGGCAAGCCTGCCTTGCCTGGTCCTGATGCGGTCGAGTTTTCGCGCGCCATCCGCCAACCGGCATCGGCGGGGGCCGCGCAATGAGCGGAATCTGGACGGCCGGCGCGAAGGGGGGCGCGATCCTGGCCCTGTTGGTGTGCGCCGGCTGCGCGGGCGTCAAGGTGTCTTCCGTCAGCACCCAGGACTACATCGCCCAGCGCCGCGGCGACGTGCTCACCACCGGCCAGTTGAGCGCGTCCGCGCGCGAGTCCATGGCGGTGCTGGGCCTGAACGCGCAGGAATGCCGCAAGGACCGCGACGCCTGCACCCATGTGCTGGCCACCACGGAAGGGCTGGATAGCGAACGGCGCCTGGCCACGCTGTCCGAAGTCTGGCTGATGGAGGCGCTGGCCACCGAAAAGCAGCGCCCCGCCAGCCAGGCCGACCAGGACGAGCTGCTGGACGCCTATCTGCAGACGGCGCGGGCCGCCTACGCCTACCTGTTCTTCACGCCGCGCTCGCCCAGCGACCGCGCCTTCGAAGACCGCCAGACCCAGGTGCGCGACTATTACAACTACGCGGTGCAGCAGGCCGTCACGCGCCTCTTCGAGCAGCATCGCGGCCGCCCGCCAGCGCCCGGGACCAGCATGGCGGCGGGGCCGTGGCAGGTGCTGGGCGAGATGTCCGACGTCAAGCTGCCCGGCGGCAAGCAATTTCCGCACGAACTGGTGCCCGCGGCGAACTTGACGTTCCGGGGCCTGCGCAGCATGTACCGGCGCGACGGCTTCGGCGCCGAGCTGGTGGCGGTCACGGCGCGCCGCGTGAACGATGCCGACACCTTCAAGACGCCATACAGCGAAACCCCATTTCCCGCCGTGACCGTCATCATTGCCTTTCCTGGCGAAACGCTGGAGCAGGTCATGGCCGCGCGCAAGGCGACCCTGGCGGCCTACGATCCCTACAAGCGGGACACGGTCGAGCTGGCCGGCACGAAGGTGCCGCTGGCCGCCAACTTCACGTCCGGCTACGGCTTGTGGCTGGCGCGCTCGGGCTTCGCCACCCAGGCGCTGCGCAACGTGCTGGGCAAGGAAGAGGGCATCGACGCGCCGCACGTCTACCTGTTGCAGCCCTATGACCCGGACCGGCGCACGGTCATCATGCTGCATGGCCTGGCCAGCAGCCCCGAGGCCTGGATCAACGTCGCCAACGAGGTGCTGGGCGACGAAACCCTGCGCCAGCATTACCAGATCTGGCAGGTCTATTACCCGACCAACACGCCGTTGGCGCTGAACAACCGCGCCATCCGCGATGCGCTGCGCCAGACGATCGAGCATTTCGACCCCATGGGCGCGGCGCAGGCTTCGCGCGACACCGTCATCATCGGACACAGCATGGGCGGCGTGCTGAGCCGGCTGCTGGTATCCTCGTCCGGCACCGTGCTGTGGGATGCCTTGCGCGACCACGCCAAGCTGGACGAGACCCGCCTCGCCCAGGCTCGCGCCGAATTCGACCCGGTGCTCAGCTTTGAGGCGTTTCCCGGCATCTCGCGCGCGGTGTTCATCGCGGCGCCGCACCGGGGCACGCCTTTTGCCGAGAACACTTTGTCGCGTTGGCTGTCCAACCTGATCACGCTGCCTGTGACGGTAGTCAGGCAGTTCGCCAAGCTCAACCGGCTGGCCGACGCCGATGGGCCGCCCCGGCCAGAATCCTCGATCCGGGTGCCCAACGGCGTGGACAATCTGAGCGAAAAGGACAGATTTGTGAGATTGACCGCGTCCATGCCGATATCGCCGGCGGTGCGTTACCACAGCATCATTGCGAACAACACGCCCGACGTCCCGCTGGCGGATTCGGACGACGGCCTGGTGCCGTACCGCAGCGCGCATCTTGACGGGGCCGAATCCGAGAAGATCATTCCGTTCTCGCACAGCGTGCAAGAGACGCCGCAGGCGATCCTGGAGCTCAGGCGCATTCTGCGGCTGCAGCTGGAACAGGGGGCGCGCTGATGCACTGGCTATGGTTCGGCCTCCTGGGCGTTGCCGCCAGTACCGTGATCGCGGCGTTGTTGCGCCAGCCCGGCGTATTGCTCTATGACTGGATCGCGACGCGCGCGGCCAGGCGGCGGGCCGCCCAGGCCCTGATAGCCGAGGCGGCGGCGCACGATGCCGCGAAGGCCAAGCGCAGCCGTCCTGTCACGCAAGCCGGATAGTCCTGACCAGCCGCCCGGCTGAAATGGCGGGACGGGCGATCGGCGCGCCGTCTTATCGGGATTCCAGCCCCAGATGCCCGCGCAGCGTGCTGTGCTGGTACTCGGTGCGGAACAGCCCCCGGCGCTGCAGCACCGGAATCACGTGTTCGACGAAATCGTCGATGCCTCCCGGCAGGGCGGGCGGCATCAGGTTGAAGCCGTCGGCGCCCTCGTTGCGGTACCAGTGCTCCATTTTGTCGGCGATCTGTTCGGGCGTGCCCACCATGGTGCAGTGGCCGCCGCCGGCCGCCAGCCGTCCGAGCAATTGGCGCACGGTGGGCTTTTCCGTTTCGATGATGCGCAGGATGGTCGCGTAGCGGCCCTTGGGGCCGGTGAACTCGGCCAGGGGCGGCAGGGCGGGCACGGGCGCGTCCAGCTCCCAGGCGGAGCAGTCCTGCAGCACGAACGTGCCCAGTTGGCGCAGCGAAGCGTCGCTGGGCAGCAGCACGTCCAGCTCGCGCTGCTTGGCGCGGGTCTCGGCCTCGGTCGAGCCCACGTAGGTGACCAGGCCCGGCATGATGGGCACGAAATCCTGGCGGCCGGCGGCCAGCACGCGCCGCTTGATATCCCGGTAATAAGCCTGCGCCGCGGGCAGGTCGTAGGCGACGGCATAGATCGCTTCGGCGCGCCTGGCGGCCAGGTCGCGGCCCTGGTCCGAGGCGCCGGCCTGGAACAGCACCGGGCGGCCTTGCGGCGGACGCGGCACCGTCAATGGCCCGTCGACCAGGAAATGCTCTCCGTGGTGGTTGATCTTGCGCACGCTTGCGGCCACGCCGTAGTCGCCCGCGCGGTCGATGGCCAGGGCGTCCTGGTCCCAGGAGTCGAACAGCTTCAACGCGACGTCGACGAACTCCTCGGCGCGGGCATAGCGCCAGTCGTGCCCCGGCATGGATTCGTAGCCGTGGTTGCGCGCTTCCGCATCGAACATGGACGTGACCACGTTCCAGCCCATGCGCCCGCCCGAGATATGGTCCAGCGAGGCCACCATGCGGGCCGCGTGAAAGGGCGTGAAGAAGGTGCTGGAGACCGTGCTGATCAGGCCGATGCGGGAGGTGGCGCGCGCGATCGCGGCCATGGCGGTCAGCGGTTCCAGGTACCAGCGCGGGCCGTCGCCGATGTTGTCCACCGATTGCCCGTCGGCAAAGAAGATGGCGTCCAGCTTGCCGCGTTCGGCGGTGCGCGCCAGTTCCTCGTAGTAGGCGATGTCGCCCAGCCGCTTGGCGGCGGAATCCGGGTGGCGCCAGGCGGCGCGATGGTGGCCGCAGCCGAAGATGAACAGGTTCAGATGCAGCATGGCGATCCGGCCCGGACAGGGGCGGTAAAAGGCGCGATAGGCATGGTCAGGCTCGACGATTGCAGCGGCGGACAGGCAAACGGCCGCCGCACGCGGCCGAACTTAGCACAAAAGCCGCGGGCGGGTCTGCACGCCGGACGCGTTGACATTGCCGTGCCGCTCTCCTAATCTTGCGGCAATTCCTGGGGGAGCCCTGCAAGGGCTGAGATTCCGCGTTATCGCGGTAACCCTTTGAACCTGATCCGGGTAATGCCGGCGAAGGGAAGGACATCGCGCAGTCCGCGCGCCCTCCCTAGACTTTCATTCATCTTGCGGCCCTCGCACCAGTGGGGCCGCCGCGTTGCGCGTCCGGCGGCCAGCCGGCAGCGGGAGGACCGATACCCATGTTGACCCAATCCACCGCCCTGATGTGGCTGCTGCTGTTTTCAGGAGGCTTCGCCCTGGCCAGCGTGCTGTACACGCGGCGCAAGCGCGGCACCCTGGAGGACTACATCGTCGCCCGCAACAGCCAGGGCGCCTTCGGCACCATCCTGACGCTGATGGCTTCGACCCTGGGCGCCTGGATCCTGTTCTCGCCCGCGCAGGCGGCGACCTGGGGCGGCCTGGCGGCAGTCATCGGCTACGCGCTGGGATCGATGTCGCCGCGCCTGGTCATGATTCCGCTGGGACGGCGCATGCGCGAACTCATTCCCCACGGGCACACCCTGACGGAATTCCTGATGGCGCGCTACGGCCGGCCCATGTACGGCCTGACGCTGTTCATCATGCTGTTCTATCTTTTCATCGCGCTGTCGGCGGAAGTCACGGCGATCGCCAAGCTGGTCACCATGCTGGCGCCCGTGCCGCTCTGGACCACCGCCGCCATCGTGATGGGTACCACCTTGCTCTACACCACCTACGGCGGGCTGCGTTCCTCCATCTTCACCGACCAGGTGCAGATGATGGTGATCGTGCCCTTGCTGGTGATCCTGTGCCTGGTCGGCTGGCAGGCCGCGGGCGGCGCCATGCCTACTATCGAGGCGCTGCAGGCCAAGGCGCCGCAACTGCTGGACCTGACCGATCCGGCAGGCGTCAAGGCCGGGCTGACCTTCTTCGTCGCCATCCTGCTGACGGGAATCTTCCACCAGGGCAACTGGCAGCGCATCTACGCCGCGCGCGACGCGCGCTCCATGCGCAACGGCTTCCTGCTGGGCGGCTTGCTGGTCGCGCCGTTCATCTTCCTGATGGGACTTTTCGGCCTGGCGTTCGTCGGCCTGGCGCCCCAGGGCGACAGCTCCATCGCGCTCTTCAGCGTCATCATGCCGCATGCGCCCGCGTGGTTCGTGATCGCATTGATTCCGTTGGGGCTGTCGCTGGTCATGAGCACCGCCGACACGGCCATCAGCGCCGTATCCAGCATCATCGCGGTCGACATGCGCCGCCTGATGCCCAACGCCAGTTCCATGACCATGAAGCGCCTGGCGCGCTGGCTGGTGCTGCTGATGGCCATCCCGGTCATGATCGTGGCCTCGCAGGGCTACAGCGTGCTGTACCTGTTCCTGCTGGCCGACCTGCTGTGCTCCGCCGCCGCTTTCCCGGTCTTCTACGGCCTGTTCAGCCGCAAGCACGACGGTCTGACCGCGACCGTCGCCACCATCTCCGGCCTCGCGGCCGGCCTGTTCTTCTTCCCGGCGCCGGGCGACAAGCCGTCGTTCCTGCTGGAGTCCTTCCTGCTGGCGGCAGTGGTGCCGGTGGTGACGACGGTACTGATGCGCTGCCTGCTGCGCGGCCGCAGGGAGTTCGATTTCTCGACCCTGAGCGCGGCGGTGCGCAGGCTGGATCAGGATCCGGTCTGAGCCGCGGGGCTGCGGCGCGGCGCCTTGACGGCGCCCGCCGGGGGCTTGTGCTACGCCGCGCGCAGCGCCTTCTTGTCGACCTTGTTGGCGCCCGTATAGGGCAGGGCAGCCATGATCTGGATGACCGCCGGCACCTTGTAGCGCGCCAGGTTGCACTGGCAGTGCGCGATCAGCCCGGCTTCGTCGACGGCCGCGCCCGGCCGCAGCACGACGAAGGCGCGGATGACCTCGCCGCGGTAGCTGTCCGGCCAGCCCACGGCCGCGGCTTCGGCCACGTCCGGATGCAGGTACAGCACTTCATCGACCTCGCGCGGATAGACGTTGTAGCCGCCGGAAATCACCAAGTCCTTCTTGCGGTCGCGGATGTACAGGAAGCCGTCCTGCGCGAACTCGCCGATGTCGCCCGTGTACAGCCAGCCGTCGCGCAGGGTTTCGGCGGTAGCGTCGGGCCTGGCCAGATAGCCTTGCATGATCTGCGGCCCGCGCGCGCGGATTTCGCCGCGCTGCCCGGGCGGCAGCACGACCGTGCCTGATTCCAGGTCGACCACCTGCACCTCGGTGTCGGCCACGGGCATGCCGACCGAGCCGTGGCGGGTGCCGGTCGGGCCGTTGTAGGTGAGGATGGGGCCTGCTTCAGTCTGGCCATAGCCCTCGTAGATCGGTGCGCCCACCGCGGCTTCCCAGCGCCGGTGCACTTCTTCGGCCAGCGGGGCAGATCCGGAATAGCAGACACGCACGCTGGACCAGTCGGTGGCCGCGAAGCGCGCATGCGACAACAGGCCGGTGTAGATGGTGGGGCTGCCGGGAAACAGCGTAATGCGTTCACGCTCCACCGCGTCGCAGACGTCGTCGGGCCGGTAGCGCGGCAGCACCACCAGCGTGGCTGCGGCGCTGGCGGCCAGGAACAGACCCATGGCCATGCCGTAGGAATGGAACAGTGGCATCGCGCAAAGCACGCTGTCCGCGCCGTAGCGGGTGGGCAGGGCCAGCTCCCGTTGCAGCACATTGGTGGCGATGGCGTCGCGTCCAAGGATCACGCCCTTGGGCTGTCCGGTCGTGCCGCCGGTGTACTGCAACAGGGCCGGCGCCTGGACATCGGCATCGTCCAGCGGGGAGTCGTCCGTGCCT
This sequence comes from Achromobacter sp., assembly GCA_032153965.1. GTDB lineage: Bacteria > Pseudomonadota > Gammaproteobacteria > Burkholderiales > Burkholderiaceae_B > Achromobacter. Next base: position 5,981 of record JALDYL010000079.1, on the reverse strand, counting down.
GGCTCGGGCCCCATCCATGCGCGGGCCTCTTCTTCCGCGACCAGCCGGATATCCAGCGCCGCCGCCAGCGGCGCCGCGACGGCGGCCGATGCCGCGTCGGCGATCAGCAGCGCGGGCTGCGCGTCGCGCAAAATGAATTCCAATTCGCGCGCCGTATAGAGCGGATTGAGCGGCACATGCTGGTTGCCGGAACACTGCAACGCCAGCGTCGCCACGCAGGCCAGGTCCGAATTGCCCAGCAGGGTGGCGACCCGCGCGCCGGAAGGCGCGTGGACGCGCAGATGGCGGGCCGCCGCCCAGACTTCCGCGGCGTAGCGCCGGTAGTCGATGCGGCGCGCGCCGCAGACCAGGGCCGTGCGTTCGGGCCAGTCGCGCGCCGCGCGGGCCAGCAGGGCGGGGATGCGCAACACGTCTTCAAGGCTGGCGTGGCTCATCGGGCGGCTCCGCCAGCGTCCACGCGCAAGACCAGCGCCATGGCGCTGTCGCCGGCGGCGCAGCCCGTGAACAGGCCCAATCCGCCGCCACGCCCGGCCAGTTCCTCGATGAGTTCGATGACGGACCGCAGTCCGGTCGGGCTTTGGGGGTGGCCCCACACCAGCGAACAGCCGTAGTTGTTCATGGCCATGACATCGAATCCCGTGGCGCGCGCCAGCGCGATGTCGGAGACCACGAAGGGATTGTGCGTCTTCACCGCGTGCAGGTCGGCCACGGCCAGGCCGGCGCGTTGCAGCGCCTGGTTTGCCGCTTCGATGGGCGCTTGCGGCATATAGCCTTTTTCGGTGCGCGACTGGCCAAAGGCCAGGATCTCGATGCCGATCTCGGGGCGCTGCGACAGTTCACGCGCACGCTTGGCAGTCGCCAGCATCATGCCTGCGTTGCCATCGGCCGGATGCGTCTGGCCGCCATACGTGATGGTGCCGTCGGGCAGCACGGGCGCCAGGCGCGCGAGGCCCTCGGCGGTGGTGGCGTGGATGCCTTCGTCGCCTTCCAGCACGGCGGCGATCTTGGCGTAGCGCGCATCCGGCACCTCGAAGGGCAGCGTCATGTAGCGCTGCTGGAAGCGGCGGCCGTCGGCGCAGGCCTGCGCGTATTGCTCGTAGCGGCGCAGCGTGACCGCATTCTGTTCGTCCGTGGAGATGCCATGGCGCTCGGCCACGCGCTCCCCGGTCTGCAACATGGACAGGCCGCTCCAGGGATCATGCGAAAAATTGTCCAGCACCCAGTTCTCGTGGGCGCCGGAACCGCCGGGGCCAGCGGGGTCGGGATGGTAGAGCTGCGGGCCATTGGACACGCGGTCGGCCATGAGTACCAGCGACGTTTCGGCGTGGCCGAGCATGAGCTCGGCCGCGGCCGTGGCCAGGCCGCGCACCGAGGTGGCGCAGGCCTGCGATACCACCGGCCCCGCCAGATGGGATGCGCCGAGCATGCCGGCCACCCAGGGCAGGCCGTAGAACGAGCCTTGCTGCGGCACCGAGCAGCCCAGCACCGCGCTTTGCAGCGCCGCGGGCGCGATGCCGCGGCGCTCCAGTTCGCGGCGCGCGGTCCAGGCCGCGAAGCGCAGGCTGTGCAGGCGCGACAGGCTGCCCTGCCAGCGCGAGAAAGGGGTGCTCCAATACACGCCATAAGGAATGTGTACGCCGGTCATGCGGACTCCTGCTGCAAATAAGGGCGGCTTACGGCAGGAACTGCCAGGCGCCGGAACGGGCCTGCATCAGCACGACGCCGCGCTCGTCCAGGCCGTTGTGGTTGGTGGGCGACATCATGTAGATGCCCTGGGTGCCGACGGTGCCCTGCAGGCTTTCCAGGGCATCGCGCAGCGCCTGGCGGAAGGCCGCGGTGCCGGGCTGGGTGCCGGCGGGAATCTTGGCCACGGCCGCGTCCAGCAACAGATAGGCGTCGTAGGTGTAAGGCGCGAAGGCATTGCGCGAGTCGGCGCCGTAGGTCGATTCATACTGTTGGGCGTAACGCGTGGCGACCGGCTTGATCGGGCTGTCCGCGGGCAGTTGTTCCACCACCTGCACCGGGCCGCTGGGCACGATCACGCCATCCACGCCCTTGCCGCCGAGCTTCAGGAAATCCTTGTTGATGACGCCGTGCGTGTTGTACTGGACGCCCTGGTAGCCGCGCTCGCGCAGCGACAGGTGGGGCAGGGCGCCCGGCGTGCCCGAGCCGCCGACCAGCACGGCGCCCGGGTTGAGGGCGACGATCTTCAGCACCTGCGCCGTGACCGAATTGTCGGTGCGCGCGTAGCGTTCGTTGCTGAGCACCTTGATGCCGCGCTTGGCGGCCGATTCCTGCAAGGCGCGATAGACGGCGTCGCCCCAGGCGTCCGAGAAGCCGATGTACGCCACGGACTTCACGCCGCGCTTGACCATGTCGGCGGTCAGCGAGTCCACCATCAGGTCGATGCCGTGGGCCACCACGAAAATCCATTCGGCGCGGTCCGGACTGACCACGATGGGCGCCAGCGACAGCTGCGGCGTGCGCGCCTCGCGGGCCACTTCCGTGACCGCCATCGAGGTCGGCACATTGCTCGGGCCGATGATGGCGTCCACCTTGTTCTCGGTGACCAGCTTGCGCGCCGTCTTGACCGCCGACGACGGATCGGTCGCATCGTCCAGCGCGATGTACTCCACGGGCTGGCCGCCCAATGTCTTGGGCAGCAGTGGCACGGTGCTGCGGTACAGCGAACCCATGGAGGCTCCGGGTCCGGTGCTGCTGGCGATCACGCCGATGCGGATGTCGGCGGACGCGGCGGCAGGCGCCAGGGCGCAGGCCAGCGCCAGCGCGGCAAGACGACGATACATGGCTATTCCCCTTTTTTCTCGATATGGCCCGGCTAGCGGGATGACCCCAGTATGAGCGTCTTGCCGATAACTGGATAATTGCGATTCCTTATCAATCGATAACCAACTTGCCGGGCGCATTCCATGCCGGACACCCCCACTTTGCAGCAACTGCGGTCGCGCTTGCGCATCCGCCACCTGGTCTTGCTGGACGAGCTGGGACGGGTCGGCAATCTGCACCGGGCGGCCGAAGCGATGCACCTCAGCCAGCCGGCGCTGAGCAAGCTCCTGGGCGAGGCCGAGGCGCTGGCCGGCCAGTCCTTGTTCGAGCGTTCGCATCACGGCGTCGCGCCGACCGCGCTGGGCCTGCTGATGATCGACCGCGCGCGCCTGCTGCTGAATGAACTGGACGCGACGCACGCCGAACTCGCGGCCGCCGCCAATGGCGCAAGCGGCACGGTGCGGGCGGGTATTTTCCCGGTGGTCGCGCATCTGCTGGTGCCCTTGGCGGTGCAACGCCTGCAAGAGACCCATCCGGCCCTGCGCATCGAGTTGTCCGAAGGTCTGGAAAAGCAGCTGCTGCCCGCCTTGCGCGCGGGCGAGCTGGACTGCGTCGTGGGGCGGCTCGGGGTGGACGGCGCGGACGCGAATCTGCAATGCGAGATCCTTTACGACGAGGCCACCGCCGTCGTCTGCGGCCCGGCCCATCCGCTGGCCTCGCGCAGCCGCCTGAGCGGCGCGGCGCTGGACAAGTGCCGCTGGGTGCTGCCGTCGCGCAACGCGGCGCTCTACAGCATGGTCGCCGCCGCCGTCTCGGCGCGCGGCGCGGGCTTTCCGCAGGTTGCCATCGAATCCAGCGCCATCCTGACCATCGTCTCGCTGCTGCAGCGGACCTCGCTGCTGTCGGCGATTCCGCTGCGCGTGGCGCGCGCCCTGGCCGCGAACGGGCAATTGGCCATTCTGCCTCTGGCCCTGCAGGCGCGGCTGCACCCCGTGGGCATCATGACGCGGCGGGATGCGCGTGCCGCGGCTGCCGCCTCGCTGTTCCTGCATGCGCTGCGCGTCGCGGCGACGACGGTGCGTGCCGACGCAAGCGCCTGAAGGTCGGCAAACCCCTGGCCCGTTCTGGCAAGCGGCACAGGCCAGTCAAGGCTTGATGGGGTCGAGCCCGAAATCACCGGGCGCCGCTCAGTAGGGATTGGCATAGGGCGCTGGCCATTATGTCCATACGAATGGCAAGGTATTCAATTACGGGGGAAAGGCATTTAAAAGCCGGGAATATTTATTTTCTCGGCTGCCGAAAATCGAATACATAAAAAGTGAATTAGTTATCACATTTATTTATATTTTGAAATATTTCAGGAGTTTAACTATATTGTGTCAGCGGCCACTTTATTTTCAGCCGTGCAACTTTCAAGTGCGAGCAATACAAATGCACGGGGATGGAAATTGGAATGAAGCCGTGGGTACATGAATTACTACTGGTTACCAACCGCGCGACCACTGAGCAAGCCGTTTTGACCGAGGTGGCAACTATCGCGCAAGAGTTGGGGTTTTCGTATTGCGCGTATGGTTTGCGGACGGCCTTGCCGTTTACCAATCCTCAGGTCGTAATGATCAGTAATTATCCGACCGTGTGGCAGGAACGGTACGCGCAGGCGCGCTACGTGGAAGTCGATCCCACCGTAAAACATTGCAGCCGGTCCGCGATACCTATCGTATGGTCGGAGAGGGTATTTGCCGAAACGCCCCAGCTTTGGAACGAGGTGCAGGCGGTGGGACTGTGTGTGGGATGGGCTCAGTCGAACCTGGACGCGTACGGAACCTGGGGAATGCTGACGCTGGCCAGGCAGAACGAGCAGCTTTCCGATGCGGAGTTGCTCAGCAAGGAGTTGCGGATGCGATGGCTGGTAACCGCAGCACATCTCGCATTCAGCAGGGTTTTGCTGCCTCGCTTCAAATTGACGCCGGATGTTCCATTGACCCGTCGCGAGACCGAAATTCTAAAGTGGGCGGCGGACGGAAAGACCAGCAGCGACGTGTCCGAAATACTGGCAATTGCCGAGTCGACGGTCAGGTTCCATACGAAGAACGCGATCTCCAAGCTTGGCGCCCGCAATCGGACGGCAGCAGTCGCCCGCGCCGCGCTGCTCGGACTCTTGAGTTGATGGGGTGTGGCTCATCGGTGGCTCATCGGTGGGGCATCGCTTTGCACGCCGGATCGAGGCCGCGCCACCACACGGCTTATCAAGCAAAACAGGGCACTACATCGTTGAATGTAGTGCCCTGTCTTGGCGGGAATTTTGGTGGAGCGGAGGAGGATCGAACTCCCGACCTTCGCATTGCGAACGCGACGCTCTCCCAGCTGAGCTACCGCCCCAATGAAGCAAGACCAAAACTATACAGGAATATTCCTAGCCTGCGCAACATGCCGCCGAACAAAAATTCAAGCGAATTCCAAGGTTGCGACGACAGGGGCGTGATCGGACGGCTGCTCGTTGCGACGCGGCTCCTTGTCGATGGCGCAGGCCGTGCAGCGCTTGACCAGCGGGGCGGACAAGAGGACATGATCGATGCGCAGGCCGGCGTTGCGGCGGAACGCGAACTGGCGGTAATCCCACCAACTGAAAGACTTCTCCGGCTGCTCGAAAAGGCGGAAGGAATCCGCCAGCCCCAGGTCGAGCAGGGCGCCGAAAGCCTTGCGTTCCGGCTCGGACACCAGCACCTGGCCTTCCCATTTTTCAGGGTTGTGCACGTCTTCGTCGGCCGGCGCGACGTTGTAGTCGCCCAGCACCGCCAAGCGCGGATACTGCTTGATTTCTTCGGCCAGCCAGGCGCGCATGGCTTCGAACCATTCCAGCTTGTAGGCGTACTTGTCCGATCCCACGGCCTGGCCGTTGGGGCAGTAGGCGCAGACGACACGCACATCGCCCTCCGGGCCGGGAAAGGTCAGCGCCAGGACGCGCTGCTGCGGATCCTCATAGCCAGGGATGTTGCGCACCATGGATGTGCCGGGCACGCGCGAGATGATGGCGACGCCGTTATAGGTTTTCTGGCCGGCCCAGACGGCGTGGTAGCCGGCTTCGGTGAAGGCGGCCTCGGGGAACTTGTCGTCCGTGAGCTTGAGTTCCTGGATGCAGAGGACGTCGACGGGATTGGCGGCCAGCCAGTCCAGCACCTGCGGCAAGCGCACAT
>JALDYL010000333.1:0-4319 GCA_032153965.1 Achromobacter sp. | reverse complement strand
GGAGCGCGTCGATCAACTTTGCGGCGATGGAATCCGGCATGGGAGTCTCCTTTTTCCAATGAATGTTCCGGCTCGTCGGCGTTAACCGAGGCCGGGCTTGAGCGCGATGTGCTTGTATTCGATGAAATCCTCCAGTGCGGCGAGGCCGTTCAGGCGTCCAAGCCCGGATTGCTTGAAGCCGCCTTCCTCGGTGCCGTCGTAGACCTTGGCCCAGTCGTTGATCCACACGGAGCCGGCGTCGATGGCTTGCGCCACGCGCAGCGACCGGTCCACGGCGCGGGTCCAGACGCTGGCGGCCAGGCCATATTCGTTGTCGTTGGCCAGCCGTATCGCTTCGGCCTCGTCGGCGAAGCGCTGGATCGTCAGCACCGGGCCGAAGGTCTCCTGCTGGATGATGGCCAGGCTGTTGTCGGACACTTCCAGCAGCGTGGGGCGATAGAAGGCGCCGCAGGCCAGCGGGCCTGTGTTCACGGGGCCGCCGCGCTCGACCACGCCGGCGCCGGCGGCGATCGCCGCGCCGACGGCCTGGTCCACGCGTTCGACGTTGGCGCGGTCGATCAAGGGCCCCATGTCGCTCTCCGGATCCGCCGCCGGGCCGACCTTGACCTTGCGCAGCCGGTTGGCGAGTCCATCGCGCACCGCCGCGTAGATGCCGTTCTGCACCAGCAATCGGGATCCGGTCATGCAGAACTGCCCGCTGAAGACCGTGAGGGCCTTCTCCAGTACCGGTAGCGCGGCCTCCACGTCCGCGTCATCGAAGAGAATCATGGGCGTCTTGCCGCCCAGTTCCATGCTGAAGCGCTTCAAGTGCCTGGCGCCGGCACTGCTGATCGCGCGGCCCGTTCGGGTGGAGCCGGTGAAGCTGACGACGGGAACCTCGGGCGAGTCCACGAGATAGGCGGAGCCTTCGGCCCCGCGTTCGAAGAACAGGTTGATGACGCCGTCCGGGAGATCCGGCGCTTCGGCCATGATTTCGGCCATGAAGCTGGCGGTCTGCGCCACCTGGCCCGGCAGCTTGATGACCGCGGTGCAGCCCGCCGCCAGCGCCGGCGCCAGCGACCGTATCGTCAGCACCGCCGGCGAATTCCAGGGCGCGATCACGGCCGCCACGCCCATGGGCTGGCGCAGGACCATGGAGAGGCTGCCGGGCCTGGGCGTGAGCGCCCGGCCGCTATCCAGCAGGGCGGCGGCGGCCGCGTAGCGCAGCTTGCTTGGAATCATGTCGAGCTCGAAGCCGGCTTCGCCCTTGATCTTGCCGTTTTCGAGCGAGAGGATGTCCAGCAGCCGGTCGCGGTTGCGCTCGAAGGCGCGCGCCATTTGCTCCAGCACGCGAGCGCGCAGTTCGTGGTCGTGCGCCCAAGGCGTCGTACGGAAGGCTAGCGCCGCGGCCGCGACGGCGGACCTGGCGGCCAATAGGCCGTTGTCGGGATAGTGGCCGATGACGTTGTAGGTGGCGGGATCGATGGACTCGTGCATGGGGCCTTCGGAGCGCTGGACGCCGCCGACCCAGTTGTACGCCTTGCGCGGCCTGATGTTGCGTGAGGCGGTATTCATGGCCGGGCCTCTGTCGTCTTGATCCAGTGGCTGACGCGCTCGGCCAGCATGACTACCGTGGGGTTGGTGGCGACCGAGGGAACGTCCGGGAAGCTGGATGCGTCCGCGACCCGCAGGGCGGCGATGCCGCGCACCCGCCCTTGGTAGTCCGTCACCGCGTTCGGGTCGCTGTCGCCGCCCATGGGCGCGGTCGAAGCGGGGTGATGATAGATGTCCAGCGCCACGGGCAGCGCCGCTTCCAGCGCCGCGGCGTCCGCCGCGGCCGGGCCGGGCACGAGTTCCTGCGCGATGATTTCGGATAGCGGGCCCTGGCTCGCGATCCGGCGGATCAATTGGATGCCCTCGATCATCAGTTCCCGGTCCCGCGCCGTCCCGAGGATGTTGAGGTCGATGAGCGGCGCTGTGCGCGGATCGCGGTCCCGCAGCTTGAGGGTGCCTGTGGAGCTGGGACGGGTCAGCGCCAGCGCCAGCATGAAGATCGCGCCCGTGGGCGAGTCGGCGGGGTCGCCGTAGTGCACGGCGCTGACGTGCAGGTCGCCGTCGCCGGGGCCGGCTTTGGACGACTGCGTCCAAAGAATCGCGCCGACCGGCGGAATGGGCAGCCCCAGGCGTTCGGGATGCGCTGCCCAGATCGTGAAGAAGAAGGGGTGTTCCTGCAGGCGCTGCCCGACCGGCAGATCGGCCACGACCGGAATGTCCTGCGCCTGAAGGTCGGCGGCGGGACCAATGCCCGAGCGCAGCAGGATGGCCGCCGAGCCGTAGGCGCCCGCCGACAGCACGATCTCGCCGGCGGCGATCCGCTGGCCGTCGGCCAGGATCAGGGCCTGCGCCCGGCCGTCCTCGACCTCGACGCGGTCCGCCAGCGTTTCGCTGAGGATCGTCAGGTTGGGGCGGGCTCTCACGGCATCGGAAAGATAGGTCATGCCGGTGTTCAGCCGCTGGCCCATGCGGTTGTTCATGGGGTAGGGGCCGACGCCGAACGGGGATTCGCCGTTGAAGTCCCGCACCCTGGGGTGACCCGCCATCTGGGCCGAAACCATGAAGGCGCGCTGCATGTCGGAAATCTCGTCGTCCTGCAACTGGTGCACGGGCTCGGGGCCGGCGCGGCCATGGCATTGGTCCGCGCCCGACGCGGTCCATTCGCTGCCGCGGAAGAACGGCAGCACGTCGGCGCTGGACCAATGCGGCAGGCCGGCTTGGGTCCAGCGTTCGAAGTCGGCGGCGGGCGCCCGCATCCAGACGCCGGCATTCACCGCCGAGGAACCGCCCAGCACCTTGCCGCGCGGAACCGGGAAGGATTTTCCGCCCCAGCCCGGCAGGGAGGCGTATCCCCAGTCGTGCCTGGCATCGCCGCCGATGATGTTCTGGGCGCGGACGGCGTCCGGATAGGCATGGGGCGGATAGGCCGGGCCGGCCTCGACCAGCAGCACGCGGCGGCCCGCAACTTCGCTCAGGCGGCTGGCCAGCACGGCTCCCGCGGAACCGCCTCCCACCACGATGATGTCGAAGGCGGTGTTTTCAAATTCTGAATTTTCAGACCCCGGAGGGCGATGCAGTCCTGTATTCATGGCGGTCTCGGCTAAAGATTTCGAGTTTGTGTCAGGATGGGAGGCCCAATCGCATCGGAAACTGATCGGATTCAGGCTGTCGCGGCCGGTCAGGTCATCACCCATTGGGGTGCATCATTCATCGGTACCGCTTCCGGCAGAAGACGGGTGGCGGTCTCTAGACTCGCGAACATATGTCCGGAACCTTCTCGATCGAATCGTTCAGTGGAATGGTGGCCTTCGCTGTCACCGTCGAATCCGGCAGCTTTGCCGCGGCGGGGCGCAAGCTGGGCCTGTCTGCCTCGGCGGCGGGCAAGGCGGTGGAACGTCTGGAGCTCAAGTTGGGCGTGCGGCTATTGCACCGCAGCACCCGCTCGCTGGGCCCGACCGGCGAGGGCGAGGTCCTGTACCGCTACGTCACCAAGATCCTGCAGGATCTCCAGGAGGCGGAACGCGAACTGCAGCTGCTCCAGAACACGCCGCGCGGCCGCCTCAAGATCAGCGTCCCCACCGTGATGGGGCGCAGGATCGTGTTGCCGGCGCTCAGCGATTTCCACTCGCGCTTTCCCGAGGTCGTGGTCGACATCAGCCTCGACGACCTGATCGTCGACGTGATCGAGGACGGATACGACGTCGTGCTGCGGCTGGGCGAACTGCAGGATTCCGGGCTGCAGGCCCGCAGCATCGGCCCGCATGCATTCACGACGTGCGCTTCGCCTGCGTACCTGGCGCGCCATGGCATTCCGCGGACCCCGGCGGACCTCAGCGAACATCACTGTATCCACTATCGGTTTCCGACCACGGGACGGCCGGAAACCTGGGCGTTCAAGGGTGTGCAGCCGGGCAAGCTGCCCAAGCCTTCCAGTGTTTTGAACGATGGCGAAGCCCTGGCTGCCGCCGCGGTCAGCGGCTTGGGGATCGTGCAGGCGCCGAGCTACCTGGTAAAGCCCGATGTCGCGGCAGGGCGGTTGCAGCCCGTGCTTGAGGACTACACGGAAAACCGCGGCAGCGTGTCGCTGCTATGGCCGCCCAGGTCGGCGGAGATTGCCAGGGTGCGCGTGTTCATCGATTTCTTTGCCGAGCGGATCGCCGCGCAGCTGTAGTCGGGTCGAGCGAACGTCGCGCTCGGGTGTTTTCTGCGAGGGGCGCGCGGCATCGGGCGACGGCGGCCAGGAACGCAAAAAAGGATGCCCAGGGGCATCCTTTTTCATTTGCCGT
>JALDYL010000078.1:0-21250 GCA_032153965.1 Achromobacter sp. | reverse complement strand
GGATCGTCACGGTGTCGCACACCACGGTAAACGTGGCGATGGGCACGCCCTTGGTGTCGATGTATTGCGTGTTCCGGTCCTGGTAGTTGCCGCGGACCAGCGCGCGTTCCTCGCTGAAGTTGCCGGCCCAGGTAAAGATGGGCGGAATCGCATAGCGTCCCGTCAGGTCGATGTAGCCGTAGAAATTGCCGGAATATTGCAGGCGTCGAGCCACGGCCAGGCCGTTGTTCAACGGGCCCAGCGTGTCGAAGTGCGGTCCCACGATGCGCTTGCCGCTGGCATCGATGAAGCCGTGCCTGCCGTTGCCCGAGCCGCTGCGGTAGGGGGCCACGCCTTCGTTGGCGTTGCTGTCTTCCACGCTGTACGTGCCATCGATGCGCGTGATTTCGCGGCCCTGCAGGTCCGTCATGATGCTGACGGAATTTTCCGAATCGTGGAACACAATGCGCTGCATGGACGCCAGCGGCGAACCGTCGCCCAGCTTGGGCAGCACGGTCTTGCCGTCCTGGTCGATCAGGCGGTAGCCGGACCCGGTGTAGGCGCGCGCCAGCCCTTCGGGCTGGGCGTAGAAGGGATTGAACTCGCCGTAGATGGCCGGGACCTTCATGTTGCCGCGCGCGTCGATGGCGCCCTCGCGGTCGTCGTGTTCGATGTAGAGCCAGTGCTCGTACAGCTCCTGGCGCTTGGCGTGGCCGTCGGAGACGCGGGTGGCGCCGCCCTTGGCGTCGAACACCGCGGTGCCGCCGTCGGCCAGCGCGGCCAGGTAGCGTCCGTCCTTCAAGCGCTCCGGCTTGCCGGTCACGGGCTCGCTGGGCTTGCCGGTACGCAGGTTCACCAGGCGGTAGGTGGCGTCGAAAGAGCTGCGGGCGCGCTGTCCGGAAGCGTTGTCCTCGATCAGCATGAGGCCGTTGCCCAGGTAGTCCAGCTTGTAGGAACTCTCATGCGTGGCGGGCACTACCCATTTGCCCTGGCGGTTCATCACGCCCCAGCGGTCCTGGTGCTGGACCTTGGCCCAGTCGTCTTCGAACTTCTCCATGCTTTCGTACACGGGTTTGACGGCGGGCGCGCCCTGGGCGATGTTCCAGATGCCCCAGCGGTTCTCGCGGTTTTCGTCCGGGGCGCGGTACTGGATCAGTTCGCCGTCGAAGTTCATGGCGCCATCCAGCACCTCGGCCGGGACCGCGACGGCCTTGCCGCGGGCGTCGATCACCTGGTCGCCGTCGCTGCGGCCGCGCGCCGCGCCTGCCAGCGCGTAGGCGCCGCGGAACGGGCGGATGACGCTGTAGCGGGGCGGCACCGTCCAGTTGCCGTCGGCATCGATGGCGCCATACTTGCCGTTGGCGGCGCGCACCGGCAAGGGCATCGACGCGTCGTAGCTGGACATGTCCTCCCAGTCCGGGTTGGTCACGATCTTGCCCTTGGACGTCAGGATGCCTAGCGGCTGCTTGTAATCCAGGGGGCGCAGCATGGCCAGAGGCAGGCCGTCCACGGTGGCGCGGTTGCGGGCCGATTCGCTGGGGGAGAAGGCTCTGATGTCGTAATCCTGCAGGCGCGCGACGGTGTCGGCGTCCAGCAGCGGCTTGCCTTCGCGCGTGTAGATCTGCAGCAGGCCGCCGCCGGTATCGGGAGCCGCATCCGCGCTCGTCGCGGCGGCGGCTGCGGCGGCGTCCACCGCCGCGGCAGCCGTGCTCATTGCGGCAGGCGTTGCGATGTCGACCGCCACGGTCTCGGCTTCCGAAGCTGCGGCTGCCGCCGCGACCGCCTCCATTGCCGCATCGTTCGCGCCCGCGTCCTGCGCTGCGGCCTCGGCCGATGCCTCAACCGCCTCTCCGGGGCCGTCATCAGGGACGGCGGCAGTGCCGGCCGCTGCGGCATCGACTGCCACTGCCGCGGCCTCGGCCGCGTCGACCGCCATTTCCACGGCGCGTGGCGGCAGGGATGCCGTCACCCAGGCCAGCCCGTTGCTCAGTTGCACGCGGCCATGGCGCGCGTCGATCTTGCGGAAATTGCCGGCGGGATCGATCAGCAGCACGGCCTCGTCATCGATCATGACGCGCCAGCCCTCGCGTTCGTCCAGGCCGATGTAATTGCCCTTGAAGGCGTGCTGGACGCCGAGTTTGCTGTTGAGCAGCAGCGCCTTGCCCGCGCCTTTCTGCTTGACCAGCCACAGCCCGGGCCCCGCCCGCTGCACGTGCTCGTAGCGCTGCTTGTGGATGGCCTTGCCGCGCGGATCCACGAACATCCAGCCTGCATCGCGGTTCACGGCCAGCACGTCGCCGTCGCGCAGCGCGGGTTGGCGGGCGCGCAGCACGTCCGGCGCGATCGCCCAGCGGGCCTGCTCATCCAGCAGGCCCCACCAGCCGCCGTAGCGCGAATCGCGCAACTGGGCCGGCAGATAGCCGCCGCTGGGCGCGGCCAGCGTCATCACGCCGGCGGGCAGCGCCGCCGCCTTGCCGGTCGCGGTGTTGAACAGGCGCGGCGGCATGGGCATTTCCATCGGCGCCAGCTTCTGCCCCCGCTTGAAGCCCCACGAGCGCGTGCCCAGCTCGAAGGTCTTGATGACCTTGCCCTTGCGGTCGATCAGCACGTCGTGCCCGTCTTCCTCGGCCAGCGCGGAACCCTCGGCGTTAAAGCCCGTCGCCTCGGAAAAACGCGGCTTGATCGCCCATTGTCCTTGCGTATCGATATAGCCCCAGAGCCCGTCCTGGTTCACGGCGGCCAGGCCGTTCTGGAAGGACTTGGCCTCGCGGAAGGCCGGCGCGATGGCCATGCGGCCTTGCTTGTCCAGATAGCCCCAGCGTCCGGCGTCGTCATCGGCCGATCCGGTCAGCACGGCGGCCAGGCCCTCGTGGAAGGCCTGCTGGCATTCCAGGTCGGCGCGGTCGTATTCGTTGTAGCCAGGGGCGCACTGGTCGATCCAGCCGGACCTGGCCTGCGCCGCGCCGGGCAGGGCGGCGAGCGCCACGGCCAGCGCCAGCGGTTTGAGGGCGAGCGGGGTCTTCATCGTGCGGCGGCGCGGGCTGCAACCGCGCAAGCGTAAAGGCCGAGCCGGGCGTGCCACATGGTCGTATGCCTGCCAAGAAAGATGCGAAGGCAGCACTGTAACCAGCGACTGCCACCAATTACGCGGTAAATGTAACCGTAGCAGACAAACCGTTAAAAACAGCCGGTGCAGAGCAGCTTTCCGCCTGCGCTGACATTCCCGCAAGGCATGCAGCGGACAAAAAATAATCGGTTGATGGGCGAGCGCCGTAGTCCTGTAATGGACCCCGGCGCCTGCCTGCACGGAGGCGACGTTCCACTGCCGAGGTTCGCCATGCCTGTCTTGCGCAAGTCTTCCCTGGATGCTTCTCAGCTCTTGTTGCTGGTGCTCGCCGGTGGCGTCATCATGGGCCTGGCGCTGGGCGTGCGCCATGTGCAGGGCCTGTTCCTCCTGCCCGTCACGATGGACCGGGGCTGGAGCCGCGAGACCTTCGCCATGGCCCTGGCGGTGCAGAACTTGACCTGGGGCGTGGTCCAGCCCTTCACCGGCATGATTGCCGACCGCTACGGCTCGGCCAAGGTGATCGCGGGCGGCCTGGTGTTCTATGCGCTGGGGCTGGTCGGCATGGCGCATGCCGCTACGCCCGCCGGGTTCCTGTGGACGGCAGGCGTGTGCATCGGCATCGCGCTGTCCGGCACCGCATTCGCCGCGATCTACGGCGCGCTCAGCCGGCTGGTGGCGCCCGAGCGCCGCAGCTGGGCGCTGGGCGTGGCGGGCGCGGTGGGCGGCCTGGGCCAGTTCACCATGGTGCCGGCCGCGCAATGGCTGATCGGCGGCTGGGGCTGGGTTGCGGCCCTGCTGATGTTCGCGCTGGTCCTGGCCATGTTGCTGCCCCTGGCGGTGCCCTTGAGGGAGCCGGCCAGCCGGGAGCAAGGCGTGTCCGAGGGGGAGGCCGGATTGTCGATGCGGGCGGCCATCCGCGAAGCGTTCGCCCAACCAGGTTTCTGGCTGCTGAACCTGGGTTTCCTGGCCTGCGGCTTCCAGCTCGCCTTCATCGGCACGCACCTGCCCGCCTACCTGATGGACAAGGGTCTGCGGGCGTCCGACGCGGTGGCGGCGCTGGCCATCATTGCGCTGACCAACGTCATGGGCACCTATGTCTGCGGCGTCCTGGGCGGGCGCCATCGCCGCAAGTACCTGCTGGCCGGCATCTACCTGCTGCGCACCGCCGCCATCGCGCTGTTCGTGCTGCTGCCGCTCTCGTCATGGACCGTGTACGTGTTCGCGGCGGTCATGGGCTTTGTCTGGCTGGGCACGGTGCCGCTGACCAATGGCCTGATCTCGCAGGTATTCGGCGTGCGCTACATCACGACCCTGTTCGGTTTCGTGTTCTTCGGCCACCAGCTGGGCTCCTTCCTGGGCGTGTGGCTGGGCGGCGTGGTGTTCGAGGCCACCGGATCCTACGACCTGATCTGGCTGGGCGCGATGGCGCTGGGCGTGCTATCGGCGGCGTTGCACTGGCCGATAGACGACCGCGAGATCCAGCGTGTCCGCGCCGTCGGCGCGCCGGGCTAGCGGCGGCTTATAGCGGCCGGTGCTGCGTGCCCGCGCCCATGGTGATGTGCAGCATGCGGCAGGGACCGGCCACCTTGAGCGTGTGCCAGATGCTCTTGGGGATCACATAGGCGTCGCCCGCCTGCATCCGCACGGCCTGCTCGCCGGTCGGCCATTCCAGCCGCAATTCCGCTGCGCCTTCGATCAGGCGCACGACCTCGTCGGCCTGCGGGTGCATTTCCCACTGCGGCCAGTCTGTTTCGAAGGCGTATTCGGACACCAGCCAGCCGCGGCCGAACCGTTCCAGTTCCTCTTCGGGCTGCGACCAGAAGGCATTGCCGCCTTCGACGGCGGAGCAAGTGCCCGAGGCGTCCAGCAGCAGATAGTGCGACGACAGATTGGTAGTCATGTTGCGCGTCCCGGCGTGAGAGGTGTCGGACCAGTGTAAAGCGATATCATGTGCATCTTCATCGGGTATAAAAGGAGAGGGCGATGCGCCAGGGGTTCGATGGGGTCAGACCCGCGTCCGAGTCTTCCATCGAGATCGGCTTCTTCCATGAAGGCCGGCATTGCGTCGAACGTATCCGCGCCAAGCCCACCGCCGCCAACCTCAAGCGCGCCGCCGACAGGCGGGCCGCCATTCTCGAGGCCATCGCGCGCGGCGAGTTCGACTACGACGCCGAGTTTCCCAAGCGCGGCGGCGCGACCAAGCCACCACAGGGTTCCGCATGACGAGCGACAAGCAGCTGGACATCAACGATCTGACGCCGGACGCCTTCAAGGCCTACGGCTGGATGCTGGGCAAGCCCATGCCGGACGGCAACGGCGTGCCCCTGTTTTCCAACCAGGACACCGACTTCTGGCAGGAGCACCAGTTCAACACCGGCGCCGGCGGCGACGCCGAGCTGCTGTGGGTCAACTACCGCAGCCAGTCCTTTGAAATCGCCAGCCTGGAAAAGCATCTGTTGACGCAGCAGGCGATCGTGCCGCTGACGGGCGAGATCATCCAGGTCGTGGCGCGCAGCGCGGCCGACGGCAGCCCCGACCTGGCCACGCTGGCGGCATTCCGCGTGCCGCAGGGGCAGGGCGTCTGCATGCGCCCCGGCTGCTGGCATGCCACGCGCGTCACGGACGAGGAAGTCACCTGCCTGATGCTGACCCGCAGGTCCACCACCGTGGACCTGATCCAGCACCTGACCACGGACGCCAGCGCCAGCGAAAGCGCCATCGTGCCGATTCCCGTGCTGCGGCTGGAGGCCCAGATCCAGCCGGCTTGAGCGCAAGCGGGGGAATGTGCCAGAATTCCCCGGAAATTCACGCCTCGCATGCGACGCTGCCTTCAACGGGCGTTGCCAACATCACGTAGTGTTGGAGCATTGAATGCGCGACCGTCAGACTGGCATCGGATTCTTTTGCGCAGCCCGGCTGCTGTTTGCCGCGCTGCTGATCGGCGGCGCAGCCGGATGCGCCATCAATACCCAAGACGCAAGCGGCTCGCAATCGGTAGGCATCGACGGCGTCACGGCGCAGCAGGCGCGCGGCATCGCCCGCGAAGCCTATCTGTACGGCACGCCCATGGTCGCAAGCTACCAGACCATGCATGCCTTCAGCATCGACAAGAGCAACCCCCAGTACAAAGGCCCGTTCAACAGCGTCAACAACGTCGCGCGCGTCTTCACGCCCGAAGACACCGCCTTCGTCACGCCCAACGCCGACACGCCATACACCTTCGCGGTCCTGGACCTGCGCGCCGAACCCGTGGTCATCACCGTGCCTGCCATGGAGCCGCGCCGCTACTTCGTGCTGCAGCTGATGGACCTGTACACCTACAACTTCGCCTATATCGGCAGCCGGAGCACGGGCAATGGCGGTGGTCGGTTCCTGGTCGCCGGCCCACGCTGGAAGGGCAAAGCGCCAGCAGGCATCACCAAGGTGATCAGGTCGGAGACCGACCTGGTCAACCTGGTCGGGCGCACCCAACTGTTCAACGCGGGCGACCTGCCCAACGTCAAGCGCATCCAGTCGCGCTACAAGATCCAGACGCTGTCCGCCTACCGCAAACAGCGCGCGCCCGAACCGGCCCCGGCCGTGGACTGGATCGCGCCCGAGCCGCCCGCGCAGATGCGCAGTTCGCTGGAGTTCTACAACCAGCTTGCCTTCCTGCTGCAGTTTGCGCCGGCCCATCCCTCGGAACAGTCATTGCGCGAACGCTTTGCCAGCATCGGCCTGGAGCCCGGCCGGCAATTCGATTTCAACAGCATGAACCCCGCCTTGCGCCGCGCCTTGCAGGAAGGCATGCATGACGGCCAGAACGACATCGACAAGAACCGCGAGGCCCTGAACGGCAAGACCGATGGCTTGTTCGGCGACCGCAATACGCTGAAGAACGACTACCTGGCGCGCGCCACCGGCACGCAGGTCGGCATCGGCGGCAACAGCCGTGTGGAAGCGCTCTATCCCGTGCTGGAAAACGACAGCACAGGCCAGCCGCTGGACGGCCGCAACAAATACACCCTGCGCTTCGCGCCGCGCAGCCTGCCGCCCGTCAACGCCTTCTGGTCCATGACCCTGTACCGCCTGCCCGAACAGCAGCTGGCGGCCAATCCGCTCAAGCGCTACCTGATCAACTCGTCCATGCTGCCCTCGCTCAAACGCGACCGCGACGGCGGCATCACGATCCACATCCAGTCGGAGTCGCCCGGCAAGGGCAAGGAGTCCAACTGGCTACCCGCGCCGGCCGGGCCTTTCATGGTCACGCTGCGGTACTACTGGCCCAAGCCCGCGTTGCTGGACGGCAAGTGGGCGTCGCCGCAGATCGAACGCGCCCGGCAGACGCCGCAGGCCCGGCCCGCGCCTTCGCCGCTCCAGGTTCGACACTAGCGGCGGTCTGGGCTACAAGAAGGCCTCGCGCAGGCCGGTCGTCGCAGTCTTCGGCCTGGCGCAGTCGGGCAGCCGTCCATACAGGGAGCCTCGCGCCGCATGAAGCGCAACTTCAATATTCACGACCTGCGCATTTTCTACGCGGTGGTCATGACCGGATCGACCCGGCAGGCCGCGCAGTCCATGCATCTGACGCAACCAGCGGTCAGCCACGCGATTTCCCGTCTGGAAGGGGCCACCGGTGTGCAGCTGTTCGATCGGTCCCACAAGACCTTGCGCCCCACCGAGGCTGGCCAGTACCTCTACAGCGAAGCGAAATTCGTGCTGGACGAGCTGGTCCGCATCGACGAGGCCTTGCACAGCATTGAACAGTTCGGCGGGCGCGGCCTGCGCATTGCGTCCTCGCCCGCGCTGGCGTTGGGCTATGCGCCGGACGCCGTGCGGCGTTACCTGGACGCCAACGGCACCCGGCCTTTTTCCATCGACATCGAATCGTCCGTGCAGGCCATCAGCGCCGTCGAGACCATGCGCGCGGACTTCGGCCTGGGCGCGGTGGAACGCGACAGCGCGCGCCTGGCGTTCACGCCATTCCTGCGCGCCGACGTCATGGCCATCGCGCACTGCGATCATCCCCTGGCGGCGCGCGACACCATCGCGGCGGCCGATATCCCGCCAGACTCCTACGTGAAGCCCTTGTGGTCCGACTATGTGGTCGCCCAGGGCGACATCGCCGATTCGCTGCTGCTGAGCTCCGGCATGCGGGCGCATATGTCCTTGCTGCCCGGCACTGTCCGGGCGGTCAAGGGCATCAGCCTGGTCAACGCCCTGTCCGCCTGGGACATCGTGACGGCCTATCCCGATCTGGTCGCCCGGCCCCTGGCGTCGCGACAGTGGTTCGATTTCTTTCTCATCACCCGCAAGGAGGCGCACAGCCAGGATCTGGCCGGGCGCTTGCTTGAGGCGCTGCGCGCCACGGCGCAGGACCGGCGCCAGGGCGTCTATGCGCACACGATCCAGTTGCTGGAGTAGAGTGCAGGCTTCAGCCTGCCGGCGGCTGCCAGGGTAGCGATTGCAGGTCGCCGTCGATGCTGATGGCCTGCCCGCTGATCATCGCGCCGAACGGGCTGGCCAGGAACAACGCCATATTGGCGATGTCCGCCGCGCGCACGAACTGCCGCAGGCTGACGCCGGCCAACTCCAGCCGGGTCTCTTCCTCCACCGTCAGGCCCATGTTCTTCGCGCGCGCCTCGATCACCCGGTCGATCCGGGGCCCGGCCACCAGGCCAGGCAGCAGCGCGTTGACCCGGATGCCATAACCCCCCAGCTCGACCGCCAGCGAACGGGTCAGGCCGACCACGCCCCATTTGGTCGCGGCATAGGGCGTACGCATGGGGATGCCCATGCGGCCAGCCACCGAGCTGATGTTGATGATGCTGCCGCCGCCTGAAGCGCGCAGCGCCGGCAGCGCATGCCGCACCGTGTGGAACTGCGATGCCAGATTGATGTCCAGCGTCGCGTCCAGCTCCTGCGGCTGGATGTCCGCGATGCTCGCTGTCGGCCCGGCGATGCCGGCGTTGTTCACCAGCACGTCCAGGCCGCCCAGATGCGCCAGCGCGTCCTGCATGTAGCGGTCGATCTCGTTGCGCCGGCTCACGTCGGCGCGCGACCAGGGATGGGGGCAGGCCGCCAGGGCCTGCTCGTCCACGTCGCAGACATGGACCCGCGCGCCGCGCGCGGCGAACGCGGCGGCGATCGCCGCACCGATGCCGGCCGCACCCGCGGTCACGATGACGCGCTTGCCGGAAAAGTCCACGGGCAGCGCGGAAATATCCCCCGGGACAGCGTTCTTCACAGTCATGCCAGATCCTTTCTATTGCGGTTCAGGGCTTCATCAAACGGCAGGTCGATTCCGCCGGCGAGGTATAGACCTGGTCGCCCGGCACGCGCGCCACCAGCTTGTAGTAGTCCCATGGGGCCTTCGACTCTGCCGGCGTCTTCACCTGCATCAGGAACATGTCGTGCACCATGAGGCCGTCGGCGCGGATCTTGCCGTCCTTCACGAAGAAGTCGTTCACCGGATTCGCCTTCAGCCATTTCATGATGGTCTCGCCATCGGTGCTCTTGGTGGCTTCCACCGCCTTCAGATAGGTCGTGGCGGCGGAGTAGTCGCCGGCTTGCAGCATGGACGGTTTTTTCTTCATGGCGGCCTCGAAGCGCGACGCCCATTTACGCGAGGCGTCGTCCTGGTCCCAATACCAGGCCGTGGTCAGGTACATGTTCTGCGCCGCTTGCAGACCCAGCGCGTGCACGTCCGTGATCAGCACCAGCAGGCCCGCGATCTTCATCTTCGGCGTCAGGCCGAACTCATTGGCGGCCTTGACCGCGTTGCTGGTGTCGCTGGCCGAGTTCGCCAGGCCCAGCACCGACGCGCCCGAGGCCTGCGCCTGCAAAATGAATGACGAGAAATCCGCCGCGTTCAATGGATGCCGGACCCGCCCCTTGGTGGTGCCGCCGTCGGCCTGCACCACTGCTGCCGCGTCGCGTTCCAGCGCGTGTCCGAAGGCGTGATCGACCGTCAGGAAGAACCAGTCCTTGTTGCCTTCCTTCATCATCGCCCGCGCCGTTCCGCGCGCCAGCGAGACTGTGTCGTACACGTAGTGCACGGTGTAGGGCGTGCATTGGGAATTCGTCAGCTCTGAGGCGCCCGCGCTCACCACGAAGAAGGGCGTTTTCTTCTCTTCGGCCACTTTTGCCATCGCCAGCGCCGCCGCCGAATTCGCGCCCGCGATCAGCATGTTCACGCCTTTCTGGTCCAGCCATTCGCGCGCTCGGGAAGAGGCGATGTCGGCGCGGTTCTGGTGGTCCGCCACCAGGATCTCCACCTTCTTGCCCGCCACCACGCCGCCCAGGTCCGCCACGGCCATCTTGATCGCCTCGGCGCCGCCCGGGCCATCCGCGTCCGCCGACAGGCCGGACATATCGGTAATGAAACCGATGCGGATCACGCCATCGTCGGCCTGCGCCGCGCCCGCCATTCCAAACAGCGCGGCCACGGCCGTCGCGCACAAAGTCTTTTTCATGTCTGATCTCCCCACGGAATAGGATTCTTGTTCAGAACGCGACGTTGTCGCGGCCCTTCAGTTGCAGCGTCTCGCGCGCCTCGTCGGGCGTGGCGATCTGCAAGGACAGGTCTTCCAGGATGCGGCGGATCCTCCGCACCTGGTCGGCATTGGATTGCGCCAGTTCTCCCGGGCCGTCCCACAGCGAATCTTCCAGCCCCACGCGCACATTGCCGCCCATGGTCGCCGCCATCGTCGCCAACGGTGTCTGCTTGCGTCCGGCGGCCAGCACCGACCAGATGTAGTCGTCGCCGAACAGGCGGTCCGCGGTGCGCTTCATCATCATCACGTCTTCGGGATGCGTGCCGATGCCGCCGCGTATGCCAAACACGGACTGGATCAGGAAGGGCGGCTTGAGCAGCTTGCGGTCCACGAAATGCGCCGCCGTGTACAGGTGCCCGATGTCATAGCACTCGATCTCGAAGCGCGTGCCGTTGTCGCTGCACGAGGTCAGGATGTGCTCGATGTCCTTGAAGGTGTTCTTGAAGATGAGGTCGTTGCTGCCCTCCAGGTAGGGACGTTCCCAGGCGTGCTTGAATTCCTTGAAGCGCTCCAGCAGCTCGTACATGCCGAAGTTCATCGAGCCCATGTTCAGCGAGGCGACCTCGGGCTTGAACTGCAACGCCGGCGCCATGCGGTCGGCGATGGGCAGCACTGGCGATCCGCCGGTCGTGATGTTGATCACCACGTCCGAGGCCTGCTTGATGCGGGGCAGGAACTGCGCGTACAGCGCGGGATCCTGGGTGGGCTGCCCGGTATCCGGCTTGCGCGCATGCAGGTGCACGATGGCGGCGCCCGCCTGGGCGGCGTCCAGCGCGGACTGTGCGATCTGGTCTGGCGTGAGGGGCAGATGGGGCGACATGGACGGCGTGTGGACCGATCCGGTGATCGCGCAGGTGATGATGACCTTGTTCCTGGACTTTTTCATGGGCCTCGGGCTGCGCGCTTGCGCATGCGTTTTTGATGGTTTTCATGGCCCCGGCTGTCTCCTCCGGGTGTGGGCCATTCTGTCCCACGCCCGCGGCCCATGTCACCTGAACAGAAATAATCAATTGATAGGATTTCCGGTGCTGCGGTGCAGCGAAGAAGACCGCCAGCGCTGCGCGGGATCCCTGACAGGACTACAATTTGCCTATGCCGGAACGTCCGTTCCGACGGCCATCCGATCACGCAGAAGTCGCCTCCCCATGCTTGATATCCCGACCTTCCGCCCGCTGCGGGCCATGCAGCCCGGGCGCGGCCAGATCCGCCCGTTGCAGGTGCCGGCATGAGCTACGTTTTGGCAGTGGATCTGGGCGGCACGCGCTTTCGCGCCGCGCTGGTGGACGCGCACGGCGCCATCGCGCATTCGTGCTTCATCGAAAGCCCGACGCGCGCGGGGCCTGACCATCATCCAGGCTGGGACGAGATCGACGCCGATGCCTGGTGGAGCGGGCTGCAAGCCTTGGCCGATGCGCTGGCTGCGCAGGCGGACGCGGCGTTCAATGCGGTGGAGGCCATCGCGATCTGCGGCGTCACGCGCACGCAGGTCTTCATCGATGCGCACGGCGCCGCCATCCGGCCGGCGATCACCTGGCGCGACACGCGCGCGGCGGCGGACGTGGGCGCTTGGCTGGCGTCCATGCCGTCTTCCCATCCGGAGCATGCGCAGATCAACGCTTTCCACCCTTGGGCGCGCGTGGCCTGGCTGCTGCGCGCCGAACCCGAGCACGCGGCCCGGGTGCGGCTGGTGCTGGAACCCAAGGACTATCTGAATTTCCGCCTGACGGGACGCCCCGTGAGCGACACGGTGTCGATGGCGCGGCTGGCGGCTGCCGCGACGGCGGGGCCTGACTGCGTCGATCTGCTGACGGCGTTGGGAGCCAATCCGGCTTGGGTGCCGCGCTTGCTCGATCCGCTGGAGGTCGTCGGCGCTGTGCAAGCGGGCCTGCCAGGCGCGCTGGCGCGCCTGGCGGGACGTCCCGTCGTGGCTTGCGCCAACGACACCTGGGCGGCCGTGGCCGGCCTGGGCGCCTTGCGGCCGGGCTATGCCTACAACATCTCCGGCACTACAGAAGTCTTCGGTGCCGTGGGCGCCGAGCCGGTGCAGGCGCAGGGCCTGATGACAGTGGACTGGGGCGGCGGGCATCACCAGATCGGCGGGCCGGGCCAGAACGGCGCGGACACGGTGGCGTGGCTCCTGCCCCTGCTGGGCCGCCTGGGCGACGAAGGCATGGCCGGGGTGGGCGAGGCCATGGATGCCTTGCTGGACGCACCGCGCGACCCGCAGCCGGCGCTGTTCCTGCCCTATCTGCAGGGTGAACGGGTGCCTTACTGGGATCCGCACCTGCGAGGCGCCTTCCTGGGTCTGAACCGCCGCCACGGCCCCGGCGATCTGGCTTGGGCCGTGCTGGAAGGCGTGGCTTTTCTCAACCGCATCGTGCTGGAGCGCGCCGAAAGCGCGCTGGGCAATCCCGTGGCGGAAATCCGCTTCGGCGGCGGCGCGGCGTCCAATGCCCAGTGGTGCCAGGTCAAGGCGGACATCTGCGAACGCCCGCTGGTGGTCGGCCAGGCCGAGCAGCCCGGCGTGCTGGGCGCGGCGGTGGCGGCGTGGACGGGCTTGGGGCGCTACAGCAACTTCGCGGCCGCGCAGGATTCCCTGGTGCGCGTGGCGCAACGCTATGAGCCGCAGGCCGAGCGGGCCCGCGCCTATCGCCGCATGTACAGCCAGTTCCGCGCCGCGGAGGCCGCGCTGGCGCCCGTGTCGCGCGCACTGGCCGGCATCAACGTGCTGTGACGTCCAGGGGTAAAACCTTAGGCGGCGTATCGCCGCCCTGCGTCCCCGCGCCGCGTACCGAGGTATAAACTACGACGCCATCAGCGGGGCGTCGGAGCACGCGCCCACACAATAATCAAACGCAGCAAGGGTTGAGTCGATGCGCGGCATCCTGGAAAAGTACGGCACGGCAATCGCGGGGCTGGTCCTGTTGGGCTTCTTCGCATTGGCTGCCCCGAATTTCGCGGCGCCCAACAATCTTCTGAACATCGCCAAGGAAACCAGCTTCCTGGCCATCATCGCCATCGGCTTCACGCTGGCGCTGGTCACGGCGGAGCTGGACTTGTCCGTGGCCGACGTCGCCAGCCTGGCGGCCGTCGTGACCGGCGCCCTGGTGCATACCGGGCAGCCCGTGCTCCTGGCCATAGGCGCTGGGCTGGGCGTGGGCCTCTTGTGCGGCCTGGTGAACGGCATTGCCGTCACGCGGCTGCGCGTGCCTTCGCTGATCGCGACACTGGGCATGGCCGCCATGGCGCGGGGCTTTGCCTTCATGCTGACCGATGGCGTCTCCTATGTGGGCCGCTGGCCCGCCGCCTTTACCGACCTTGCACGCGGCAAGCCCTTTGGCATTCCCGCCCTGGTGCTGTGGATGCTGGGTGCGGTGCTGCTGGCATTCTTCCTGGTCAAGTGGACCCGCACCGGCGCCCGCATGACCGCCACCGGCGAAGCCGGCGAATCCGCGCGGCTGGCCGGCATCAACATCCGCGCCATGAAAAGCATAGGCCTGGCCCTGTCCGGCCTGTGCGCGGGCCTGGCGGCCGTGCTGCTCACGTCCAGCCTGTCGTCCGCCGCGCCCAACATGGCTGGCGACTACTTCCTGTACGCCATCGCCGCGGTGCTGCTGGGCATGACCATGTTCAACCCCGGCCACGCCAACATCCCCGGCACGCTGGTGGCCGCGCTGATCCTCAAGGTGCTGGGCAACGGCCTGGTGCTCATGGGCGCCCCATACTACGTGCAGGATATCGTGCTGGGCTTCATCATCATCGCGTCCGTCGCGGTGTCATCGGCCGTGCTGAAGAAAGCGGCTTTCAAATTCTGATCGGAAGGGGAAGAGAACCATGCCTAAATCCTTGCTGCGCAATCTGCTGTTGGCCGCGTTCGCCGTGCAGGCCGTGGCCGTGGGCGCGGCCGCGCACGCCTTCGATGTCGGCGTCGTCGCATTCCAGATGTCCTCGGAAACCCATGCCCGCGTTGCCAACGCCGCCGCCGAAGCTGCTCGCGCCAAGGGCTGGACCGTGACCCAGCTGAACGCCGAAGGCTCGCTGCCCAAGCTGGCCGAACAGCTCGACACCCTGGTCAACAAGAAAGTCGACGCCATCGTCATCGCCATGGGCAAGCCCGTCGAAACCGATGCGCAGCTCCAGGCCGCCAAGGAGAAGGGCATTCCCGTGGTCGGCGTGATGTCCGGCGCCAGCCCCCACATGCTGTTCGACGTCGAGGTCAACGAATACGCCACCGGCGCCCAGTCCGTGCTGTACCTGCTGGGCAAGATGGGCTACCAGGGCAACATCCTGTCCGCCCGCTTCGACGGCAACTCCGGCACCCGCATCCGCGGCAAGATGCTGGATGCCGTCCTGACCGAGAACACGGCAGTCAAGGACCTGGCCAAGTTCAGCATGGCCCGCACCCAGAGTTGGCGCGACGACGTGCGCAACGGCATGCAGGCCCTGCTGCTGCGCCATCAGGGCCAGTTCAAGGGCATCTGGGCCTCGTTCGACGGCCAGGCCTACGTCATCGACGACCTGCTCCAGGCTCAAGGCATGAAGAAGGGCGACATCACCCTGGTGTCGGTCGACGGCAGCCCGGAAACCTACCGCCGCATCGCCGATCCCAACAGCCTCATCACCGCCACCATGATGATTCCCTTCGAGCAGATGGGCACCAAGGCCATCTATGCCATCGAACGCATCGTCGTAAAGAAGGAACCCAGGGAAACCATCGCCGCCGGCCCCTACCTGTTCATGGACTCGGTCCTGGTCGACGCCAGCAACGTCCAGAAATTCCTGCAACATACCAAGTAAGAGCCAGCAGCCATGACCGCCGCGTTGTCGCTACGCCAGATCAGGAAATCCTATGGCGCCGTCGAAGCCCTGAAGGGCGTGGACCTGGACGTGCCCCAGGGCAAGGTCATGGCCATTTGCGGCGACAACGGCGCGGGCAAATCCACGCTCATCCGCATCATCTCCGGCGCGCAGGAACCCAGCGGCGGAGCGCTCAGCCTCAACGGCCAGCAGGTCGTGTTCCACTCGCCCCACGATGCCCTGGTGCAAGGCATCGCCACTATCTATCAGGACCTGGCCCTGGCCCCGCGTCTGTCGATCTGGGAAAACATCTTCATGGGCGCCGAGCTGGTGCGCCGCGTGGGCCTGTTCAGCGTCCTGGACAAGCGCCGCATGGCGCAGGACGCGCGCGGCTACCTGCAGCGCCTGTCCGTGCCCATCGACGACATGGACCGGCCCGTGGAGCGCATGTCCGGCGGCCAACGCCAGGCCGTCGCCATCGCCCGCGCCCTGCGCTGGGACGCCCGCGTCGTCATCATGGACGAACCCACTGCCGCTCTGGGCGTCAAGGAAACCGCGCTGGTGCTGAACCTGGTGCGCAAGTTGCGCGAGGAAGGGCGCACCGTGATTCTCATCAGCCACAACATGGCTGACGTGGTGGCGTTGGCGGACCGGGTGGCGATCCTGAAGAGCGGCGCCAAGGTCATCGAGCGCGACGTCGCCGGGCTGGATGCGGATGCGCTGGCGCATATGGTGATGACGGGCAAGGAGTAACGCCGCGCGTGGTCCCACGGCCAGACGAATGAAAAAGGCCACCGTCGGCGATAGATCCGACGGCGGCCTTTTTCATGTGGCGGAGAGGTCAGACCGACGCTTCGTCCGCGTTATAGCTGAACAGCCATTCATAGCGTTCACGCACGCGCGTTTCGTTCCACTCGCGGTCCACGTAATCGGCGGCGCCTTGCGCGTGCGCCAGCGCCGGATTGTGGAAGCGCCGGGCGTTCTCGGCTGAGCCGTGCACCACGCGCGATGCCCGTTCCACACGCGCCGCTTCGTAGCGTTTGAAGGCCTGTGGAACATCGTTCGGCTGCGCCTCCAGGGCACGCGCCAGTACATAGCCGTCCTCGATCGCCATCGCCGCGCCCGAAGCCAGCATGGGCAGCGTCGGATGGCAGGCGTCACCCAGCAGCGTCACGCGGCCCCGTGACCATTCCGGCAATGGATCACGCAGCATCAGCGCCCATTTGTAGGGTTCGTCCAGCGCCTGGATCAGCGTTTGCACATCCTCGTGCCAACCGGCGAAGTCCCGCGAACATTCCGCCACGCTGCCGCGCTCGGTCCAGGATTCGACCTGCCAATCGTCGCGCTCCAGGATACCCACGAAGTTCACCAGCTTTCCGTGCCGCAGCGGGTAGTGAATGACGTGCGCGCCCGGCCCTACCCAGTTGCAGGCATAGGGCTCGCGCAGATGCGCGGGCAGCTTTTCGGCCGGGATCACGCCGCGCCAGGCGACGGTGCCCGAGAACGCCGCTGCGTCCGCGCCGAACAGCGCGGCGCGCACGCGCGAGTGCACGCCGTCGGCGCCGACGAGCGCCGTGCCCTGAATGTGTTCGCCCGATTCCAGGGTGGCTGTGACGCCTGCGTCGTCCTGCGTGAACCTGGTGACCTTGGCGCCCAGCGTGATGGCTTGCGGGTCATTGGCCTGTACCGCCTGCGCCAGAATCCGGTGCAGGTCGGCGCGATAGATCGTCAGGTACGGATAACCATAGCGGGCCACCGATTCCGCACCCAGGTCAAACAGCGGCCAGGTTCGTCCGCTTGACCACAAGCGGATGCGCTTCCCGGCTGTCGGGCGTGCAACCTCCGTCAGGGCGTGTTCCAGACCCAGTTGATACAGCACGCGGTTGGCGTTGGCGCTAAGTTGGATGCCTGCGCCGACTTCGCGCAGCTCCTGCGCCTGCTCCAGCACGCGCACGCGCAAGCCGCGTCGTTGCAGGGCCAGCGCGGCGGTCAGACCGCCCAGGCCGGCGCCGGCGATGAGGTATAGGGGGGAGGCGTTGTGAGACATATGCTGCGTGAGTATGGGTTAGTCAGGTTTGATGCCGGCTTGCTTGACGACCTGGGTCCATTTGGCCAGATCCGTGCGGATCGATTGCGCGAATTGCTCCGGCGTATCGCCTACCGGTTCCAGACCCAGAGCCGTCAGCTGGCGATTGACCTCGGGATCGCGCGCCGCAGCGGCCAGCGCCTTGGTCAGGCGTTCGATCACCGGCTGCGGCGTATGGGCGGGAGCCATCAGACCGAACCAGGAATAGGCCTCGAAGGGTTTGCCCAGTACTTCAGCCACGGTGGGAACGTTGGGCAGTTGCGGGTAGCGCTGCGCGCCGGTAACGGCATAGGCGCGCAGCTTCTGCGCCGCGATCTGTGGATACAGCAGCGTCACCGTGTCGAACAACAGATCAACTTGGCCGCCCAGCACGTCGCTGAGCGCCGGCGCGCCGCCGCGGTAGGGAATGTGCAGAATGTCCACGTCCGCGCTGCGATCGAACAGCTCGGCCGTCAGATGGCCGACCGAACCCGTGCCGGCCGAGGCCACCGTCAGCGGCTGGCGCCGTGCCAGGTCAAGCAGTGCCTTGAGGTCAGTACTGGGCAGCGCGGGGCGGCTTACCAGGATCAGCGGACCGCGCACCGCCATGCCGATGGGGGTGAAGGAGGCGATGGGGTCGTAGTCCAGCTTGGGGTAGAGCGCGGGCGCCACCACCATGCTGCTGGTGCCGCCCCATAGCAGCGTGTAGCCGTCGGGCTGCTCGCGCGTTACCGACGTGGTACCCACCGAGCCACCCGCGCCTGCACGGTTCTCCACGATGACCGGCTGGCCCAGCTGTTCGGCCATGGTCTTGCTGAAGAGGCGCGCGCTCGTGTCGGTCGGGCCGCCGGGCGGAAAAGGCACGATCAGACGGATAGGTTTTTCGGGGAAGCCCGCGGCGTGGACCGCGGATGCAGGTGCGAGGGCCGCACACGCAATGGCAAATGCTGAGGCAATTCTCAGGGGGAATCGGAACATGCTTGTCTCCTGTGGGCGCATCTGCGCTTTTTTTGTTTTGGGCCATTCCGGACGGAAGGCGGCGCGTCCCGCAATTGCAACGCAAACCAATAAACAAGTAAAACTACGTTATCTTGTCCATTAACAAAGAATATTTATTAATTATCTGGTAGTCCACGCGTGAACTTCTCTCTACGCCAGCTGCGCGGCTTCCTGGCCGTTGCCGAACATGCCAGCTTCACCAAGGCAGCGGCCCAGCTGCATCTGACGCAGGCCGGCCTTAGCGCCATGGTGCGCGAGTTCGAACAAAGCATAGGCAGCCGCCTGTTCGAACGCAGCACTCGCGCCGTGCTGCTCACCGATGCGGGACGAACGCTTCTGCCCGTCGCCCAGCGCATGGTCGACGAACTGGGCGGCACGCTGCGTCAACTGGCCGCCGCCAGCACGCCGCAGGCGCGCGTGCTACGCGTGGGCGTCACCCCGCTCATCGCCAGCAGCATCCTGCCGCAGGTGTTGCGCGCCTGCTCAGCGGCACAGCCGGAATGGCGTATCGAAGTGGCCGACATGGACCGCAGCCTGATCCAGCAGGGCGTCGAAGACGGAACCCTGGACGCCGGTTTCGGCGCCTTCTTCCAGAAGGCGGCTGGCCTGCGCCGCCGCTGGTTGTTTCCCGCCGAATTGGTACTGGCGCAAGCGGCCGAACATACCGCCCGGACCCGCCGAGCTTCCTTGCCCTGGCAGCGCCTTGATCCCGCCAGTCTCATCGTGCTGCCTTCCAGCAACCCCATCCAGCAACTGATAGACCGGCACGTTCCTCGTTTGCCCGATGTCGCGAACCTCCCGCCGCGCCGTGTCTACAGCCACCTGGAGACTATCCTGGCCATGGTCGAGTCCGGCCTGGGCCAGGCCGTCGTGCCCTCGTTTGCCGCATTGACCGGCACGCGCTGGCGCGTGCAGCTCCGGGCCCTTACGCCCCGCGTCGCGCTGGACTACGCCATCGTCACCCGCAGCGGCTGCCGTGACAGCGCCGGGCTGACCGCGTTCGTGGACTGCCTGAGGGCGGCGGCCCAGATGCACGAGCCATAAAGAAAGCCGCCGCCAGTTGCCTGGCGGCGGCTTTCTTTGGGACTGCTACAGGACTTAGTCCTTGCGGCTGGTCACTTCAACCAGGTGGTAGCCGAACTGCGTCTTCACCGGACCCTGAACCACGCCGACCGGGGCGCTGAACACCACGGTGTCGAATTCCTTGACCATCTGGCCCGGACCAAACGTACCCAGGTTGCCGCCGTCGCGCGAGGACGGGCAGCTGGAGTTTTCCTTGGCCAGCTGAGCAAAGTCGGCGCCGTTCTCGATGGCGGTCTTCAGTTCGTTAGCCTTGGCTTCGGTGGAGACGAGGATGTGACGGGCGGAGGCTTGTGCCATTTGGGGGCTCCTTGCGGACTTGAATTGGGGAGGGGGAGAGTAACGCATTCAGCGGACGGGCGCTGGATTGGCTAGGGTAACTCGCGGATGATGAACCGCTGACGACTGTTGTGTATCCCTTCAATACAAGACGCCCGGGGCAAGTGCGCAGGACTTTTTGTCACATATCGATGGGCCACTTGGGCCTGTGGATCTGCTTATACGGCAACCCCCTTAAATCCAACGTCGCCGACCCCGGTGCATCCGCAAACACCACATTCCGCGCCACCTTGGCGAACGACGCCTGAAAGTGCTGCGCCGACTTCACCACGATCAGCGTCTTCTCCTCCAGCCGGCAACCCAACTGCGTGAAAACATCGGTATCCATGGCCTGGGCCCGCACGGTGATCAGCACGATTTCAATGCCATCAGCCTCGACCAGGGCGGAATTCCCCACGACGGCCGGCGATCCGGACAGTCCGGTCATGACCATGTCCGGCACCAGCGCCTTGACCGTGCACATCAGGTCCAGCGGTTCGCCAGACAGGGGGCTGATCTTGCCCCCTATGCGCAAGGGCAGCCGCGCGCCTACGCCCGCGCTGAACGCGATGCGGACGGCAATCGGGTCCCACATGGGGCCGATCGCCACATTGCGCACGCCCCTTTCCAGCAGACGTCGCAACAGAAAGGTGGAGTCACCCGCACCACCGCCGCCGGGGTTATCGGCCGCATCGGCGATGACGACCGGCGTTGCGCCATACGCCAGCGCCTGATCGATGGCTTCGTCCGGTTTGGGGTAGACAGGCGTCAATACTTCGCGCATGCCTATCAGTTCGTCGGCCAGGCGCCGTGCAAGCCGCTGGGCGGCGTCGGCGTTGCCATCGGCGTAGACCAGCAGCTTGGTCCCCATGTCCGGCACATCCCCCCAGGCGAAGCTGTGCACGACGGAAATGGACAGGACTCCATCTTTGCCTTCCAGCGCGCTCAGCCGGTCGATATAACTGCGCGCCGGTTCTTGCGGCGTGCGGATGGTGACGACCATCCCGCAGTCGACCACGGCAGCCACCGGGGCGATGCGTCGCTCGACTATTCCCGCGCAGAAGTCCACCAATTCCAACGCGCGTTCGCGGATGTCGGTATGTGGGTATTCCTTGTAGGCGACCAGCATGTCGGCGTTGGCCACCATGGCTTCCGACAGGTGGCAATGCGGATCCAGCTCCGCGCCCACCACGACGTCGGGGCCGACGATGGCGCGCACGCGCGCCAGCAGGTCGCCTTCGCAGTCCTCATAACCGTCGGCCACCATGGCGCCATGCAGGCCCAGCACCACCATGTCGATGGGCAAGGCCTCTTGCAGGTCGCGCAGCAGTTCGTCGCGCAGCGTTTCGTAGGCATGGCGGGTGGTGATGCCGCCGGGCTGGGCGCCGGCGGCCATGCCTTCGATCACGGTCC
>JALDYL010000332.1:0-4352 GCA_032153965.1 Achromobacter sp. | reverse complement strand
GCCCCTTTGCCTCCGATAGCTCCAGCGCGGTCAGCCTGGAGGGAGTGGTCAAGAAATACCGTGATCACGCGGTGCTCCAACAGGTGTCCCTGAGGATCGAGCGGGGGGAGTTCCTGACGCTGCTGGGTCCGTCTGGCTGCGGCAAGACGACCTTGCTGAACCTGATCGCGGGCTTTGCCGACGCGGACGGCGGTGAGATCTTCATCGACGACACGCCGGTCACGGCGCTGCCGCCGTATCAGCGCCAGATCGGCATCGTGTTCCAGAACTACGCGCTGTTTCCGCACATGACGGTGGAGCGCAACATCGCTTATGGCCTGCGGATGCGGCGCGTTCCGGCTGCCGAAATCGAGCGGCGGGTGCGCGAAGCCATGGCCCTGGTAAAGCTGGACGGATTGGGCGGGCGCAAACCGCGCGAACTGTCCGGCGGGCAGCAGCAGCGGGTGGCTCTGGCGCGGGCGCTGGTGATCCGCCCCAAGGTGCTGCTGCTGGACGAGCCGTTTTCCGCGCTGGACAAAGGTCTGCGCGGCGCCATGCAGGTGGAGATCCGCGATATCCAGCGCAAGCTGGGCGTAACGACGATCTTCGTCACCCATGACCAGGGCGAGGCCCTCAGCATGTCGGACCGCATTGCGGTGATGAGCCAGGGGGTGATCCGGCAGGTCGCGGCACCCGACGAGCTGTATCGCAATCCGCAGGATCCGTTCGTGGCGTCGTTCCTGGGAGACGTCAACATCCTGCCCGCTCACTATCACGGCTCCAGCGCGGAGACCATCCAGCTGCGCTTGGGCGCGGGGCTGACGCATATTCCACGCCACCGCCTGGTGGGCGGCTCGCACGAGGGGCACCGGCTCGATCTGTACGTGCGGCCCGAACACATCAAGCTGGAGACCCTGCATAGCGGATCGGTGCTGAGCGGCACGGTCGTCAACCACGTATTCCAGGGCGACCACGTCGATCTGTACCTGGAGGTGCACATCCCCGTCGAGGGGCGCCAGCACGTGATGGTGCGTACCTCCGACCTGAACTGCATCCATGAATGGCCCGTGGGCGCCGTGGCGGGGCTTGCTCTGCCCGGTCACGGGGTCAGCGTCTTCAACGCGTCGTCCTGAAAGACGGGTTCCGCGCTGTTCCATCCTGCACGGCGGCCGCGCCAGCGCAGCCGCTCGGCTTCCATTCTTCCGCGAGGCACAACTCCATGAACCAGATTCCCCTTGAAATGCAAGCCATCATCGCCCGCGAGCCGGGCGACGCCACGGTGTTGGCGCTGGCCGAGCGACCGGTCCCGACGCCGGGCGCCGGCGAGGTGCTGTTGCGCGTGCTTTCGGCCGGCATCAACCGGCCCGACATCATGCAGCGCCAGGGCCTGGGCAAGCCGGCGCCGGGCGTCACCGACGTGCTCGGGCTGGAGGCCTGCGGCGAGGTGGCCGCCTGCGGTCCCGGCGTGCCAGAGTCCTTGCTTGGGCAGCGTTTCATGAGCCTGCTGGCGGGCGGCGGCTATGCGCCGTGGTGCGTGGCGCGGGTGGACCAGTCCCTGGCCGTGCCCCCGGGGCTGGACGACGCCGAGGCGAGCGCCTTGCCGGAAGGCCTGTACACCGTCTGGCACAACCTGTTCGAGCTGGGCCGCTTGCGCATGGGCGAGACCGTGCTGATTCACGGCGGCGGCGGAGGCATCGGCACGCTGGCGATCCAGATGGCGCATGCGGCTGGGGCGAAGGTGATCGTGACGGACGGCGAGCGCGACCGCAGCGACGCCCTGCGCGAACTCGGCGCGTCCGAGGTGATCTGCTTTCATGACACGGATTTCGTGCAGGCCTGCGAGACCCATACCGAAGGCCGCGGCGTGGACGTGGTGCTGGACATCGTCGGCGGCGATTACGTGCGGCGCAATCTGCAGGCGCTGGCCTTCGGCGGGCGTCATGTGAGCCTTTCCTTCCTGCAGGGATCGGCCGTCAATGTCGAGCTGCTGACTCTGATGCAGAAACAGCTGAGTCTGCATTCCTCGACCATGCGGCCGCAGACCGACGCCGAAAAGGCCCGCATGGCTGCCGCGCTCAGGCGCCATGTGCTACCCCTGGTGGCCGCCGGCCGCATCCGGCCCAGGATGGCGCAAAGCGTGCCTCTGGCAGACGCCGCGCGCGCGCATCAGTTGCTGGAGAGCGGCAAGGTGTTCGGCAAGCTGGTCCTCAAACCCTGACAATCGGAGACTGGATTGAAACTCCTCTACGCCCCGACGTCCCCTTTCGTGCGCAAGGTGATGATCTGCGCGCACCTGACCGGCCAGGCCGAACAAATCGAATGGCTGCCCAGCGCCGCGCATCCGGTCAACCGCGATGCGCGTATCGCCGCCCACAATCCGCTGGCCAAGGTGCCGACCCTGATCCTGCCGGACGGCAGGGCGCTCTACGACAGCCGCGTGATCTGCGAATACCTGGCCGGTGCCGCCGGCGACACGCAGCTGTTTCCGACTGGCGAGGCGCGCTGGCTGGCATTGACGCGACAGGCCCTGGGCGACGGCCTGCTGGATGCCGCGCTTTTGGCGCGCTATGAACACACGGCCCGGCCGGCCGAAATCCAATGGCCGCAGTGGCGCGAGGCGCAGCTGGTCAAGGTGCGGGCCTGCCTCACGGAAATCGAGGCGCAGGCAGACGAGCTGCCGCAAGCGCATCCGGACATTGGCAGCCTGACCATAGGCTGCGCCTTGGGCTATCTGGATTTCCGCTTTCCGGAGCTGGACTGGCGCGCCGCGCATCCGCGCGCCACGGCCTGGTTCGCCGTGTTCAACCAATTGCCTGCCATGCAGGCCACCCTTCCCAACGAAGCCTGAGACCGCCGCCATGACGACGCCGAGCGCACCTTCCACCTCCTCCACGGTCTGGTTTCTGAACGGGCCGAACGCCAATCTCTACGGACTGGATGCCAACAAGACCTACGGTTCAGACAGCTTTCCCGTGTTGCAGCAACGCTGCGAAAGCAAGGCCGCCTCGCTGGGCATCCAACTGAATTTCGTCCAATCCAACTACGAAGGCCAACTGGTCGACTGGATACAGGAGGCGCGCGGCAGCGCGCAGGGCGTCATCATCAATGCGGCCGGCCTGACCTATTCGTCCGTACCCATCCTGGATGCCCTGCTATCCTTTCCTGGCAGGATCATCGAGGTCCACATGAGCAACATCTGGCGGCGCGAAGCCTTCCGCCATCATTCCTATATTTCCAAGGCCGCCGACGGCGTCATCGCGGGCCTGGGCGGCGATGGCTACGAGCTGGCCATCGAGGCCATGTCCCGCCTGATACACCGCAGTACTTGAGGTAGACCGCCCATGCATGCATCCTCCCGCCCCGCCGTGTCGGGCGCCATGATCTTCTACAGCGAGTTCGACGACTACACGGCCTGGCGCGACGCCATGCAGGCGCGCCTGCCGGACCTGCGCATGGTGCATGGCAGCGAAGCGCATGATCCGGCCAGCATCCACTACGCACTGGCCTGGAAGGCGCCGCAGGGTTTCTTCGACCGCATGAAGAACCTGCGCCTCATCGTGAACCTGGGCGCGGGAGTGGATTCGCTGGTGGGCCGCGAGGACCTGCCGGCTGGCGTCCCCATCACCCGTATCACCGATCCCAACATGGCGCGCATGATGGCGGGCTACGTGCTGTTCGCCGCCCTGCGCTATGCGCGCGACATCCCGTACTTTGAAGCGGCGCAACGGCGCGGCGAATGGGCCTATCGCCATCCGCGTTCGCCCGAGGACGTGCGCGTGGCCGTGCTGGGCCTGGGCGAGCTGGGCGCCTGCGCGGCGCAGGAGCTGCGCCGCCAGGGGTTGACGGTGCTGGGCTGGTCGCGCAGTCCGCGCAGCATCGAGGGCGTCGAGTGTCACAGCGGCATGGAATCGCTGGATACGGTGCTGTCGCGCGCCGACATACTGGTGGTGATGCTTCCGCTGACGCCGCAGACCCGCGGCCTACTGGATCGCGAACGTTTGCAACGTCTGCCCCGCGGAGCTGCCCTGATCAATGTGGCCCGGGGCGCGCTGGTGGACCAGGCCGCCCTGACCGATCTGCTGCGCAGCGGCCATCTGGGCGGCGCGACGCTGGACGTGTTCGAGCGCGAGCCGTTGCCCGCCAGCGACCCGCTCTGGGCGATGGACAACGTGCTGATCACGCCGCACCTGGCTTCGGTGGCCATTCCAGCATCGGCCGCCGGACAGATCGCCGACAACATACTGCGCGTCAGCCAGGGCCTGGAGCCCGCCAATCGCGTCGATCCCGCGCGCGGCTATTGAGGTTGGGTCTTGCGGAGGTCAGGGTTCTTTAGCCGCCGAGGCTGCCCTGCGCCATTCCGATGCTCGCCCCGG